>VXNP01000132.1 GCA_009840525.1 Gammaproteobacteria bacterium
CTGCGAGGCCGGTCGCTTCGAGGAAAACGGGCGTCCGCTTGCGAGATGGATACTGTTCGCCTACTCGGTTTCAGGACAGGGGTGGCTCCTCATCCCCTTCACCGGTTCCTTCGCCGCCCAGCTCACCCTGTACGGGGTCGCGCGGTTTGGCCACGAACCCGACCGTGGTCCACCCGGCCAGCGCCTGCTCGGCGACATCGGGCTTGGCTGGACTCTTGTTCATTGCCCCATCCTGCTCATTGCCTTCGGCGGCGTTATCGAGGGGATTCCCGGATCGGATGCCCCCGGTCTCCTGACCGACCTCGGTCTCGGTCTTCTGGCTCTCGGTCTGGTGGGAATCGTCTTCTACCGGCTGGTGCCGCCGATCTACGGTCCACCCCTCCGTGAGGGCGCGATCAAACCCGCCTTCGCCACCCTCGGCGCGGTGGCCTCGGTCGTGGCCGGGTTTCGGTGGCTGGTTTAGCGGCGGAACGGGAAACCGCGGTACACCTCGTGGGTCCACCGGAGGTGAACATCAGAAGAAAGTGAATGACCGGGGCTGGAACCTCCATCCGGCTTCCGACCGACCTTCCCTGCGGCAGTCGACCCCTTTCGCCACGTCCAGGCGCAGCAATCCCTCCATCAGGACAAGTCCCGCTCCGACCGCGCAGTAGTCCGCGGCTTCCGCCGACGCCCAATCTCCATACACCGACAGGCCAAAGAAGCGGAAGGATCGTTGCAGGTCCAACCGGCCCATCCATGTGCGCGGCGTCGGCACAGCGTCCCTGTATCCGCGTATCCAGCTGCCGTTGGTGGCGATCCGCCACAGATCCTGCTCCGCAGGCTCGCCCCAGACACCGGCCATTCCAGCCTGTGCTCCGAGCGAAAACCCCCAGGCCAGCGGGATCACCAACGCACTTTCGATGATGCTCCTGACGTGAGGATCGTCCCCGAGCGATCCCCGGACGATCACGTTGGCGCCCCCGCCCAGCGACTGATCGCCGAAGGTCCCCCACCAGGGCTTCCATTCGAGTGCGCCGCCCACCCGGTTCCGGACGGCACCGGTCACGATCTCCTCGTCGCGCTCCGCAAAGACGCTCAGCGACAGCCGGTTGCGCCGTCCACCGCCGGGCGTGAGGCGAACCATCGCGCCGTGTGACCAATGGAGGTTCACGGAGTCCTCGGCCGCCACGTAGTAGCCCGGCCTGCCGTCCATGGCGCCGACACCGAGGTCACCCAGGCGCAGCGCCCGATAGAAGGACAACCGGGTCGTGCGAAACGGATGATCGTGCTGCAACGCCAACTCCAAGTCCGGAAGGGCGAGCCGTTTGGTGGCAGGTCGCACCGTCAACTCGGATCGCCACCAGCCGAAATCCCGCCGGACCGCACCGCCCACCGAAAACCCCTCCACCGGCGTGTATCGCATGAGCCCGACCGATGTGCCGGGAATGCGAAGGAACCAGGGGTTCGCGTGGTCCATCGCCTCGCCTCCCTGGCCGATCCCGATTGCGGCCAGATCCGACGCCACGGGCGAGTCCTGCCGGCCAACTGAAGCGGCGTTCCGCCATACCGGCGGAGGCAGGAGTTCACCGCCAGTCTGGGTATCGGTAACGACAGGCATCGGGGCGGGCTGTCCGGATGCACGGACCGCTTCCAGGTCCACGGTCCAGACCACGGTGAACGGAATCCCGGGCGGGGGACGCCGGGTTGCGGTAACCGCCTCCTTGCCGAAGTGCCCCTTCCACCGCGCGGCGCGCGGCAGCCAGTGCCGTCCGTCCCAAGGCTCGAGGTCTACAATCACCGTGAATAGATCCATTTCGATCCGTCCGGCAAGTCCCTGGAACGCCAGGTTTAAGGGCAGCTCGATGATGTTGGGGGACCCGCGGGCGGGATCGTCACCCGGCGCGCCGCCGCCGCTGTCCATCCAGGCAAGGGGTCGCCACTCGCCATGGTGCACCAGCCGCCTCTTCATTTCCTGATCGACGCGCTTGGCGGGACGATAGGCGACCCGCACCAGAGCCATTGAGGCGGGGTCGATCCACAGGATGGCGGCGACCAGGCGGATGCTGCGGTATCGTGGGATCACAATGACGGCGACCGTCGTGATCTCACGGCCGCTATCCAACCGAACCCGCGTAGTATCACCGGAGCGGAACTGGTAGTACTGCTCCGCATCCGCCCCGAGCGGATCCGCTACGTCAACGGCGTCCGCGCCCAAGGCCGTCCCGACCGGCGGGCCGAGGCCGAAGAGGAAGGGATCGCCCGAGAGATCGACCGCAAAGCGTTCCACCCCCGGTTCCCGGAAGAAACCGGGGAAGCCGCGCCCTCCCGGCCCCGGATTGTCGAATCGGTCCCGGAGGATGTCCACCAGGTTCGGTTCATCGCGCGACCAGCGGACCCTAACCGCCCGCTCGGCGCTCGCCCAGGGACGGTCACGCTGGTGTCCGGGAAAACCGAAGCCCACCCGCTCACGGATGACCGCGGAATACGACCCGATAGCGAGTCGGGTCGTGTCGCGGGTGTGCCTCGCCCCGACCACGAGCCGGCGGGCCGTCTCGTCCAGGAAGGTGTCTTCGACGGCGCCGGCTGTGTCGATGCCGGCAATCTGGGCGATGGCGATACCTGGTTGGGCAAGGGCGACCAACAACAAACCAGGTACCCCCCGACACAGGCATTGGCGGGGTCTCGAGTTCCTCATCGTGCGGGTTCGGGGGCCCCTTTCTTATGAGCCTTGCGGAACGGTCCAATAAGTATAACAGAATTATCGTGTTGGTATTGTGTTCTACTAGTGGAGTATTGTGTTTTATCAGTGATTTATTGCCACAGGACGCGCTATCGCTCACGCCTGGCTCCGCGGAGTGGGGACAAGAGGAGGTCGAATCCAGGACGCCGTCGCCGGACGAGACCAGCTAGTGGCGAAGCTACGGGGATCCCGGATGGCGTAGTTCGTAGGTCTCCTAAAGCCCGCGGGGCAGGATGACGTCGCAGTGGCGCACGTAGTCGAGGTGCACGCCGTCGATCGCAAGCTTGACCGACAGCTCTGCGACCAGACGGCGCAGGTATGCGCGCACCAGCGCCCGCGGGAACAGAATAGCGGGAATCCGGCCACGGAAGTCCGTAAGTCCACGAATCAAACAAGATTCAAGCCCCTTGACCCTGACGTTACGTCAGGGTGTAGCTTCCCCCTCCATGAACACCGAAACGCTGCCGTCCGCGGACCATCCCGCTGGCGAGGAACTCCACACCGTCGGCGAGGTCGCGACGCTGGCCAAGGTCACCGTACGCACCCTGCACCACTACGACCGGATCGGGCTGCTGGTCCCGTCCCGGCGGTCGGAGAACGGCTACCGGCTCTACGGCTACGAGGACCTGGAGCGGCTCCGGCAGATCCTGCTCCTGCGTGAGCTGGGGTTCGGGCTGGACGCGATCCGGCAGATGCTGGACGCGGGGGCGTACGACCAGCGGCGCGCGCTCATCGCCCAGCGCGAACTGTTGCGCGAGCGGCAACACCGTACGGAGAGAATCATCGCGGGCGTGGACCGCGCCCTCGAGGCGATGGAGGAGGAGAGACCGATGGCGAAGGCACAGATGTTCGAGGGGTTGGAGGACTTCGACCACGAGCAGTACGAGGACGAGGCCCGCGAGCGTTGGGGCGGCACGGACGCCTACAAGGAGTCGATGCGGCGCACGCGGCGCTATTCGAAGGACGACTGGACGCGGATCAAGGCCGAGGGCGAGGAAGTGATGGCCCGCCTCGCCGGGCTGCTCGAGGAGGGAGCACACGCCGCGAGCAGGGCGGCGAGAGGGCTCGCCGAGGAGCACCGCTGCCACATCGACCGCTGGTTCTACCCGTGCAGCCACGCGATGCACGCGGGGTTGGCGGACATGTACGTCGCGGACCCGCGCTTCACCGAGTACTTCGAGAAGCGTGGCCAGGGGCTGGCGGCCTTCTTCCGGGAGGCGATCCTGGCGAATGCGGCGCGACGGAGGAACGCCCCGTAGTCCGTCCGCATATGGCAGTAGATGAGCATTATCGCTAAGTTGCTGCCATGACTTTCACGAAGCTGCTGCAGATCGTCGGTGACGAACCCGTCTTCGAGACCGGTCTTCTCAAGGCGGGACCGCGGCCGGACCCGGGTTTGTTCGGGCAGCTCGCCCGCTGGCGTTCGGCTGGGCGGATCATTCAGCTTCGTCGCGGGCTGTATGCCCTCGCGCCACCGTACCGGAAGACGATTCCCCATCCATTCCTGGTCGCAAACCGCCTGTCGCCGGGATCCTGTGTCAGCGGCCTGTCGGCCCTCGCCTTCGCAGGCGCGATTCCGGAGTTCGTGCCGGAAGTGACCAGCTGCGGACCGGGCCGGACACAGGTGCGCACGACGGCGCTCGGGCGCTATTCCTTCCGCCACCTGAAACCCGCGATGCGCCACGGATATCGCCTGCTCGAACTCGGCGGCGAACAGGAAGCTTTCGTCGCGACTCCCGAGAAGGCGTTTCTCGACCTGGCCTATCTGCAGCCAGGGGGTGACGACCGGGCCTGGATCGACGGACTGCGGCTCAACTTCGACGCCCTGTGCGGAGAATCCCTCGAAGGCATGGCGGTGGCCATCGGCAGCCCGAAGCTGACGCGCGCGGCTCGCTACGTGCGGTCCCTTGAAAACGACTCCGAACTCGGGTTCGAAGCAGTATGAGGGACCACCTCCGCCGCCTGGTGCGCGACGCGGACCCGTTGCACGGGCGCAACGTGCTCCGGGAGTACCTCCAGGCCCTCGTGCTCGAAGGACTTCAGCGGGCGGGAGCCTTCAACTCCCTGGCGTTCCAGGGAGGCACCGCGCTGCGTTTTCTCTACGGCCTTCCGCGCTACTCCGAAGACCTCCATTTCTCCCTGGAAGGGGACCGGGAGCGGTACGACCTTCACGGCTGGCTCGTGTCGATCGGCCGACAACTAAGCCGCGAAGGGTACACCGTGCGGAGCACGCTTCGAGCCAGAACCGCCGTTCATGCGGCCTGGCTCCGGTTCCCCGGGATTCTCTTCGAAAACGGCCTCTCCGCGCACCGCGAAGAAGCCCTGGCGATCAAGATCGACGTGGATTCCAACCCGCCGGACGGAGCGGGCACAGCGACGCGGCTGGTCCGCCGGCACGTGACGCTTCGCCTGTGGCACCACGACCGCGCGTCGCTTCTGGCCGGGAAGCTGCACGCGGTTCTACGACGTCCCTTTGCGAAGGGGCGGGACGTGTACGACCTGGGCTGGTACCTGAGCGACCCTCAGTGGCCGGCGCCCAACCTGGAGCTGCTCAACCAGGCTCTGCGGCAGAGTGACGAAGGGGATGTCTCGATGACCGAGGATGCCTGGACGACCACCGTGGCACGGCGTCTGGAGGAACTGGCGTGGGAGCGTCTGACCGCCGACGTGGCGCCGTTTCTCGAAGGATCCGAGACGATGCCCCGGCGAGACGATCTCCTGGCGTTGCTGGACCGCTGACTGCGCTACACGTCCAGGTTCTTGACGTACCTGGCGTTCCGTTCGATGAACTCGCGGCGGGGCTGGACGTCGTCGCCCATGAGGCGATCGAAAAGGTTGGAGGCGATGGTGGCGTCCTCGATGTCCACGCGCAGGATGGTGCGCGCCTCGGGATCCATGGTGGTGCGCCACAACTGCTCGGGGTTCATCTCGCCCAGCCCCTTGTAGCGCTGGATCCCGACGCCCTTGGCCGCGTCCTTGCCGTTGGAGAATTGCTGGATGTACTCCTCGCGCTGCTCCTCGGAGTAGGCGTAGAACTCGCGCTTGCCCTTGGCGACCCGGTAAAGCGGCGGCTGGGCGATGTAGACGTAGCCCTTGTCGATCAGCCCCTTCATCTGGCGGAAGAAGAAGGTCAGCAGCAGGGTGCGGATGTGCGCCCCGTCCACGTCCGCGTCGGTCATGATGATGATCTTGTGATAGCGCGCCTTGTCGATATTGAAATCCTCGTGGATTCCGGCGCCGATGGCGGTGATGATGGCGCGGATTTCGTCGTTGGAGAGGATCTTGTCTATGCGCGCCCGCTGCACGTTCAGGATCTTGCCCTTCAGCGGCAGGATGGCCTGGTACTGGCGGTCCCTGCCCTGCTTGGCGGACCCGCCCGCGGAGTCTCCCTCCACGAGGTAGAGTTCGGTCATCGCGGGATCCGAGAGCGAGCAGTCGGCGAGCTTGCCGGGGAGGATGCCCCCCTCGAGCGCGTTCTTCTTGCGCGCCAGGTCGCGGGCCTTGCGTGCGGCCTCGCGGGCGCGCGCCGCCTGCAGCGACTTCTGGATGATGGCCTTGGCGGCCCTGGGATGCTCCTCCAGGAAGATCTGCAGGTGCTCGTTGACGGTCATCTCGACGGCGCCGCGCACCTCGGAGTTGCCGAGCTTGGTCTTGGTCTGGCCCTCGAACTGGGGCTCGCGCACCTTGACGCTGAGGACGCAGGTGAGCCCTTCGCGCACATCGTCGCCGGAGAGGCTCTCGTCGGCCTTCTTGAAGAGCTTGTTGCGGCGCGCGTAGTCGTTGATGGTGCGGGTAAGCGCAGCCTTGAGGCCGGTGAGGTGGGTGCCGCCTTCGTGCGTGTTGATGTTGTTCACGAAGGTGTGCGTGTTCTCGGAGAACCCGGAGTCGTATTGGAGGGCCAGCTCGATCTCGGCCTCCTCGCGGCTCACCTCGAACGAGCAGACCTCCGGGTGCACCGGCTGGCGCGATCCGCGCAGGTAGGCCACGTACTCGACCAGGCCGCCTTCGTACTGATAGATCTCCTCCTCGTACTGTCCGGGATCCGGCGCCCCGTCCCCCGATCCGCGCTCGTCGCGCAGGCTGATGCGCAGCCCGCGGTTGAGGAAGGCCATCTCGCGCAGCCGGCCCGAAAGGGTGTCGAAGTTGAAGCGCCGTTCGGTCAGGATCCCGGGATCGGGCTTGAAGGTGACGCGCGTTCCGCTGCCCTCTGCCGGGCCTACGACCTTGAGCTCGGTGAGCTTCTCTCCGCGGGCGAAGCTCTGGCGATAACGCTTGCCGTCCCGATCGACTTCCACGTCGAGGCGCTCGGAGAGGGCGTTGACGACGCTGACGCCGACCCCGTGGAGTCCGCCCGAGACCTTGTAGCTGGCCTTGTCGAACTTTCCGCCCGCGTGAAGCGTGGTCATGGCCAGTTCGACACCGGGCACGCCCTCAACCGGGTGGATGTCGACCGGGATGCCTCGCCCGTCGTCGATGACGGTCACCGAATTGTCGGCATGGATGCGGACATCGACGCGCGTGCAGAACCCCGCCATCGCTTCGTCGATGGAGTTGTCCACGACTTCGTAGACGAGATGGTGAAGGCCCCGCGCCGAAGTCGATCCGATGTACATGCCGGGCCGCTTGCGAACGGCCGACAGCCCCTTCAATACCTGGATTTGTCTGGCCGTGTACTCGGTGTTGTTCGTCGCGTTTTCCTCGGTCATACGGTGCCTTTCGGAGGGGGTAATGCGGGGCGCGGCGGACTACCGCAGGTGACGGCCTTCAAGACGTTGTAATCTAGCATTTTTCGGCGTTTTCGGCCATGTCCGGAGAGGCCGTGAAGGGCGGCGCCGGAGCATGGCGGCGACGTGCTCTCCGCGTGGCGAGCGGGGGCTGCGGGGACCGGCAAACGCGGCGGCGTCGGCTGGTCGCGGTCAGCCGCCCCCGGACGATGGCCGCACAAGCACCGGATTGGCGAAGATCCAGGGGCGCAGGTTCCACACCAGCCGGCCCACGCGGGCCGAATACCTGTAAAGCTCGACCCGGTAGGCTCCGGGTCCGTCCACCGCCCGGGACAGGCCGGGGCCCCGCCACCACCCCACCTCCCGCCCGTCGCGCACGACCCGATAGGCGACCCGTCCCGGATCGGTCGCGAAGCCGGCCGCCCGCCGGGGGGCGGCGGCCCTGTGGGTCGCGCCGCCGGGGGGGGGGTGGGGGGGGGGGTGTA
>VXNP01000038.1:0-43023 GCA_009840525.1 Gammaproteobacteria bacterium
ACGGCGGTTCGTAGGGTCGAGGCCGCCGGACGCCCCCGCACCGATTCCGCTGTCCGGACGCCGGGTAGCGGGCCGGTTCTCCGCGCGCGAGGCCCGACTCTTCCCCCGCGGGGCTCATGAGGCGTAGCTCGCGAGCCCTGTTCGATCGCGAGGTCCGCTGGGCTCTCGGCTTCGTCCGTCCGTACGCGAGGTGGCTGGTCCTGATCCTCGTGCTGTCCTTGGCGAGCACCGCCCTCTCGCTCTACATCCCCTACCTGTCCAAGGACCTGGTGGACACCGCCCTGCTGGGGCAGGACGGCGGCGCGCTCACCCGCATCGTCGCGCTCTTCGCGGGGATCACCGTGGTCTCGTTCGGGCTGAACGTGGTCTCCGGGATGCGCTACACGCGCACGTCGGCGGACATCCTCTTCGACATGCGCCTGGCCCTGTACCGGCACCTGCAGCGGCTCTCGCCCCGTTTCTACGCCCGCACCCCCATCGGCGACATCATGTCGCGCATCAACAACGACATCGGCGAGATCCAGCGCGTGGTTTCCGAGAGCCTGCTGTCGTGGCTGGGCAACATCGCGTACCTGCTGGGGACGGTGGGGATCCTGCTCTGGCTGGATGCCCGGCTCTTTCTGGTGAGCCTCGCGGTCCTGCCGCCCTGCCTGTGGGCGCTGGTGCGCTACAGGAGGCGGCTCGAGAGCGTCACGGCGGAGCTGCGCGAGCGGAGCGCGGGGATCGGCAGCTTCCTGATCGAGACCATCCTCGGGCTCAAGCTCACCGTGGCGTCGAACGCGCAGCGGCGGGAGCAGAGGCGGTTCCGGAGCAAGAACGACGCCTTCATCCGGACGCTGATGTCGATGCGGCTGCTGACCTACCTCGCGGGCGGGCTGCCCGGGCTGATCCTGGCGGGTGGGGTGGCGGTGATTTTCCTGTACGGTGGCCAGCGGGTGATCGCAGAGGCGATCACGATGGGGACGTTCGTCGCCTTCATGGCCTACCAGATGCGGCTGCTGGGACCGATCCAGGGGCTGATGGGGCTGTACGCGAGCCTCGCCACCGCGCGGGTCTCGCTTGGGCGCGTGCATGTGATTCTGGACACCCCGGTCGACGTGCGGGATCCTGAGGCGCCCGTCCACGTCGAGGGGCTGCGGGGGGAGGGGCAGGTGGAGGCGCGGGATTCGGGCGTCCCGGTCGCCATGGAGCGGCTGGGTGGGGAGATGCGGCTGCAGGGGGTGAGCTTCTCGTTCGGGCGCGGGGAGCCGGTGCTGGACGGGGTCGACCTGGTGGTGGGCGAGGGAGAGGTGGTGGCGGTCGTGGGTGCGAGCGGGAGCGGCAAGTCCACCATCGTGGACCTGCTCTCGCGGCAGCTTGACCCGGACGCCGGCCGGATCCTGCTGGGCGGCCGCGACCTGCGCGCGCTGCGGCTTGCTGACGTGCGTGCCGCGGTGGTCCCGGTCGAGCAGGAGCCGTTCCTGTTCAACACCACCATCGCGGAGAACATCCGCTACGGCCGGCCGGACGCGTCCGACGCGGAGGTGGCGGCGACCGCGCGCGCGGTGGGGCTGGACGCCTTCCTGGCGACCCTCCCGGACGGCCTCGAGACGCTGGTCGGCGAGCAGGGGAGGGAGCTGTCGGCGGGGCAACGCCAGCGGGTCGCGGTCGCGCGCGCCTTCCTGGCCGACCCGGCGGTGCTGGTGCTCGATGAGCCCACTTCGTCGCTCGATCCGGCCTCCGAGCGCGCGCTGATGGAGGGCTACCAGGCCGTGATGCGGGGCCGCACGACCATCCTGGTGTCCCACCGCCTCGCGCTCGCCCGGCGGGCCGACCGCGTGGTGGTGCTGGAGCGCGGCCGCATCGTGGAGGAAGGCACGGCCGCGGAGCTGCTGGGGCGGCGCGGTACGTTCGCCCGGTTGTTCGGGGGCGAGGGGCGTTAGCGGCAGGGGCCGCTCAGATGGCCGCGACTATTCGGTAGTCCTTCTGCCCAACCCTCTGCAGACTGTTGCAAAAGTCAAAAGGCAACAATTTGTTGCATCTGGCGATTTGCAACACCGTGCAGAGGGGTGCTCACGCAGATGCGACAGCCTCCGATGCCACGCGGCGATCCGTTGGCTTGGTTGCGGGAGCTTCCAGCCTTTATCATCGATCTCATGGGACCAATGGCAGAATGGGAACATCTGGAGCTGCGGCTGGACGCGCCGCCACCGGATGAACTTCGAGGGGAGGGTGTCCGCATTGCGGTGGTGGACAGCGGCGTTCACGCGGCGCATCCCCACGTAGGTGGAGTGGCCGGCGGCGTGGCCATTGGGTCGGATGGATCGGAAGCCGACGACTACGTCGACTGGCTCGGCCACGGGACGGCCGTCACCGCGGCCATCAGAGAGAAGGCGCCCGCAGCCGAGTTGTTCGCCGTGAAGGTGTTCGGCGACCGGCTGGCCACCAGTTGCGGCGCCCTGGTGCGGGCCATCGAATGGGCGGCGGAGCAAGAGGCGCAGCTCGTAAACCTGAGCCTGGGCACGTCGAATCCGGCGCACGAAGCCAGGCTGGCCGTGGCCGTACAGCGGGCGGCGGAGCAGGGAGCGCTCGTCGTCTCGGCTCGGCGTAGTGATGGCGTGCGCTGGCTTCCGGGGTCGATCCCTGGCACCATCGGGGTGCTGCTGGACTGGAGCTGTTCACGCCATTCGGTGCGGGTGGGCATCGACCATCAGGGACATCCGGCGTTCCTGGCGTCGGGTTTCCCCAGACCGATTCCCGGCGTTTCCCCCGCGCGCAACCTGGGCGGAATCAGCTTTGCGGTGGCCAACGTGACGGGTGTTCTTGCCCGGCTGCTGGAAGCGGAGCCGGAGGTGGGCAGCGTGGGTCAGGTCTTCGAACAGGCCCGCCGCTACGCCGTCCGGCGGCCAGCCACCCAGTAGAACAGCAGCCCGGCCGCGATCAGTCCCAGGCCGATGAGGCCCTGCGCCGGACGGTCGACGAGGATGAAGGCGAGCGTCCAGGAGGTCAGCGCCAGGTACACCAGGGGCGTGACCGGATATCCCCAGGCGCGGTAGGGGCGCTCGAGCTCGGGCTCGCGCCTCCGCAGCACGAAGATTCCCGCCACCGCGAGCAGGCTGTTCAGCCCCAGCGTGAAGCCGGAGAACACCAGGATCGCCTCGAAGGACGCGCTGAAGATGAAGAAGAGGGCGAGCGCCGCCTGGGTGAGAATCGCGACCCTGGGGATGCCGGACGGCGTCCTCTTCTCCAGGAATCGAAAGACGGGGTAGTCCTCGCCGATGACGTGCAGTACGCGCGGGCCGGCCAGCACCATGGCGCTCACCGTGGAGACCAGCAGAACGGCCAGCGTGACGCCCATGATGTCGGCGCCCAGGGGCCCGAAGATGTGCATGGCGGCGATGTGCCCCACCTCGAGCCTTCCTTCCAGTTCCGACATCGGCGCCGCCCTCAGGAAGGTGTAGTTGAGGGCCAGGTAGAGAACCATGACCAGCAGGGTGCCGCCCGCGAGCACGCCGGGCAGGGTGCGCCCCGGGTTCTCGAGCTCGCCGGTCAGGTAGGTAGCCGCGTTCCAGCCGGTGTACGCGTACGAGACGTAGATGAGCGACACGGCGAAGGCGCCGCCGAAGACGAGTTCGGCATCGCCCGCCGAAGGGAGGAGCGCGACGGGCTCGGGCGCGTCGACCATGGCGAGCGCGGCGGCGCAGAAGGCGGCGATCAGGATCACCTTGACGGTCGTGAAGCTGCGCTGGAAGAAGGACGAGGCGCCGTAGGTGGCCGAGTGCACCCACGCCGCCGCCGCGACCAAGCCGGCGGCCAGCCAGGTGGGCGACAGGGCGGGGAAGACCGAGGCCAGGTAGGTGCCGAAGGTGATCGCGGCCAGCGCGGTGGGGGCGGCGAACCCGACCGTGGCCGAGATCCATCCCGACACGAAGCCCGCGGCGGGATGGTAGATGCGTCCCAGAAAGGTGTACTCGCCGCCCGAGCGCCGTAGCGCCGCGCCCAGCTCCGCGTAGGTGATCGCGCCGCAGAAAGCCGCCACGCCCCCGACCACCCAGAGCAACAGGAGCGGGAAGGTGGACTGGATGGTCTCCAGCTGGAACCCCAGGCTGGTGAACACCCCGGTGCCGATCATGTTGGCGACCACGACCGCCGCCGCCGCGTGGAAGCCGTAGCCGCGCCCGAATGTCGCTCGGCTGTCCGCGGGCTCCCGACCCCCAGCGCCGCGGCCGCCCGCTACCACATCGTCGCGCCCGGCGCGTCCCGGTCGGGACGCCATCTTCCTTGGTGTCTTGGGTTGCATGGCTGGCGTGGGGCACAAAGACGGCCCGGATCACCACACGCGGTGGCGAGAACCGGGCCGTGCTTGGGTGCGGCCCGAAGGCCGGGCTCCGCGACTATTCGGGGCTGTAGGGCAGCGATGAATGATGAAGATTGATCTTCAAATCACCGTCAATAAGGACGTAGCCAAAGGTGAACTCAACCTTTGTCTCGCTACCGTCCGGGCCTGTGAAGTAGTAGTTGCCCATGGCCATTGCGGAGGCGTCGTTGGTGTAGATGCCGTTGTTCTCCCACCGAACATTGGTCCAGCCCGAGATCGCGAACCCTTTGTCTTCCGTTCCGTCTTGTCCGATAAAGTAGCTCAGAGCTCCATCAAATGTATCGCGGAACTGATTTTCAGCGGCCATGGTCGGCTTGAACATGACATCGGTCTCGCCATATGCATAAAGGTCATTGATGTGTTCCGTCGCACGGGCGGCGTAGTCGCCGCCATCGGTATGAACTTTGGCGATCGCGACAATACCCTCGCCCCAGGCTTCCTGTGCCTCAATGACAGCTTGTTCGGAGATCTGTTGCGCCGCAGCTGACGTCGCAATGGCGGCAAGGGCGAAGCCGGAAGCCGCGGCCAGAACAAGATGTAGTTGATTCTTCATGATGGGTGTCCTCTCTTTCGTGAAACCTCTTTCCGCGTCCAGCGACGGCAAGAGTAACGGAAGGCGGTCACCTCGGCAAGATCGGTTTCACCGTCGTTTTCAACCCCGATTGCGGGCTCCGCGGGCGTGCGGCATCTTGATGTGGAGACTCGTGGCGGAGCGGGAAGCGGCGCCCGGTGGCGGCCGGCAAGGTGCAGGATGTGCCCGGGAGAAGATCAGATCGTGCCCGACGAGCGTGGTTCCCGTCGCTCTCGCAGGTCTATTGCCCGGTCCCGCCCCGTGGTCGGCGTCATGGGCTCCGGCTCCGCCCGGCACGCCCATCTCGCCGAGCCGCTTGGCCGCGCACTGGCTCGCATCGGCGTACACCTGCTGACCGGGGGCGGGGCCGGCGTCATGGAGTCCGTCTCGCACGCCTTCAGCGCAGTGCCGGACCGGGAGGGACTGGTCGTCGGGATCCTCCCCGCAGGGGACGCGCGCCCCGATCAAGCCGATGCGGACCCGGGCACTCCCCCCGGCTATCCCAATCCCTGGGTCGAACTCGCAATCCGCACTCACCTCGACGCCCGGGGAGACGACGGTTCGGGAATCCGCTCCCGCAACCACATCAACATCCTGTCGTCGGATGTTGTCATCGCAATGCCGGGATCCTCGGGGACGGCCTCGGAGGTGGAGCTCGCGATCCGTTACCGCCGACCGCTCATCCTGCTGGGAGACACCGCTCGGGCGGCGAACCTGCCGGCGTCCGTGCCGACGACCGAGAGCGTAGATGAGGCGGTGGAATTCGTGCTGCGAGCTGTGCAGATGGCCTCTGGATGTGACGAAGACGACGCGGATCCGGCCCGCCAGAGGGCAAGGGAGCCTCTGGGCGGTTAGCTTCCTGTCGACGTTACCATCATCCCGAAAACTTCCACCATCCAAGGAGCAAGTGATGCGCAAGTCATCTCGCGGTGTACTCGCCCTGCTGGGGCTGACCTGCGTCGCATGCGCGGGCGATGTCCCCGAAGTGATCACCACCGAAAGCGGTCTTCAGTACGAGGTGCTGCGAGAGGGTGACGGCCCGGGCCCAACGATGGATGACCAGGTCGTCGTCCACTACCGCGGCACGCTCACCGACGGAACGCAGTTCGACGCCTCCTATGACAGGGGCGAACCGAACACCTTCCCGGTGAACGGCCTTATCGCGGGATTCAGCGAAGCGCTCCAGATGATGTCGGTCGGGAGCCACGTCCGCGTCACGATCCCGTCGGAGCTGGCGTACGGCGAAGCCGGCAGGGGCGCGCTGATCGGCCCCAACGAGACGCTGATCTTCGAGATCGAGCTGCTCGAAATCGTTGGGAGATAGCGGAGTAGCTTGACGTTGCGAGGCGCCGGTTGCCCCGGCCCTACAGGTTCCCCGTCACCAGCCTTATCACGAACGCGACCATGAGCATGATCGTGGGGATGACGAAGGTGACGCCCACCCCGAGCGTCAGACCCGCCCGGAAGAGCGCCGGCCCGACCGGGCGCAGGCTCCGGCCCCAGACCTTGTGCAGAACGCTCTCGGCCATCCATCCGAGCGTGTAGCAGAGGTTCGCCATGATCCCGAACGGAAGGATCGCCGGGAGCGCCTGCACCACCTCGGAGAGCGGGTTCAGGGTAAGCAGCGCCATGAAGATGGTGCCGATGCCCGAACCCGCCAGCACCGCGTTGTAGGCGAGGCGCCGCTTCTCCCACCACTTGATGATCCCGCCGACCTTGCGTTCGGCGGGGGCGGGATAGAGGAAGCCGACGAGCGGCGACTCTACGGGGCCGTCGCCCGCCGCGTGCGGCTCCAGGCTCATTGGATCGGATGGGGTCACGGATCTCCTCGCTGGACGGTGGTATCCGTTGGACACCCCAGCGGATCCCGGAGTTGCCCCGGAGCCGGCCTCAGAAGCGGGAGGTCACGGTGACCCGGAAGCTCCGGGTCGCTCCCGGATTGCGCTCCTGGACGTCTACGTACTCCGCCTGCAGAAGGTTCTCCACCTTCGCCCGCACATCCATGTCCATGACTTCGAGGGCGAGCCGCAGGTCCAGCAGCGTGATGGGGCCGCGTTCATCCAGAGGATAAGCGAGAACGGTTTCCGCCTCGCTCCGATGACGCACGTCCAGCGCCAGCACATCGGCCCAGCCGGACAAAGTGGTCGTAATGTTGTGACGCGAGCGGTACGCGAGCGGCCGGCCGGTGTCGAGATCCTGCGAGTCGATGAAGAGGTAGTTCGCGTGCAGGTTCAGCTTCTGCGGCACGACCCCGAAGCGCATGCCGGCGTCGAGTCCGCGTACCCGGGCCTCGGCCACGTTGCGGAACTGGAAGGTGAGGGGCTGGTTCGGGGCGCCGGTGACCTCTATGAGGCCGGAGTACTCGCTCCAGAAGAGTCCCGCATCGAGCCAGAGCCGTTCGTTGGGGACGATGGTGGTGCCCACCTCGCCGGCCCAGGCCGATTCGCCGCGCAACTCGAGATTGGGCACGACGCGAAAGCCGAAGGTGGTGGTCCTGGTGAACTGCTCCACGACGCTGGGCGACCGGTATCCCCGGCTCAGGGATGTCCTCAGGCTCATGTCCGGCGTGGCATCGAAGACAAGCCCGATCTTGGGATTGAGCGTCAGATCGCCTGCCACTACCGAGGCCTTGTGCGAATCCAGCCGGATGCCCGCCGAACCGCGCAGCCGCTCCGAAAAACCGATTTCGTCCTGAACGAACAGCGCCAGATCGGTGACGTCCGGCGTCGGGCTGAGGAAGTTGGAGGTCACACCGGTGCGAGACGCTTCTCCTCCCAATGTGACCGCATGACGTCCGCCGGAAAAGAACGACAGCTGCAGATCGGTGCCGAAGCGCGTGGAACGGTGGGAATCCTCGTTGTCGTGGAAGTAGTTCTGGTTGCGGACATGCTGCACCTGCGGCCGCAACTGCAGCTTGAGCGTCGAGGTCACCACCGGGGTGGCCGTCAGCCCGAAGATGAGATCGGAATGGCGCTTCCAGTCGCCCAGATCGGCGGGATCCACTTCGAGACGGCGCTCGGGGGAGAGCCAGGTGAAGAACTCCTCCACGTCCTCGCGCTTTCCGCTGGCGAACACCTCCAGCGGCTTTGACGACTCGGCTCCGAAGACGGCCTTGGCGCGCCAATGCCAGCGCTCCTGGCCTCCGTTCTGGCGAAAGCCGTCGGACCCCTCGCGTCCCGCGAACACCGTGACGCCCGCGCCCCCGACCTGCCGCGAGTGCTGGATCTGGAGGCCCCGCATGCTCAGGCGCTCGTCGGTGAAGTCGAGGTTGCCCGGAGTGTCGAACACGCCGTAGTAGCCGCGCACGGCGGTGCGCGGGGGCCCGAGGGGCGGGCGCGTGATCACGTTGACCACGCCGGCCATGGCGTTGGTGCCCCACAGCGTGGAGTTGGGGCCCTTCACGATCTCGACACGGTCGACGTCCAGGAGCGGCAGGATGTTGTAGTCGATCCTCGATTCCGCGCCGGTGAGCGCCCGGTGGCCGTCCAGCAGCATCAGGACCCGGCTGCCGACACCCCGGGCGAAGCCGCTGGAGCCGCGAATGTCCAGGTGGCCCGCGTTGAAGGTCACGCCCTGGGCGAACGGGAGCGCTTCCTTGAGGTTGGTGACATCGCGGCGCTGGATCTCCTCCCCGCTCAGGATTGCGACGCTTACGGGCGCGTCGCCCGGGCGGACCGTGGTCCGGCTTGCGGTGACGGTTACGCCGGGGACGTCGAAGAGCTGCGGCTCGAGCGAAATCCGGAGCGGTTCGGATGCGGTGGCGGCGGGGTCGGCCGTGACCTCCGCGTTGCCGAAGCCGTCCGCGATGACGAATAGCGTGTAGGTGCCCTCGTCCGGCACGGGAATCTCGAAGCTGCCGTCGTCGCCGGTGAGCGCGCGCAGCGGGGTCGACTGCACCAGCACCTCCGCGCCCATGACCGGGGTGCCTTGATCGTCGCCCACCACGACGCCCCGGATGGTGGGTCCGGCCTGGGCGGTCAGCGGCGCACCGGCGAGCAGAAGGAAGAGTGCGAAGAGCGTGGTCCGGGCCAGGCGCCGTGGTGGGCGGATGCGCGTCGTGCGGCGGCCGACCGGACCGGATCGTTCGCTCTGCCTTTCCAGCCTCTCGGTTCCCGCCGAACGGGCTGCCACCGCCACCGTCAGTTCTTCCGCCAGACCGTGGTCGAGACGTTGAGCGCGGGCTCGGTCACGTCAACGGTCAGGATGGCGCCCTGGACCGTGTAGGTTCCGAGGCCCTGCAGCAGAACGCCGGCCTGCTCCCAGGTTCCGTCGAGGCGATTAACGTAGGTGCCCTGGTCCTCAAGCGTGGTCATCCCGCCCAGACCGTCCGGAAGCGTGACGGTGATCATGGTCGTGCCCGAGGCTTCGGGCCCCGTGACCGATGTCTGCTGCACCGAAAAGGACCCCGAAACATCCGGCGGCGTCAGCGTCAGGCCGCCGGTAACGATGGCGGAAAGCGACTCCAGCGTGTAGGAGCCCGAGAGATCGGGCGGTCGTTCCGGCTCGGGTTCCACCGGATCCTCACCCCCGCCGCAGGCCGCGAGTGCCAGAATGGCGACGAGGAGGGGAAAGAGTCGGGGTAACCTGGGACGGAGCATTGCTTTCTCGCTGTTGACGGGACCGACACCAACGATCCGACGAGCCGTGGCGGCACGTGTTCACCGCGCCCCGGACGCGCCCGGAACCAACGCAACACCCTTGATAACCTATTGGCGGCCGGGGGTTCTCACCAGAATGGGGCTCGGATGGCCCGGCGGACGATTTGCCGTTTTGCCGCCAACGGTTTTGACTCTACATTGCGCGCGCCGTCCGGCGTGCCGCCCTTCGTCTACACGGAACAGGACCAGCGCGTGACGACTCAAGCAGACCCCCACGTCGAGTTCGAGGACATCGCCAAGAGCTACGATGGCCGGGTGATGGCCGTCCAGGGACTGAACCTCAGTGTGCGCCGAGGCGAGTTTCTGAGCCTGCTCGGGCCGTCCGGCTCGGGGAAGACGACGTGCCTGATGATGCTCGCGGGGTTCGAGACCCCGACCGCGGGAGCCATCCGCATCGCCGGCCGCTCGGTGCACGCCCTGCCGCCGCGCAAGCGGGGCATCGGCATGGTGTTTCAGGACTACGCGCTCTTTCCCCACATGACCGTCGAGGACAACCTGGCCTTTCCGCTGGACGTGCGCGGCATCGGGCGCGACCGGCGGGGAGAGCTTGTCGACCGGGCGCTCAAGCTGGTTCGGCTGGAGGGCTTCGAGAAGCGTCGGCCCGGGCAACTCTCGGGCGGGCAGCAACAGCGGGTGGCGATTGCGCGCGCGCTGGTCTTCGAGCCCGAACTCGTGCTGATGGACGAGCCCCTGGGCGCCCTCGACCGCCACCTGCGCGAAGAGTTGCAGTACGAGATCCGGCGCATCCACCGGACGCTCGGCGTGACCATCGTCTACGTGACCCACGATCAGCAGGAGGCCATGGTCATGTCGGACCGCATCGCCGTGCTGCGCGACGGCATGGTGGAGCAGGTGGCCGCGCCCGAAGCCCTGTACGAGGAACCCGAACGCTCGTTCGTCGCGCGCTTCATCGGCGAGAACAACCGGCTGCACGGGCGGGTCGCAACGGTGGACGGCGACGTGTGCGACGTGAAGGTGGGCGCCCAGGTGGTGCGTGGATATCGGGTAGTGGACTGCCGGCCGGGGGACCCGGTCACGCTCTCCATCAGGCCGGAGCGCATCACGCTGCATCCCGAGCCGGGGGTGTTCTCGAACCAGTTCGACGCGGTCATCGAGCACATCACCTTCGTGGGGGATCACCTGCGCATCCACATGGAGACCTGCGGGCGGGCCGACTTCGTGGCGAAGATCTCCAACGTGGTGGGACAGGGCGCGGTGCTGGAGGGCGACGAAATCCGCGTGGGATGGACGGCTGCCGACTGCCGGGTCCTGGACTACGGCGGCGCGGAGGGCGCGGTGTGAACGAGCGTTGCAGCGCCCGCCCGGCGCGTCGGCGGGAGGCTCTCCCATGATCCGCCGGATCGCGGTGTTGGGGCTCGCGGCGCTCGTTGCCGCCTGTGGCGAGGACGGCGGCGATTCGCTCACCGTGGGCGCGTGGGGCGGCGCCTACACGCGCGCCTGCAAGCTCGCCTACTACGAGCCGTTCATTGCCGAGACCGGCGTCGTCATCCGCGACGCCCAGTACAACGGCGGCCTGGCCGAAGTCCGGGCGCAGGTCGACGTGGGGCGGATTCACTGGGACGTGGTGCCCATGGAGATCGCCGACGCGGTGCGCGGCTGCGACGAGGGGCTGCTCGAGCCGCTCGATCCGTCGATCTGGGCTCCCGGCGCGGATGGAGCGCCACCCGAAGAGGACTTCTTCCCAGGCACCCTGACCGAGTGCGGCGTCGGCGCCGAGTTCTACGCAACCGTCATTGCCTACAACCGGGAGAACATCGCTGGGCCCGAGCCCCGGACCATGCAGGACTTCTTCGATCTGGAGACCTTTCCAGGCCGCCGCGGCATGCGCCGCAAGCCGATGGGCAACATGGAGTTCGCGCTCATGGCCGACGGCGTGCCACCGGCGGAGGTGTACCAGTTGCTGGACACCCCCGAGGGGATCGAGCGCGCGTTCCGCAAGCTGGACACCATCAAGGACCAGATCGTGTGGTGGGAGGCGGGCGCCCAGCCGCCCCAGCTCCTCGCCGACGGCGAGGTGACCATGACCACGGCGTACAACGGCCGCATCTTCAACGCCCAGGTGCTGGAAAACCAGCCCTTCGAGATCATCTGGGACGGGCAACTGCTCGATTTCGGCCAGTTGGTGATCGTGGCCGGGACGCCGAACCTGGAGGCCGCGCTCGAGTTCCTGGCCTTCGCGACCACGCCGCAGTCCATGGCCCGGGTCAGCGCCAACATCTCCTACAGCCCCACGCGCTACTCCGGGCTACCGCTGGTGGGGTCGCACGCCGAGGCTGGGGTCGACATGCTGCCGCACATGCCCACCTCCCCGGAGAACCTGGAGCGGGCGCTGCGCAACGATTGGGAGTGGTGGGTGAACCACACCGACGAGATGAACGAGCGCTTCAGCTCGTGGCTGGCCCGATGAGGGGAGGCTCGATGGCGGGCGGCTCGCGACGGTGAGCTCTGAGGCGATGCGGCGGGGGCGCGACTGGCGGCCGCAACTGCGGGCGGCGGGGCTTGCGTTGCCGCTCGTGGCCTTCGTCGGCGTGACCTTCGTGGCGCCTCTCGCCACGATGTTCAGCCGGAGCGTCTACGACGCGGTGGTGGCGGACGCGCTGCCCGAGACGCTCGCCCTGCTGGAGGGATGGGACGGGGAGAGTGTGCCCGGCGAGGAAGTCTTCGCGGCAGCCGCGCGCGAGCTGATGCGGGCGCAGGAGGAGCGGGTGATCGGGCAGGTGGCCGGCCGGGTCAACCGGGTGCAGGGCGGGATGCGGAGCATCGTCGCGGTGACGGGTCGGCGGCTTGCCGCCGCGCCCGACGGGTCCTGGCGCGAGACCTTCGTCGGGATCGATCCGGCCTGGGGCGAGGCGGGCACCTGGCACGCGCTGCGCACCGCCGGCGAGCGCTACACCAGCCGCCACTACCTGGCCGCGGTCGATCTGCGGCGACTTCCGGACGGATCCATCGCGCGCCAGGAGGAGGACCGCCGCATCTACCTGCGTCTGTTCGCGCGCACCTTCCTGGTCAGCCTGTCCATCACCGGGCTGTGCCTCCTGTTCGGCTATCCGCTCGCGCACTTCATCGCGCATGCGCCGCCACGCCGCGCCGGCCTGCTCCTGGCGCTGGTGCTGGTTCCCTTCTGGACCTCGCTGCTGGTGCGCACGACGTCCTGGATCGTCCTGCTCCAGGGCCAGGGCGTGATCAACGACATTCTGGTCGCGCTGAGGCTCGTTTCCGACGATGGACGACTCGCGCTCATCTACAACATGACCGGCACGTTCGTCGCGATGACGCACGTTCTGCTGCCGTTCATGGTGCTGCCGCTCTACTCGGTCATGCGCGGGATTCCCCGCTCGCACATGGACGCGGCCGCGTCGCTCGGGGCCGGCCCGGCGCAGGGGTTCCTGCGGGTCTACTGGCCCCAGACGCTCCCCGGGGTGGGGGCGGGGAGCCTGCTCGTGTTCATCCTGGCCATCGGCTACTACATCACCCCGGCGCTGGTGGGGGGAAGCACCGGCCAGCTCATCTCCAACATGGTCGCGTACCACATGCAGACCTCCCTCAACTGGGGGCTGGCGTCCGCGTTGGGCGCGATCATCCTGGCGTGCGTGATCGGCCTCTACCTGCTGTACGAACGGCTGGCCGGGACCGAAGGCGTGAGGGTGGCCTGACGTGCGCGCGCTGAGTCGGGCGGAGAGGGCAGGAAGGAGGATGCACGTCGCGTTCTGCGCGGCGGTGCTGTTCTTCCTGATGGCTCCCATCCTCGTGATCGTGCCGCTCAGCTTCAACGCGGAGCCCTACTTCACCTTCACGGAGGGCATGCTGCGGCTGGACCCGGAAGCGTGGTCGCTGCGCTGGTACCAGGAGATCGCGACCAGCGACGTGTGGCGGAGCGCGCTGGTCAACAGTCTGGTGATCGGCGCCGCCGCCACGGCGCTGGCCACCTTCCTGGGCACGCTGGCCGCGCTCGGCCTCTCGAGTCCGGACATGCCCGCGCGCCGCTTCCTGATGGGCTTCCTGGTCTCGCCGCTGGTGACCCCGGTGATCATCTCGGCCGCGGGGATGTTCTTCTTCTATTCCCGCATGGGGCTGGGCCAGACCCACCTCGGGCTGATCCTGGCGCACGCTGCACTGGGGACGCCGTTCGTGGTGATCACGGTGACCGCCACCCTGACCGCCTACAACACCACGCTGAACCGGGCCGCCGCCTCGCTGGGGGCGGGCCCGCTCCGGACCTTCACCCGCGTGCAATTGCCGCTGATCGCTCCGGGGGTGCTCTCGGGGGCGCTCTTCGCTTTCGCGACCTCGTTCGACGAGGTGGTGGTCGTGCTCTTCCTCGGCGGAGTGGAGCAGAACACCATCCCGCGCCAGATGTGGGCGGGCATCCGCGAGGAGATCAGCCCGGCCATCCTTGCCGTCGCGACCTTCCTGATCGTGTTCGCGGCGGCGCTGCTGCTTACGGTGGGGTGGTTGAGGAGGAGGGCGGCGGGGACGGGCTGACCGGCGGTCGAACCGGCGTGCCTTGCGCGGGATGCTGGCGATTCCTGGCAACTCAGCCGACGGCGCTGCATCTTGGGATCAAGACTCACGCAAGCCACCGTGCTCTACGTCCGTCGTGAGGGACGCGGGGGCGGACCCGGAGCCTTTGACCAATGCACATGTATGAGACCTGACCAAAGCCTTCGCTACCAGGCCACCGACTCGCTGCAACCGCTCGTCGGTATTGGGCTCGGATCGCAGCTGGCCCTGCTTTCGGTGCATTCCGCGGTGCTACTCCCCACGATCGTCTTTGGGGCCGCCAATGCGGGGGATTTCCTCTTGTGGGCGATCTTCGGCGGCATGCTGGCGTGCGGCATCATCACCGCAGTGCAGGCAGTCCGGCCGGGACAGCTCGGCGCCGGATACCAAATGCTCCACGGGTGCTCCGCGCCGTTCATCGCGGTATGTGTTGCGGCCCTGGTTCAAGGGGGGCCGCCGCTACTGGCGACTCTGGTCTTCGTGTCGGGGATGGTGCATGTGGCATTGTCCCGGCAGCTCGCCCTGTTGCACCGCGTCTTCACCCCAGTGGTGACGGGCACGGTCATCATGCTTCTGCCGGTCACCATCATGCCCATCGTGTTGCGCATGCTGAACGAGGTGCCGGTCGGCGCCCCGGCCGCAGCCGTCCCCCTGAGCGCGTGCGTGACGATTGCCGCGGCCACCGGGATTCACCTGAAGGGATCACCCGGACTTCGCCTGTGGGCCCCGGTGGTCGGGCTCGCAGCCGGGTCCGCCGTGGCCACGTTGATGGGGATCTCCGAGTTCGGAGGCGTGGCCGAGGCGGCGTGGATCGGGTTGCCCGAAGGCCGTCCCCCGGGGCTGGACCTTGGTTTCGGCCCAGCCTTCTGGGCGCTGCTGCCGAGCTTCGTTTTCATTGCGCTTGTCGGGACCACCAAGGCGGTAGGGGTGGCCGTCGCAACCCAGCGTGTATCCTGGCGGAAGCCTCGCGCAGTGGATTTTCGCTCCGTACAGCGTGCCGTGGCGGCCGAGGGCGGCGGCAACATCCTTGCAAGCCTGGCAGGTGGGCTTCCCAACACGCTCCACCCCACGCCGATCGCCACGATCGAGACGACTGGAGTGGCGTCTCGCAGCGTGGGCCTTTTCGCCGGGCTTGCCCTGATCGCCCTGGCCTGCTTCCCCAAGCTGGTGGCCGTGATCGTCGGGATTCCGGACGCTGTCGTGGCTGCCGTGATCATCGTCACCCTGTGTACGCTCTTCGTGGTCGGCATGCGCGAGGTGGTTACCGGAAGTCGGAACAATCCGCGGTCCGGACTCATCGCGGGGCTCGCGGTCTGGGCAGGCATCACCATTGAGTTCGACCTGGTCTTCCCGGGCTTCTTCAACGACTTCGCGGGTGGGCTCCTGAACAACGGGATGACCGCGGGCGGCATGCTCGCCATCCTGCTAGTGGGCCTGACGATGCCACGCGCAGCGCGGTTCAGGGGAAGAGTCGACGTACGCGAACTGCCCCGGATCAATGAGTTCATTCGCAGGTTCGCACGCGGTGCTGGTCTGGAGGCGTTGATCGGCCGGATGGAAGCCGCCGCCGAGGAGACCCTGCTGATGCTGGTGGAGCCTCCGGGTACGGAGGATGAGAAAGAGGACGACGCTGCGCGGAGCCGGCGCGCACTCCTGCTCACGGCTTCAAGGGAAAAAGGGCACGCCGTCCTGCAATTCAAGGCAACTGCGGCGGGACAGGAGGAGCTCAACCTTCAGGATCGGCTGGCCTGGCTCGGAGATGAGACCGGGAGCGAACTGGAGGAGCAGGCAATCTCGCTGCGGCTGCTCCGGCATCTGGCTTCGTCCGTCCGGCACCAGCAATACCACAATGTGGACATTGTCACCCTGAAGGTTGCCGCGGGTCGGCCGGAAAGTTCGAGGCGTTGAAATGCTGAGACTGCCACCTGTGGGTATCGCGGCGGCGACGGCCCTGGTCGTCGCACTTTCTGCCTGCTCTCCCGTCTCGCAGGGCGATGGCAACGAGGGCGGGAGCAAGTCTCTGATCCTGGCGCACCCGTTGCCCCCGCTCGCTCCCCCCAGGTCCGGAGTCATCGTTCCGTTCATCCAACGGCTGGCGGAAGTGTCCGGCGGCAGGCTGACGGCGGAAGAGTACATGGGGGGTGCCCTCGGTAGCGATGCCCGCAGGTATTACCCCATGTTGCTTGAGGGGGTGGCGGACATAGCCCTGGTAGTTCCGGGATATACGGCCACAACGTTCCCGAGGACGGCGTTGAGCACATTTCCGGGCGTGTGCGACAGCCCCGTCGACTGTACGGCCGCCCTGCAGCGCGGCCTTACGGTCCTGGAGGACGACTACAACGCGAGAATCCTGGCGATGTGGTCCCCCGGTCCGCCGGTGCTCCTCACCCGCGACAGGCCGGTGCGCCGGTTGGAGGATATTCGCGGCCTCAAGTTGCGCGTGCCG
Organism: Gammaproteobacteria bacterium; assembly: GCA_009840525.1. Lineage (GTDB taxonomy): Bacteria > Gemmatimonadota > Gemmatimonadetes > Longimicrobiales > Gaopeijiaceae > BD2-11. Next base: position 16,554 of record VXNP01000038.1, read on the forward strand.
TCGGCGATCGAAATGCCCTTCCTGGAGGCCTTGGGGGCGACGCCGGTGCAGCAGCCGGTCACGGAACTCTACCAGAGTCTCCAGACAGGCGTGATCGACGGAATCGTGATGCCGGCGGGGGGCATTCCCGCCTTTCGGCTGAACGAGGTAGCCTCGTTTCTCACTACCTGGATGCCTCTCTCCGCGACTCCGGTCACGCTGCTGATGAATCGAGGCGCCTACGATCTCCTCACGCCGCGGGAACGGAGATGGGTGGACGAGGCATCGGGTGTCCGCCTGTCGGAGTCCGGGGGTCAGGCCTTCGAACTTGCCACTGCCCGCGGTCTGGGTTTCGCCCGTGAATCGGGCATCGAGATGATCGATCTATCCGATATCGAAAAGGCGCGATTCCTGGGAGCGGTCGCGGAAGTCTACGAGGCGGAACTCTCCCGCAGAATCGGGGACGTGACGGTGGCTGAAATCCTTGCGGGGTTGGTCGGCAATTGAGGGCCTTTCGGCTGGAGTCCGGCCGGGATCGCAGTGGCGTCCCCCGGGTGCTTCAAAAGGGGTTTGATCGCCGTCTGCGCGGTCGCCGGAGGCGGGGCGTTGCTGCTGCTCGTGGGTCTGACCGTGGCCGAGGTCGTGGCCCGCCATCTCTTCCAGGCTCCCTTGCCGGGCGTGGAGGATGTCGCCTCCATGGGGCTGACGGTGCTCGTTGCGGCCGCAGTGGTTTGCGCGGCCCAGAACCAGACGCATGTGTCGGTCGACCTCATCGGACGCTTGGGCGGCGGTGTCTTCACTCGCGTGACCGATGTGCTTGCAAGGCTCGTGGGGGCGACCGCTGCCGCGCTCGCGGCGTTCGCCCTCTTCGCCAAGGGCGGCTGCGGGAACGAGTGCGGCGAGGTCACCGGAACGATCGCCATCGTGCACACGCCCTTCTACTACGCGCTGGGTGTGTCCATGGCGATATGCTCACTGTTGCTTGCGTACCAACTGATCCGCCGGCCCAATGCGACTGACGCGGACGAACGGCGGGGCCGGGGCGACTGATGGACGGGTCCGTGGCTGCTCTGCTCGGCATCGCCCTGATGCTCGTCCTTATCCTGATGCGGGTGTCGGTAGGGCTGTCCATGCTCATCGCGGGCGCGGCCGCCATCGTCCTGATCCGGCCTCAGGCGGTTCTCGCCATCATCGCGGGGGAGACCTTCTCCGTGTCGTCGCGGTACACGCTCATCATCATCCCGCTCTTCATGTTGATGGGGAATCTGACCGTCGTCTCGGGAATGAGCCGGGATCTGTACCTCGCAGCCAACCGTTGGCTGGGCCGCGTCAGAGGCGGCCTGGCCGCGGCTTCGGTCCTCGCCTGTGCAGGCTTCTCGGCGCTCTCCGGGTCTTCGCTCGCGGCCGCGCTGACCATGGGACGCGTCGCGTTGCCCGAGATGCGGCGTTTCAACTACGACAAGTCGCTGGCAGCGGGAGCCGTCGCCGCGGGAGGGACTCTCGGCATCCTCATTCCGCCCTCGGCCGGGCTGGTCTTCTATGGCATCCTGACCGAGCAGAGCATCAGCCACCTTTTCATGGCCGGATTGCTGCCCGGAATTCTGCTGACGGCGATTTTCGTCATGACCGTCGTCATCATCGCAACTCTTCACCCCGACAGGGCACCCCGGGGCGGTCGTACCGCCACCATCGAACTCGGGCAGCGCGGCCGCCGGCCCACCGGCGCCTACTGGATTCTGGCACTCGCCGCTGTGACCCTCGGAGGCATTTACGCCGGAATCTTCTCCGCCCTGGAGGCATCCGGCGTAGGCGCGTTCCTGACCCTTCTGGTGGCACTGGGGCGCGGCTCGCTGACCCGAGATACCCTCGCAGAATGCCTGCTCTCGACGCTCAGGGCGTGTGGCACCGTGTTCCTGATCCTGATCGGCGCCTACATCTTCAAGGTGTTCCTGGGCTACACCCGGACACCACTCGCCATGGCCAGCTGGGTTGGCGACCAGGGATGGTCGGGGCCCCAGGTGGTTGCGATGGTGCTCGCCATGTTCATCGTGCTGGGCACGTTCCTGGACGGATTCGCGATCCTCGTTCTGATGACCCCGTTGGTTCAGCCGATTCTCACGTCACTGGGCGTCGACATGATCTGGTTCGGCGTCATGCTTGTGATCACCCTCGAGATGGCGCTGATCTCGCCGCCGGTCGGCCTGAACACCTTTGTGGTGAAGACCGTGGCCCCGGATATCCCGATCCGTTCGATCTTTCGCGGCATCATACCCTTCTGGCTCGCGATGCTGGTGCTGCTGGTGCTGCTCGCGCTCGTGCCCGGGCTTGTCACATTCCTGCCTCGGGCGATGTTGGGATAGCGATTCCGCCCGAATGCCGCGCGGGCCTTGTCCCACGGGCTGCTGAACCGCCGGACCCTTGTGGGTCAGGCGTCGTCTCCCAGCAGAATGGCGTGGAACGTGCAGCATTCGGACGTAGCGTCTCGAAGGTTTCGGCGTTCCTCACTCTCGTAGAAGCCCCGGGCCGCGTCGCTATCGGGAAACCGTTGGACCACGACCCTGCTGGGGCATTCGCCCTCCAATGCGGTGCACTCGCTGCTGCCGACCTCGATTTCGCCGCCCCACTTCTTGAACAGGGGCATCGCTGCAGCCAGGAATTCCTCATACTTGTCGCGATCGTGCACATGAACGTGCGTTACGACGTAAGCCGACATCTGTTTCTCCTTGTCCGGAATGATGGGTGCGCGACGATCAAGGCGCCGCCGTCCACGACACCTCCAGCGTAAACGACTCGTGACGGGTCGCGCAAAGGATACATGTCACCAGTTGTACTCAACCGACACCGACCATTCCCGCGGTCGCCCGTAGACCAGCTCCACGTACGACCCTCCCGTGTTGAAGGAAGAGTTCCCGGTTACGAGGTAGCGTTCGTCCGTCAGGTTGCGGGCCGCCCACTCCACCTGCCAACGCCCGTCACCGATCCGGGCGCGCAACGCCGCGTTCACCAGGCGATAGCCATCCTGTAGCAAGTGCGAGGAGTTGGTCGCATCGTGGTACTGTGATCCCGTGAACGACCAGTTGAGCCGTGGCGTGAGCACCAGACCGCGTGCGGCGGCTATCGCCTTGGACACGCTGACGGAGTAATTCAAGTTCGGCGTCTTGGCGAGCCGGTAATCGGGAAGGATCGGGGCGGAATTGTTCAGGACGCTCTCGCTGAGCTCGTCGTACTCGGCGCGGATCGTGCCCAGATTGGCCCTGAGGTCCCACCCGCCGCCGGGCACCCAGGCGGTCTCCAGCTCGGCGCCGGACATGTTGGCGGTCCCTCCGTTGAACGTCTTCGGGATGAAGGTCTCACGTACGATGATATGCATATCGTCGTAGGTGGCTCGGAACAGCGCGACGTTGAACAGCAGCCTGCCCCCGGCCAGAAGCGACTTGAATCCCAGCTCGTAGCTGGAGACCGCCTCCGGCTCATAGGTGTCGGGGGCCGCGGTCGGGGAATTCGGTTCGTGGCCCGGCGGAGGCGCCGGAAAGCGCCCATTGAACCCGCCGCTCTTGAACCCCTCGGAGTATCCGACGTAGCCCATCGCGCCGGGCGTGAAATGGTACGCCGCCGTTGCCGTTACCGTGAGCGCGCTGAAGTTCTCGGTGAAATCCCTGCGGGGGAGCATCCGGTCTCCCGGCCGCATCGGACCCCCTGGCGAACTGAATATCCCCTGAAGCAACGGCCAGGTGGGACCGAAGATGCTGCCCCTGCTCTGGGAGGCGTCGCCAACGGCGTACATGTCGGGGTTCAGGCCCTTCCGATCCAATGTGTACCGCCCGCCAGCAGTCAACGACACCCTGTCCGTCACATCGGCGGTAATCTGGCCGAACCCAGCCACCGACCGGTTGTCGTAATCGCGTCCGATTACCGACGCGCCTACGGGAATGAGCACATGGCCGACCTCGTATCCGAATTCGCGGAACAGGTAGAGGCCGGTTTGCCAGTGCAGTCGTCTTCCAGCGGCCAGTCCGCCGATTTGCAGTTCCTGGGTGACCTGCTCGTGGTCCCAGTCCTGCTGGTTGCTCACCATGTTGGCCGGGGTGTTGTCCGCGTCGCGCGACGTCCTCAGCCGGAAACCTCGGTAACCGGTCAGCGACGTCAACGTACCCCAACCTGCCAGCGACCAGGACAGCTCCGCGCTGCTTCCCCAGGAGTCGAGGTCTTCAAAGGCCGGAAACGTGCCCTCTGATGTGTACTCGCCCGCAAAGCTGTCCGGCCCATAGCAGCCTGCCGCGCCGCCGGCCCCGGTCCCTGGAGGAGGGAAGGTCGGCGGACCCGCACGGGGAAAGTTGGGGTTTATCCTGACCGCCTCGCATTCCGGTAGCAGGGCGTTGCCGAAGGTGGCGAAGGCCTGACGGTCGTTGAGTCCCCCGGAGACCGTGGGCGCACCGTTCTCCCGTAGCCGGGAGTAGTCCGCCGTGACGAACAGCTCGATGTCGTCCGATGGCCGCCACACGAGGGATCCCCGAGCCGCCTGTGCGTTGTCGTCGCCCATGTCGAGTCCGTCGTGGACGCGCGTGACGTGGCCGTCCCGGTGGCGGTAGGAAACCGCGGCGCCTCCGTACAGACCCTCCGCGATCCGGCCACTCCCTGCAGCGGTCGTGTACGCCATCCGGTTGCTGCCGAGTCGCTGGCGGATACTGCCGCGCGACTCCTCGCCGGGCCGCGTCGAGTGCACGGACACCGCACCCCCCATCGCATTTCGTCCGAAGAGCGTGCCCTGAGGGCCGCGCAGCACTTCAACGCGCCCGATGTCAAGGAGATGCATGAGCGGGCCGACCGACCGGGCCATGTAGATGCCGTCCAGATAGACGGCAACTCCGGGATCCGTGGTGGGGATGTAGTCGGTCTGGCCCACGCCCCGAATGAAGACCTGCGATGCCGACTTGGCGCCGACGAACGCGCCGGATGAATTGAAGGTGAGGTTGGGCGTGGCGTAGGAGAGCTGATCGGTCGCATCGACCTGCTGAAGCCGGAGCTCCCTGCCCGACAACGCCGATATGGCGATAGGGACGTCCTGCAGGGCCTCTGCCCGGTTTCTGGCGGTGACCACGATGGAGTCCAGCACAACCAGGCTGTCGGGGTTGGGAGGGGGAGGGTTCTGCGCGGCGAGGGGAGGGGCGATTGCGGCAAGAGAGACGACCATCACGAGGGGGATCCCGCGAACGGAAGCAGGTGTCTTCACGGTGTCTTCAAGTCGATGAGGGACGGGCGAGTGCTGATGTCAAGAGTTCCGGCTCCAAGGTGAAGGCCAAGCTACCCGACCGACTTGACTGCGGCAACACACTTGACACACCACGGGTGCCCTTTCCTGCGTAGTCTTGTGAAAGGACTGGAAGGCGCCAACCACCAGCCACCGTAGGCCCTTCCGCCTTGCCCGTTCAAGCACCCATTCGGCGAGACGGGCACGGATCGCCTTGGGCCTGGGAGCTTCTCTTGGCTGCGCGTCGGGGGCAGCGCCTCTTCGTCGCCTTCGGAATCCTAATCGGGAGCAAAGCTCCGAATGTCATATGTGATGTCTATGTCTTCGGAGCACCGCCGGATCGCTTGCCAGACCTTCGACAGCGATGTGCCGCGCTTGAACACCAGATGCCGTCCGAACGGAGCCTCGAACAGGGTGTAGACACGCCACTTCTGCGCTGCCATTCTTGGCAGACTCCCGGCTTCATGTCTGCCATTCTGTCAGGTCGCCGGACCGTCCTGGCCTCCGTGACCTCCCTTCCGCACCGGACCAATATCCTGCCCGAACAGCAGCACATGTCCCTCGGGATCCACAACTTCGAATTCCCTCAGTCCATAGAATCGGTCCACGCACTCGGTCGCCGGCCAGCTCGCTCTGACCACCGACTCGCGCAGCGCATCCGCATCCTCCACGTAGAAGTAGTACGCAGCCTGCGGATAACGTCCCTCGACCCTCGGAGCCCGCGGGATGTAGGTCGGGCTCGCCAGCATGATCTGCGCCGCACCGTTGCGCAGAGACGCGAATCCGGTGGCGCCGACATCGTCCATCCGGTCGACAACCTCGAACCCGAGCACATCGCAATAGAAGCGCACCGACGCCTGCACATCGGCGCACATCAGCATCGGAACGAGGTCCAGGAAGGGGGAAAGGGTCATCGGGAAGGGAATCGCCGCGCCGTCCGGGTGGGGCGCGGCGGATTGCGCAGGCAGGAAGCCCCCACCCCCCGGACCCGAACCCCGGGCCCGGGAGATGAGTCGGCTATCGAATCTCGCCTACGGCTCGGGCGTGGCCTCGTCGACCATGGCCGCCAGCTCCTCGTAGGCGGTCGGGTCCACCTGGGCGAACTGCGGGATCACCCCGGCGATGCGGCCGTCCGGGCCGACCACGATGACCGAGCGGCTGTCGACCATGTTGTTGTCGCGCTTGCCGCCACCGAACGCCTCGTATGTGGCGCCTTCGGTTCCGGCATCGCTGAGGAACAGGAAGGGGAAGTCCTCGTCCTTGAGCCAGGAGCCCAGCTCTTCGGGACTGTCGTTGGAGATCCCGACGACGACGACGTTCCGGCCTTCGTTGAACAAGCTTGCGTACTGATCACGGTACGCTGTCATCTGCACCGTTCAGCCACGTGTTCGAACGCGGAAGAAGAAGGCGAGGACAACGGTTTCTCCCCGGTAGTCGCTGAGTCGAACCGGGTCCTGCAGCACGCCGAAGCGGGTGGCGCCGGGCAGCTCGAAGTCGGGAGCCATCTCTCCCACCTCGAGAAGCTGGGCATCCGCCTCCGCGGGGGCCCCGAGCCCGAGTACCCCGGCAAGCAGGAATAGGGCGGCGAACCTGCGCATGTCTGATCCTCCCTGGAGTCGGTGAGCGGTTGGAGTCGCTGAGCGGGTTGGAAGGCGCCGCGAGACGACGCTCGCGGCCACAGCGGACAAGGTGCGCTGTCGGTGCCCGTCGCGACAGGGGTAGACGGCGGTCAGGAGACGACGTTCAGGGCAGGCGCGTCTCGCCCATCAGCCAGCGGTCGATTTCGCGCGCGGCCTCGCGCCCTTCGCGGATGGCCCACACCACCAGCGACTGTCCGCGCCGGCAGTCCCCGGCGGCGAACACGCCGTCCACGTTCGTGGCGTAGGAACCGAACTCCGCGGCGTAGTTGGAGTGCTCGTCGTATTCGATGCCCAGCGGCTCTGCGGGCGCGTGCTCCGGGCCCACAAACCCCATCGATAGCAGGACGAGATCCGCGCTCCACTCCCGCTGGCTGCCCGGAATCTTGCGCAGGCGGCCTCCATGGAAGGTCACGTCGAGCGTACGTACGCCCGCGACCTTGCCATCAGGGCCCGCGAAAAAGCTCTCCGCCGAAATCGCGTAGACCCGCGGATCGTGTCCGAGATGAGCGACCGACTCCTCGTGCCCGTATTCCACGCGAAAGATGAGCGGCCAGGCAGGCCACGGGTTGTCCGGAGCCCGCTCCTGAGGGGGCCGCGGCAGGAGTTCGAAGTTGATCAGGCGTCGGCACGACTGGCGCAGGGAAGTCCCAATGCAGTCGGTGCCGGTATCGCCCCCGCCGATGACGACGACATCAAGGCCGTTCGCGGGGATTCTGGGCGGATGATCGCCAAGCCCCGCCTGGATGCTGTCGGTGAGGTACTCCATGGCGAAGTGGATGCCGGGCAGCTCGCGTCCGCCCACCGGGAGGTCGCGTGCGCGCGTCGCGCCCGTGGCCAGGAGCAGAGCGTCGAAGCGCCTCCTCAGCCCGCGCACATCCAGTGACCCGCCACGGCCATCGGCGACCGTCGCGTTGGTCACGAACTCGACCCCCTCCTCGCGCAGGAGCGAAACGCGGCGCTCCACGACGCGCTTGTCGAGCTTCATGTTGGGGATCCCGTACATGAGCAGGCCCCCGATGCGGTCGTCGCGCTCGTAGACCGTGACCCGATGCCCCGCGGAGTTGAGCTGCGCCGCCGCCGCCAGCCCGGCCGGGCCCGAACCCACCACCGCCACGCTCTTGCCGGTGCGGGCGGACGGCGGATGAGCCCGCACCCACCCCTCGTCGAAGCCCCGGTCGGCGATCGCCATCTCGATGTTCTTGATGGTGACGGGGGGATCGGCGATGCCGAGGACGCAGGAGCCTTCGCACGGAGCGGGACATACCCGCCCGGTGACCTCCGGGAAGTTGTTGGTGCGGTGCAGGCGATCAAGCGCTTCGCGCCACCGCCCCCGGTAGACGAGGTCGTTCCACTCCGGGATCAGATTGTAGACGGGGCAGCCGTCGTCCGACTGGCAGAACGGAACGCCGCAGTCCATGCAGCGCGCGCCCTGGGTCTTCAGCCGCTCGTCGGCATGCGGGGTGTAGATCTCGTCGAAATCCCGGATGCGGGTGGCTGGGTCGCGGTAGGGGGCCGCCTCGCGCGCGTATTCCTTGAAGCCCGTGACCTTGCCCATGCAGCCGCCCTCAGGTGCCCGCCGCGACGGGCAGCTCGTGCGCATGGCCCGCGGCGGCGCGCTCCTCCAGCGCCCGCTTGTAGTCGATCGGCACCACCTTCACGAACTCCGGATGGCGGGCATCCCAGTCCGCGAGGATGGCGGCCGCAACGCTGGAGCCCGTGTACTCGCGGTGCCGTTCGATGAGACGGCGAATCTCCTCGCGCTCATCCGCGTCGACAAGGCGCTCGAGCACCACCAGGTCCATGTTGCAGCGGCCCTCGAAGGTCCCGCGAGGATCCCACACGTAGGCGATCCCCCCCGACATCCCGGCCCCGAAGTTGATCCCGGTCTCGCCCAGCACCACGACGCGCCCGCCCGTCATGTACTCGCAGCCGTGGTCGCCGATGCCCTCCACCACGGCTGTGGCGCCGCTGTTGCGGACGCAGAAGCGCTCGGCCGCGATACCCCGGAAGAAGCCCTCGCCGCTGATGGCGCCGTAGAACGCCACGTTGCCGATCAGGATGTTCTCTTCGGCCTTGAACCGGGACGCCCCGGGGGGATACAGGATGATCCGGCCGCCGGAGAGCCCCTTGCCGACGTAGTCGTTGGCGTCGCCTTCCACTTCCAGCGTGACCCCGCGCGCCAGCCAGGCCCCGAAGCTCTGTCCCGCGCTCCCGCGGAAGCGGAAGTGAATGGAGTCGTCCGGAAGCATGGCCGGTCCCACGCGGCGGATGATGTGGTTGGACAGCATGCCTCCCACCACCCGGTTCGCGTTGGAGATGGCCATGTCGTGGCACACCGGCCGCCCCTCCTCGATGGCCGGCCCGGCCAGGCGGATCAGGGTGTGATCGAGGGCATCCTCCAGCCCGTGATCCTGTTCGTGCCGGCAATACACCCCCAGACAGTCTTCCGGCTCGAGCGCCGGCATCAGGAGCGCGTCCACGTTCACGCTCCTCGCCTTCCAGTGGTCGGGCCGGGGCGCGGCCTCGAGCGCGTCCACCCGCCCGATCATCTCGTTCACGGTGCGGAAGCCGAGGCGGGCCATGATCTCGCGCAGCTCGTGCGCGACCATGAACAGGTAGTTGATGATGTATTCCGGCTTCCCGGAGAACTTCTTGCGCAGCTCCGGGTCCTGGGTCGCCACGCCCACCGGACAGGTGTTCAGGTGGCATTTGCGCATCATCACGCAGCCCAGAGTGATCAGCGGGGCGGTGGAGAAGCCGAACTCCTCCGCGCCCAGCAGCGCGGCGATGGCCACGTCGCGGCCCGTCTTGAGCTGCCCGTCGGTCTGCACGATGACCCGCGAACGCAGGTTGTTCATCACAAGCGTCTGATGGACTTCCGCGATCCCCAGCTCCCAGGGCAGGCCCGCGTGCTTGATGGAAGTCAGCGGCGAGGCGCCCGTGCCCCCGCTGTCGCCCGATATGACCAGGTGGTCGGCACGCGCCTTGACCACCCCGGCGGCCACCGTGCCCACGCCGATCTCGGCGCACAGCTTCACGCTGATGCGCGCCTGCGGGTTGGCGTTCTTCAGGTCGTGGATGAGCTGGGCGATGTCCTCGATGGAGTAGATGTCGTGGTGCGGGGGCGGGCTGATCAGCCCCACGCCGGGCGTGGAATGCCGGATCGACGCGATGTAGTCGTCCACCTTGCGGCCCGGCAGCTCGCCGCCCTCCCCGGGCTTGGCTCCCTGCACGATCTTGATCTGTAGCTCTTCGGCCGCGGTGAGGTACTCGATCGTCACGCCGAAGCGCCCGCTGGCCACCTGCTTGATCGCGGAGCGGCGCAGCCCCCCGTCCGCGTCCGGGACGTTGCGCGCCGGATCCTCGCCGCCCTCGCCGGAATTGGACTTGGCGCCGATGCGGTTCATGGCCAGGGCGAGCGACTCGTGGGCTTCTTTCGAGATGGAGCCGAAGCTCATCGCGCCGGTCGCGAAGCGCTTCACGATCTCGGCCTCGGGCTCGACCTCGTCCAGATCGACCGGCGGACCGGTGGGGTGGAACCGGAGCAGGCCGCGCAGCGTCGCCTTGCGCGTGTTCTCTTCGTTGGCGTGGCGGGCGAAGCGCCAGTAGGCCTCCGGGGAGTTGGTGCGCGCGGCGACCCGCAGGCCGCGCACCGACACCGGATCCCACATGTGGCGCGCCCCACCCTTGCGCCAGTGGAAGTCGCCGGGATTGGGCAGGGCTCGTCCGTTGCCCTGCGCCGTGCCCGCGAAGCCCAGCTCGTGGCGGCGCTCGATCTCCTCCGCCAGCACCCCGAACCCGATCCCTCCCACGCGGCTCTCGGTATCGGTGAAACAGCGGTTCACAACCTCGGCTCCGAGCCCCACCGCCTCGAAGATCTGCGCCCCCTTGTACGACTGCAGCGTCGAGATGCCCATCTTGGCCATCACCTTGAGGATGCCCTTGCCGACCCCCTTGCGGTATGCGGCGACCACGTCGTCGTCGGAGGCGATGTGGGCGAAGTCGTCCATCCGCCCGGTGCGCCGGACGTGCCAGAGGCATTCGTAGGTGAGATAGGGATTGATGGCGTCGGCACCGTAGCCGAGCAGAAGGCAGTGATGGTGCACTTCGCGCGCCTCGCCGGTCTCGACGACAAGGGCGATGCGGGTACGCTGATGCGTGCGCACCAGGTGGTGGTGCACACAGCCCACGGCGAGCAGGGAGCTGATTGCGAGGCGGCCGGGGCCGATCTCCCGGTCCGAGAGCACGAGTATCCGATAGCCCTCCTCGACTGCCCGGTCGGCCTCCTTCTCGAGGCGGGTGAGGGCGGCGAGCAGACCCCGCTTCCCCGAGCCGCGCGCGAAGGTGGCGTCGAGGGTCCGGCTCCGCCATCCGCGCTCCTCGAGTTGCGAGAGCGCTGCGAACTGCCGGTTGGAGAGGATCGGATGGGGAAGGCGCAGCCGGTGCGCGTGCTCCTCGGTGACCTCGAGCAGGTTCCCCTCGGGCCCGATGTAGCACTCGAGCGACATGACCACTTCCTCGCGGATCGAATCGATGGCGGGGTTGGTCACCTGCGCGAAGCGCTGCTTGAAGTAGTCGTAGAGCATGCGCGGCCGGTCCGCGAGCGCCGCCAGCTCCGCATCGTTGCCCATCGATCCGAGCGGGTCGCGCCGGTCGCGCACCAGGCTGAGCAGCATGAACTGCACGGTCTCGGCGGTATAGCCGAAGGCGCGCATCCGCCGGAGAACGGTTGCTTCGTCGTAGCCGTGCGGATCGTCGGCCTCCCCCAGTTCCAGGCGCTGTCGCGCCAGCCACTCCCCGTAGGGCCGCTGCCTGGCCCACTCCGACTTGATCTCGCTGTCCGGTACCAGGCGCCCGGCGTCGAAGTCGATCAGGAAAAGCCGCCCCGGTTGCAGCCGCCCCTTCTTCACCACGCGCTCGGGTGCGACCGGCAGCACGCCCACCTCGGAGGCCATCACGCAGCGGTCGTCGTCGGTCACGTAGTAGCGGCTCGGGCGCAGCCCGTTGCGGTCGAGCACGGCGCCGATGCAGTGGCCGTCGGTGAAGGGGATGAGGGCCGGGCCGTCCCAGGGCTCCATGAGGCACGACTGGAATTCGTAGAAGGCGCGCTTGTCGGCCGGCATGCCCGGCCGCTGCTGCCACGCCTCCGGGATCATGGTCATGACCGACTCCGGCAGGCTGCGTCCGGTCATGAGCAGGAACTCGAGCACATTGTCGAAGTTGCCCGAATCCGAGCAGTTGGGCTCGATGATGGGGAAGAGCTTCTCCAGCTCGTCCTCGAACAGCTCCGAGCGCAGAACGCCTTCGCGCGCGTTCATCCAGTTGCAGTTGCCCAGCAGGGTGTTGATCTCGCCGTTGTGGCACATGGCGCGGTTGGGCTGCGCACGGTCCCAGGAGGGGAAGGTGTTCGTGGAGAAGCGCGAGTGCACCATCGCCATGTGGGACTCGTAGTCGGCGGCGCGGAGATCGTCGAAGAACTCGAAGAGCTGATGGGGCGTCAGCATCCCCTTGTAGATGACGGTGTTGGCCGAGAGCGAGCAGAAATAGGGCAGTTCGCGCCCCGAAAGCCGTGGATCGCCCCGCAGGCAGTGGCTGGCGTACTTGCGGATGATGTAGAGCTGGCGCTCGAAGGCGCGGTCGGCGAACCCTTCCCCAGCCTCGACGAAGAGCTGCTCGAGGTGCGGCATCGAACCGAGCGTGGTCGGAGTCAGCCCGGCCCGTTCTGCGCTGTGGGGGAGCCTGCGCCATCCGAGAAGCCGCTGTCCCTGCTCAGCGATGATGGCCTCGGTGCTTTCCTTGCAGATCTGCCGCTCCCGGCGGTCGCGCGGGAGGAAGGCGATGCCGACCCCGTACTGGCCGGGAGGGGGGAGGGCGATGCCCAGTTGTTCCCGGGCCACCCGGTCGAGCAGCCGGTGCGGCAGCCCGGTCAGAATGCCCGCGCCGTCTCCGGTTCCGGGTTCGCAGCCGATGCCGCCGCGGTGCCCCATGCGGCAGTTGATGCGGTTGGCGTCGTCGAGGATCGCCCGGCTCGCGCGCCCCTTGATGTCGCACACGAAGCCGACCCCGCAACTGTCGTGCTCGTAGCGGGGACTGTACAGCCCGCGGGCCGCCGGCAGGCCGGCGTCGACCGCCGATCCTGCGTTGATCGTGCGTCGCACGGTCGCCTCCCCGGAACTGGTACCTGCAGAATATCCCGCCATTCCTGCGCGCAGGTTCAACTCTCACGGGGAATGGACGGGATGGACTTGGCAAATTGGGACGATGCGCCGGAGTCGGCAACCGAGCCCGTCAGTGCTCCAGGTTCAGATTGTAGCGCATGATGCGGCCGTGCGGGCCCTGACGGTCGCGCTCGACCTCGAACACCTCTCCCCCGACGGTCTCCGGCACCATTGCCTCGAGGTGCGCCACATCGGACGGGGAGAGATGTACTCGGCGCCCGTCGACCATCAGCCCTCTCCGGCTCAGCCCGACGATCGCAGCCCCGACGCCCGGCTGGCTGAGCACGTAGGCCACCGCCGCGTCCGCCATGGCGGCCCCGTGCCGCGCGGCCAGCCCCGCGAGCGCCCCCCGAGCCCGCCCGAGCACCTCCCGGCCACCCACCTCCTCGGCGATCAGGCGGTACTTGGTCAGCGACCGGGACTCCGCCGGTACACCGCCGGCGTCCGACAGGAGCCCGCCCGCCAGGGCCCCATAGGCGAACACCGTGACGCCCCGCTCGCGGCAGAGCTTCGTCAGGCCCTTCAGGGGACGGCGGTCGAGAAGCGAGAGCTGGACCTGGCTGGACACCACCGGGATGCCCGCGTCCAGGAGGGTGCCGAGCGCGGCCCGGTCGAAGTTGGTGACGCCCAGGTGGCGGATGATCCCCTCCTGCCGGAGCTCCGCAAGCCACTCGGCGCCGCGCACCCACTTCGGTTGCGAGAGGTCCCACCACGCGAACTGCACCAACTCGAGTGCGTCGACCCGGAGGCGGTCCCGTGACCGCTGCACCACGCGGCGGACGTAGTTGCGGTCGATAGTGGACAAGGCGTCGAGGTCGGGCACGAACTTGGTATGGACGGCGACGTCGTCGGCGATATCCGGTCGTCCGGCCAGCCAGTCCCCGATGATGCGCTCCACGCCCGTATAGATGTCGGCGCAGTCCAGGACGAGGGGGCTTTCAGCCGCGGCCGCCGCGTCCAGGGCCGCGAAGGCGCGCTCCCTGCCCCAACCGTCGCTGTGGCCCTCGGAGAGCTGCCAGCACCCCCGGATCACCCCGGACAGAGGCAGCCGGAGAGGAGAGAGCCCGGGATTCACCGCGCGGAGCCCGTGGACGCTTTGTCGCCCGCGCGCCGGGGGCATCTTGACGACCGACGGTCAGTCCAGCGGAACACGCGTGACCTCGCTGTGGCGGAAGGTCGATCTGCCGGTCCGGGTGATGCGGAAGCGGGCGCCGCAGTGCGGGTCGGGGCAGGCGATCTCCGTGTCCGTGGTCATCCAGTCGTGGGGGTGCGTGTCGCGCTGCTTTGCGGGAAGGAGGGGCAGGAGGGCGGCCAGGGGATAGAGCGGAAAGGTCTGGCCGGCCGGAAAGGACAGGTTCTCCCCGCTGAGTTCGAAGTAGTCGCCCGCGTTGTGGTTGCACACCATGTCGCGCTCGCCGGCGACCACCTCGACCCGCAGGTCGTGGAGTTCGAAGACGTCGTCGACGCTCATGCGCCTACCCTCCTTCGCCAGGAAACGAATCGCGGAAGCTGGCCCGGCCGGGGCCGATCCTCGATGATAGGGCGTGTCCCGTCACCCGGAAAACCCGCCCGACACCGTGAACCCCGCACCCGATCCGACACCCTCCCCGCGCTCGCGCGCGCAGCCGCCGGCACCGCTCGGCTTCCACTTCGGCCTTGCCGGCGCGGCGGCTCCCATCCTGGTCTTCGCCGCCGGCGCGGCGTGGCTTGGCTTCTCGGGTGCTCCCGACGAGCGCGGGCTGTGGCCGGTGCTCCTGGCAGCCCTCGGGGTCGGACTGGTGATCGCCCGCAGCGCGTCGGCATACAGCGCGGCCGCGCTCAGGGGCATGTCCCGCCCGATCGTGATGCTCATGGTCGCCGCGTGGCTGCTGGCGGGGGTCTTCTCGGTCGTGCTGCGCGAGGCGGGGCTCGTACACGCCCTCGTCTGGGCCGGGAGCGAACTCGGTGTACGCGGCGGAGGCTTCGTCCTCATGTCGTTCCTTATCGCGGTCCTGTTCTCCACCGCCACTGGGACCAGCCTGGGCACGATCCTGATCTGCGCTCCGCTCCTCTATCCCGCCGCCGGTGTCCTGGAGGCAAGTCCGGTCGTCCTCATCGGGGCCATCCTGGCCGGGGCCACCTTCGGCGACAACGTCTCGCCCGTGTCCGACACCACGATTGCCTCGGCGACCAGCCAGGGGGCGCCCATGGGGGGTGTGGTGCGCAGTCGCCTCCGGTACGCGCTTCCGGCCGCGGCGGTCGCGGCCCTCGTCCTGACCTTGCTGGGAGGAGCGGAAACCGCGGGCGCGCGGGTGCCGGGACAAGGCGCGATGCTCGAGGGCAGCCCGGCCGCGCTCCCCATGCTGCTGGCGCCTCTGGCCGCCTTCGTCATGCTGTGGCGGGGGCGTGGGCTGGTGGAGAGCCTCTTCTCCGGTGTGGCCGCGGCTGTGGTCCTGGCCCTGGCGCTTGGGCTCGTCGCGCCGGCCGACCTCGTCTACATCGACCGGGAGGCCTTCCGGGCCCGCGGGCTCATCCTCGACGGGATGGAAGCGGCGGTGGGGATCGTCGTGTTCACCATCCTGCTGATGGGCATCGTGGGGGCCGCGCAGGAGGCGGGAATCCTGGACCGCCTCGCGCAGGGTCCCAGGCGGGCGGCCGAAACCGCGCGCGCCGCGGAGCTGCGCATCTTCGGCGTGACCAGCGTGGCGGTCCTGCTGACGACGCATTCGGTCATGGCGATCCTCGCCGTCGGGGACCTGGTCCGGGACTCGGGCAGGCGCGCCGGCATCGGCCGCTTCCGGCGTGCCAACCTGCTCGACATGACCGTGTGCACCTACCCGTTTCTCTTCCCGTTCTTCATTCCCACCATCCTGGCCGCCTCGGCCACGGCATCCGGCGAGCCGTTCGGGATCGCGCGCGTGTCGGCCCTCGAAGCCGGTTTGGCCAACACATATTCCTGGGCGCTCCTCGCCGTGATGCTCGCGGCGATCTGGACGGGGCTGGGAAGGTCCGAAGCCGACACGGATCCGGTATGACACTTGGCGTTCGGCCGTTCACGCACGGCCTGCACGAGCTGGGATCCCGATGCTATGCGTGGATCCAGCCCGACGGCGGTTGGGGTTGGAGCAATGCCGGACTCATCGTCGACGGCGATGAGAGTCTGCTCGTGGACACCCTGTTCGACCTCAGGCTCACCCGCGCCATGCTCGCCGCCATGCGCGACGCCGAGCCGGTGGCCGCGCGCAACGTCGACAAGCTTGTCAACACCCACGCCAACCCCGACCACTGCAACGGCAACGAGTTGGTGGCCGGGGCGGAGATCATCGCCTCGAGGGCCGCGGCCGAGGAGATGACCGCCCAGAGTCCGGAGTGGCTCGCAATGCTCATGGGCGCGGCTCCGGGCATGGGCGAGACGGGGCGCTTCCTCATCGAGGCGTTCGACGCCTTCGACTTCGAAGGCATCACCCAGGTCCTTCCGACAACCACCTTCGAAGATCATTACCGGACGCGCGTCGGAGACAAGAGCATCGTCCTGAAGCAGTTCGGCCCGTGCCACACGGCGGGCGACATCCTGGTTTACGTACCGGACGACCAGCTCATCTTCACGGGCGACATACTGTTCATCGAGGGCCACCCCATCCTGTGGGCCGGACCCGTCGCGAACTGGATCGCGGCGTGCGACTACATGCTCGGGTTGCCCGTTGAAGTCGTGGTCCCGGGCCACGGTCCGGTCACCGACAAGCGCGGCATCCAGGCCGTGCGGGACTACCTGGTGTATGTGCGGGACCAGGCCAGGATCCGCTTCGACGCGGGCTTGAGCGTGTATGACGCGGCGATGGACATCTCGCTCGCCGACTTCGATTCGTGGGGCGATGCCGAACGGATCGTTGTCAACGTTGCGACGCTGTATCGGGAATTCGGCTCGACCGAGGAACCCGGCGATCCGTTCGCGCTGATGGCCAGGATTCGCAGTGAGCGAGCGGGGCGGCAAGCCGCGCGGCGAGGAGCAGAATTTCGCGCGCTGCCTGCTCCATGATCTCAGTGGCGTCCCGCCCCCGCTCGGACGGCGGCCTGTGGAGTTGAAGCGCGTCCCTCGCGGAGCTTCCTGGCATCCTCCACCAGACAAATCTACGACTCGCCGCTCCGGATATGCCATTCCGGCAGGGCCCCGGCTGTCCTTGCGACTCGTTTGACGATCACGATAATATCTTGCTGTTGAGCCACGTATCGCGGAAATGACACTGTGTCACATCTCTACGTGACATACATCCGGCGCGCAGCATGTTACTTGAGTTCACACCTTGCGCATTAGCCAATGTCGCTGACCCGCGCGCCTTGTCCGCCAGCCCGCCCACCCCTTGGTGCCATCCCTCCGGGAGACCACGAAGATGGCTGCCGGCATGCTGGCTCCCGTCCTCGTACTGAGCACGGGCCGGTGCGGCTCGACGATGGTTTCGGACATCCTCAGCCGGCACCCGGGCATCCTCAGCGTGTCGGAGTTCTTCTCGTTCGTGGGTCCGCGCGCGTTCGTCGGCCGGCGGTTGAGCGGCGAGCGGATGTGGCGCCTGTACAGCCGGCCCGGACGCCCCATCCGCCGCCTCAGGCACTTCGGCATTCCCAGCGAGCTCCTCTATCCGCTTGACGATTCGGCGGCACGTTTCTCGCTGGACGACCTGCCGCCGATCCTGGCCATTACGCTGCCGCATCTCACCGCCGAGTACCATGACCTGTACGACGAGTGCGGCCGGGTTGTCCGGGCGCAGCCGCGACAAGCGCCCGCCGAACATCACCGGCGCTTCTTCGAATGGCTGGCTGGAAGGTTCCGCCGGAAGGTATGGGTGGAACGCTCGGGGGGATCGCTTCTCTGGGGTTCGCGGTTGCTCGGCGCCTTTCCCGACGCGCGGGTGATTCACGTCTACAGGGACGGGCGCGACACGGCCCTCTCGATGAGCCGCCATCCACCGTTTCGTGTCATGCTCGCGATCAGGAATCAGCTCAAGCCGTTGGGACTGGATCCGATGGGTTGGGTGGGCTCGGCGTCCGGCCGGGTTGTCGCGTTGCTCGACGAACTGGCGGGGATGCTCGTCCGGCCGGAGCGCCTGCGGCTGGACCGCGTGTCGCTGGCGGACTTCGCCTGGTTCTGGAACCAGATGATCGAGATGGGCGACGACCTGTTCGGTCATTTCCCCTCCCACCGACTGCTGAATGTCGCGTTCGAGGATGTGCAGGCGTCGCCCGAATCCGAGATACGCCGGATCGTCCGGTTCATCTCCCCGGAGCTCGTGGACGATGCCTGGCTGCAAACCGTGTCGTCGATTCCACGGAAGACCACCTCCAGGTTCCCGCGCCTTGGGGCCGACGAGCGGGCCGCCGTTACCGAAGCGTGCCGTCCGGGCCTCGAGCGCCTCGGCTACCCCGTCCATGCGTCCTAGGCATGTCCTCGACGTCGTCCCATCCGATCCGCCGACATCGGAGGGTCGTTTAGTGCCGTGAAAGTGATTGTCGTGGGTGCTGGTGCCGCCGGGCTGGCCGCCGCCTACGCGCTACGCAAACGCGGCTTGGAGTTCACGGTGCTGGAGGCGGCCGACCGCGCCGGTGGGCGCATCGCGGTCGACGAAGTGGACGGATTCAGGATCGATATCGGCGCACAGGTATTCGCGGCGGGGTACGACACGGCGCTGCGGCTTTGCCGTGAACTGGGCGTGCCGGTGCGCGCAATCAGCCGTCGAGCCGGGATCTGGAGCCGTGGCGCATTCCGGGTCGTCGACCAGAACGATCCGTGGAGGAACCTGCGCACGCTGCTCGCCTTCAAACTGTTCTCGCCCGGGGGCTTGTGGCAGTTGCTCCGGCTCGGCTGGAAGCTCCGGCGCCGGGCTGCCGATCTGAGCTTCGCCGACCCGTCGGGAGCGTTGGCGCTGGACACGGACGCGAGCGTTGCCGACTGGATCCGGATGACTGGCGGCACCGAGTCGCTGGAGGGCCTGGCGGGCACGAGCATCAGGGTATTGACCCTCGCCGAACCCGAAGAGGTGGGTGCCGCCTACGGCATGACGTTGCTGTGGGGATTCACCTTCCAACCCAGCGAGTTGCTCACGCCGGAACGCGGGATGGGACAGTTCACCCAGGCCCTTGTCGCTGCTGTCGCCGACCAGATCCGCCTGTCCACGAGTGTCGAGCGGGTCATCATCCGCGAGGGCGCGGTGGCCGGAGTGCAAACCGCTGCCGGCTTCGTCGCAGCGGACGCCGTCGTTTGCGCCACAACTGCCACGGAGGCTCGTCGCCTCCTGCCGGATCTGCCTGCGGACATCTGCCGCGCGCTGGGGCGAGTGACCTATTCGTCCAACTGCCGCGTGGTTTTCGGAGTTGACCGGCCGGTGCTGCCCGATCAGTGCTACTTCGTGGCCCTCCCGCGTCGCGAGGGGTCGTTCGTCGTGGATTATAGTGATGCGGTCGTCAAGTCTCCGCGGGTCGCGCCGTCAGGCCGGTTGATCCACGCAGAGTCGGCAAGCCATCGGGCGGAGTCGCTTTCGGCACTTCCGGACGGGGATCTCTGCCGGCGTTTTCTTTCCGAGATTCGCCGCTATTCGCCTGAGATGCCGGAGCCGCGGTTCGCACGAGCGTATCGCCGGAAGGAGGCGGTCTGCCTGATGCCAAGCGGCGCCCTTGCCGCGCTCGCCCAGGCGCGCCGTAGCCTGCCGGAGCAGATTCGGGGGCTGGCGCTTGCAGGGGATTACATGCACTTGCCTTCGGTTGAGGGCGCTGTTGCGAGCGGCATTGCAGCGGTGGAAGACCTGCTGTAACGGCGGAGGAGGCTCGGCTTCGCAAGGCGCTTGCCAACCATCGGGGGATTGGCTCCCGACGCAATCACCGGGAACCTGGTGGCTGGAATCCGGCCATCCGGACTCGTAAGTTCAAAACCCACTGAACGCCGCCGATCTACGACTCCTGCCGGGATGGCGGAACGGTAGACGCAGGGGACTTAAAATCCCCCAGGCTCAGGCCTGTGTGGGTTCGAATCCCACTCCCGGCACTCGGTTTGCGGTCGGGCTCATGTCGGTGCCCGATCGAGCCCCCGGGGCGCTGGCGTGAAAAACCCGGCGCGGGAGGTTACTATGCCCGTCGAACCCCGACAACGATCTGGAGACTAGAACCGTCTCCCAGGAACACAACGGCGAGGAGGCCCCATGTCGCAGAAGCATCAGTTCAGCCGCAGAACCTTTTTGAGAGGCGCCGGAGCGACGGCGGTTCTCGGGGCGGTGGGGGCCCGGCCGGGCGGTATCGGGGGGGCTGCCGATCTCGTGGCCTCGACATCGCGGCAGAGCTTCGACTTCGATGAGATCTACGACCGCCGCGGCACCGACTGTACCAAGTGGGACCGGGCCATTGCGGCCTTCGGCGAGGACATCGAGGTCGGGATGGGCATCGCGGACATGGACTTCCGCGCCGCCCCCTGCATCACCGAGGCGCTCGCCAAGCGCTGCGACCATGAGAACTGGGGCTATCTGGCCCGGCCCGCCTCCTACACGCAGGCCATCGCCGACTGGAACCACCGGCGCTACGGCCTCGAGGTCGACCCCTCCACCATCGAGCTGACCACGGGCGTGCACCCCGGGCTGATCGCAGCCCTGCACGCCTTCTCGCCCCCGGGGTCGCGGGTGCTCATGAACACCCCCACCTACAACGGCTTCTACAGCGACCTGCGCTTCACCCGCACGATCGCCGAAGACAGCGAGATGTTCGTGGTGAACGGCCGTTACGAGGTCGACTGGGACGACTTCGAGCGGCGCGCCACCCGGGTGAACACCTTCCTGCTGTGCAATCCGCAGAACCCCACCGGCAACTGCTGGTCGGAGGAGGATCTGCTGCGCATGGGCGAGATCTGTCTCCGCAACCGGGTCATCGTGCTCGCCGACGAGATCCACTGCGACTTCGTGACCGCGGACAACAAGTACACGCCCTTCGCGAGCCTCCCCGACAAGGAAATCGTCGACAACAGCCTCACCTTCAAGGCGGCCAGCAAGACCTTCAGCCTCGCCGCGATGAAGGCCGCCTGGTACTTCTCCACCAACCGCAACCTGATGGCGCGCGCCCGCGCCTTCACCCGGGCCGACCTGAGCACGCTGGGAATGGAGGCCAACCGGGCCGCGCTCACCGACGGCGACGAGTGGCTCGACCAGCTCCTGGTCTACCTCGACGGCAACCACGACCTCGCCGAGTCCTACCTGAAGAACGTCCCCGGCGTGAACTACACCAAGGCCCAGGGCACCTACCTGGCCTGGCTGGACGTAAACGGGCTGATGGAAAAGGTCGGCGCCCGCGAGAAGGCGGCGGAGGAGAACGAGACCTCCGAGTCGGTGGTCACGCCCGAGCAGGTCATGCAGCGCTGGTTCGCCGAGAACGCCCGGATCTATCTGAATCCGGGGCACTCCTACGGCACCGGCGGCAGCGGCCGCATGCGCATGAACCTGGCCACCTCGCGCGTGCTGGTGAAGAAGGCGCTCGACAACCTCGGCGAGGCGGTGGCGAACGCGTAGGGCGAAACCGCGGGACGGCCGGGTCTGCCGGCCGAACGCAAGAACGGCGGCGGGTCGCGATCACCGGGCCCGCCGCCGTTCTTGTTCGGAACTGCTGCTCTGACGTTTACTGGCGTCTACTGTCTATTGCTGACAATATCGACACCGCTCCACGCCCGTCGGTGCCCGGCAGAGTCGCTCGTCAGGCCGGCAGGCCGTGCCGGATGACGTGCTCCATGGCGTCGCCGAAGCGGTCGAGTTCCTCCAGGGTCGTGTAGACGCTGGGGGTGATGCGCGAACCGGTGCACTCCTCGTGGCCGATGCCGACCGCGATGATGCGGTGCTCGTTCCAGAGGTACTGATTCAGAAGGCCGGGATCGACGCCGTCGATCTGGACGTTGGCCAGCCCGCAGGCGAATCCCTCCTTGCGGGAGGTGTGCAGGCGCACCCGGTCGTGCTGCAGGAGCCGGTCCGCCCAGTAGTCGCGCAGGTAGACCATGCGCGCCTCCTTGCGCGCCCCGCCGATTCCCTGGTGGAAGGTCAGCGCCTCCGCGATGGCCAGGTAGTTGGCCGCCGGATGGGTGCCGATCTCCTCGAACTTGCGGATGTCGCCGTCCCTGCTCTCGGGGGCGGCGGTCAGCGGCCACACCTCCGGGATCCGCTCCCTGCGGACGTAGAGCAGCCCGGTGCCGTGGGGCGCGAACAGCCACTTGTGCAGGGAGGTGGCGTAGAAGTCCAGGTCCAGTTCGCCCAGATCGAAGTCGAAGTGGGCGAGCGCGTGGGCCCCGTCCACCAGCACCGGGATCCCGTGGCGGCGCCCCAGGGCGGTGAGTTCCTTCACCGGCAGGATCTGGCCGGTGAGGTTGATCATGTGGCAGCACAGGATCATGCGCGTGCGCGGCGTGATGGCCTCCTCGAACAGGCGCACGATCTCGGCGGGGTCCTCGGCGGGCACGGGAATGCGGATCTGCTTCAGCACGATGCCGTCGCGCCGTTCCCGCTGCCGGTAGGTGGTGATCATGCGCCCGTAGTCCTGGGTCGTGGTCAGGACTTCATCGCCCGGTTCCAGGTCGAATCCGTGCTGGAGGATCTGCAGGCCCTCCGACGCGTTTCGCGTCAGGGCGATCTCCTCCGCATCCACGCCCCACTCGCGGGCCAGGCGCGCGCGCACCGTCTCCCGCTGCGGCTCGAGGATCTGCCACATCGTGTAGGTGGGAGCCTCGTTGGAATAGTCGAGGTGGCGCTTCATCGCCTCCTGCACCCAACGCGGAGAAGGGCTCACGCCGCCGTTGTTCAGGTTGATGAGGCTCCGGTCGACGGTGAACGCGCGCGCAACCTCGACCCAGAAGTCCTCGTCGCGCGCGATCTGCACGGGCGTCCCGGACCAGCTGCCCAGCTCCTCGGCGACCTTGCGGGCATCCGCTGAAAGGCGTGTGGGCAACAGGGGGAGTCCGGCGGCGGCCACGGCGGGCACGGCCATGGAACCGAGAAACTGTCGGCGACTGGGCATCATCGGGTCTCTCCTGCAGAGAATATGGGCGCTCGCTCCGTTGCAGCCACGATACGACGTGCGGGATCGAATGTCACCTGCCCGTGGAGGCAGCCGGCCGGCGGCAGGGGAGCGACCTCACGCGTGGAAGGACGCGTGCCTTGCGCGTCTCCGCGGGCGTCCCCGCAACCGGGAACATTTCGTCGGTGGACGGGCTATTCCGGCGTCGTCCCCGTGCTTTCTGAGCTCATCCAGTCCAACGCGGCCCATCTCTCGAAAACCTCGCCCGCCCCGCGCGGCGCCAGGCAACTCAGGCATGAACAGGAAGAGGATTGCGATGCCGAAGTTGCCGTGTCCGGTCTGCGTCCTGGTTTGCGCGGCCACCCTTCTCGCTGCTGCCTTGCCCGCCCTGGCGCAGGCGCCGCCGGACGAGACGGATCCGGACTCGACGGCCTTCCTGCTGGATCCCCTGGTGGTGACCGCGACCCGCTTGGCGACCACCACCGACGAGCT
The DNA here is from genome assembly GCA_009840525.1 of Gammaproteobacteria bacterium. GTDB lineage: Bacteria > Gemmatimonadota > Gemmatimonadetes > Longimicrobiales > Gaopeijiaceae > BD2-11. Next base: position 40,133 of record VXNP01000038.1, read on the forward strand.
CGCCGTGTCGGTCAACCTGGTGGGGCGGGCCGAACTGCGCGAACAGCCCAACCGCCTCGTCCTCGATGCCCTCGTCGCCGAGCCCGGCGTGCTGGTGCAGCAGACCACCGCGGGGCAGGGAGCCGCCTTCGTGCGGGCGCTCACCGGCAGCCAGGTGCTCCTGATGGTCGACGGCGTGCGCCTCAACAACGGCACTTTCCGTCAAGGCCCGAGCCAGTATCTGTCCTCCGTGGATCCGGAGATCATGGAGCGCATGGAGGTGGTGCGCGGGGCTTCGTCGGCGCTCTACGGCTCCGATGCCATGGGCGGAGTGATCAACGTGATCACCCGGCGCGCCGGAGACCTGCTCGAGCCGGGCGAGAGCTGGGTGACGGAGGGCTCCTACACCTTCGACGGAGCCACCAGCGGGAGTCGTGCGCGGCTCTCGGCGGCAACGGCCGTGCCGGACTTTCTGTCGGGTCTGGAGCTCTTCGGAGGCGCCAGCTTCGGCACCTGGTCGCACCTGAAGCCGGGCGGGGGCCTCCCGCCCCAGGACCCTACCGGCTACGACCAGTGGAGCGGCGACCTCCGCCTCGACCTGCAGGCCACCCGGCGGTTGCGCATCGAGATGGCCGGCCAGCATGCCGAGCAGAGCGATGTCCCGCGCTATGATCGCTACGTCGACTTCCGGGCTCCGGGAGTGGCCGGAGGAGGAGTGGGACGAAACGCGCGATACCTCTTCGAGCCCCAGGACCGTTCGCTCGCGCGCCTGAAGGGGACGCTGGCCACGAGCCGGCCCTGGATATCCACGCTGGACGTCCAGGTGTCGTGGCAGGTGCAGCACGAGGGACGCTCGATCAGGAGCCAGTCGCTCAGGGATGACATCATCATGCCCTCGGACCGCGTCCGCTACGTCTCCGACGACGTGCGTTCGGTGGCGCTGGACGTCCAGGGGCAGGCGATACACGGCGATGGCCGCAGCGGCGTGACCTACGGGCTGGAAGTGTGGGACAACGTCACCCGCTCGCACGGCCGGGAGGAGAACCTGGCCACGGGCGCGGAGACGCCTTCGTTCCGGCAGAGCGGGGAGGAGGCCGTTCCCACCGGTCGGTTTCCCGATGGCTCCCGCTTCGGCGGCGCCGCGCTGTACGCCTTCGCCGACGAACCCTGGGGGAGGTTCCGTGTGCAGTTGGGGGGGCGCGCCAGCACCTATCGTACCACCACGAGGGTCGGCGACGACTTCGGCGGCGATGTGGACTCCCGGGTCGGAAACGTGACCGGCGAGCTCGGCGTGGTCTACCACCCCGCGCAGGGGGTGTCGCTAAGGGGGCGGGCGGCTCAGGCCTTTCGCGCGCCCAACATCTACGATCTAACCCTGGTCGGAGATGTCCCCGGCGGCATCGCGCTGCCCAATCCGGAGCTGAGCCCGGAGCGCAGCTACACACTCGAGCTGGGAGCGAGCTGGATTCGAGGTTCGGCGACGGCCGAGCTGACCGTCTTCCGCATCGGAATCGACGACCTGCTCGAACGCAGCTTCGGGACCTTCCAGGGACAGAGCACCTTCGGACCCGACCTGCTTCCCGTTCTCACCATTCAGAACATCGGATCGGCGACCATCGACGGTGTCGAAGGGGGCCTGTCCGCCGGACTCCCCGCCCGCGGGCAGTTGGACCTTGCGGCTTCGTGGACCTTGGGAGATGCGGTGGTTGCGCGCGACGGGATGCTCGCGGAGGAGCCGCTCAGCCGCGTGCCCCCGGTGACGCTGTCGTATCGCCTGCGCTGGCCGTGGTCCCGCGACGAGCGGTCGGGCTGGATCGAGTACTTCGGCAAGGTGGCGGGCGGCCAGGACCGGCTCGGCTTCCGCGATCGGATCGACAGCCGCATCCAGGAGGGAGGGACGCCCGCGTACCATGTCCACTCCCTTCGGGGAGGCGCGTCCTGGCGGGATCGATTGCGCATCTCCGCCGGGATCGAGAACCTGTTCGACGAGTTGTATCGCGTTCACGGCTCGGGCATCGACGCCCCCGGCCGGCACCTCTTCGTGCGGCTGGACGTGCGGAGTTGACCGGCCCCGCCTCACGCGCGAGAGATGATGCGAGTGACGTTTCTGGGCACTTCGGCAGCGTGTCCGACCGTGCGCCGCAACGTGAGCGCCATCGCCGTGCAGCGGGAGGGCGACCTCATGCTCTTCGACTGCGGCGAGGGGACCCAGCGCCAGATGATGCGCTACGGCACGGGGTTCTCCGTCTGGGCAGTGTTCATCACGCACATGCATGCCGATCACTTCGTGGGTGTGACCGGGATGCTGCGCACTATGGCGCTTCAGGGGCGGGACGATCCGTTGCTGCTCACCTGTCCGGTCTCCGGCCGGCGGGTGCTCGAGGATGCCGTCCACCTCGGGTTCGACCGCCTGAGCTTTCCAGTCGAGGTCCGGGAACTGAAGCCGGGGGACTGCGTCGCCCGGGACGGCTATGAGGTGCGCGCCTTCCGGGTGAACCACGGCATGCCGGCGCTCGGATACGTGTTGCGCGAGGATGATCGGCGGGGACGGTTCGATGTGGAGCGGGCGCGTGCTCTGGGCGTCCCCGAAGGACCCGCCTTCGGCCGTCTGCACCGGGGCGAAACGGTGGAGGTCGCAGGGCGGGTGGTCCGGCCGGAAGAGGTCGTGGGACCCGGCCGCCCGGGCAGAACGGTGGTCTATACGGGCGACACGCGTCCGGTGCGCTCGACGGTGGAGGTGGCGGCCGGGGCGGACCTGCTCGTCCACGAGTGCACGTTCGCGGGCGGGGAGTCGGCGCGGGCGCGCGCGACCTTCCACTCCACCGCCGCGGGCCTGTATCGTATTCCCATCTCCGAGCCCCCGAGACGGAGAGGTAGGGGGGGTGGGGGGGGGGTGAGGGATAAAAAATGTT
>VXNP01000038.1:43033-48938 GCA_009840525.1 Gammaproteobacteria bacterium
GGGGGTGGGGGCGGCGGGGGGGGACTTGCTCGTCCCGTTGTGCAGGTTGGGGGGGGGGGTGGGGGCGGGGGGGCGCGCCCCCTCCCACCCCCCCGCCGCGGGCGCCGGCCGCGGCGCCCGCGACGCCGGAGTGGCCCGTCTCGCGCTCACACACATTTCCGCGCGGTACTCGGAGCAGCCGGCGCGCCTCGAGCGCGAGGCGCGCCGGGTGTTCCCCGCGACGGTCGTGGCGGCGGACGGGCTGACCCTGGAAGTCCCCTACCGGGATGATCCCCCCGCCACCCCACCCGCCGGCGGGCGAGAGGGAGCGGCGTGAGCCCGACACCCGACCATGGATTCCACAGGGTCGCCATCGTGGGGCTCGGACTGATCGGCGGGTCGCTGGCCCGGGCGCTTGCTGCGCTCGACCGGCCCCCGCGCGTGGCCGGATCCTCGGACTCGGCGTCCGACCTGGAGCTGGCCGGGCGAGCGGGTGCGATCGACGCGGGGTCCACCGACCCGGAGACGGTCCTCGCGGGTGCCGACCTGGTCGTGTATGCCACCCCCCTTGACGTGACCCTGCGCCTGCTCGCAGACCACCGCGGCCGCTGGCCGGCGGGAGCGGTCGTGACCGACGTCGTCAGCCTGAAGGGCCCGGTGGAGGCAGCGATGGGGGCCCTCGGCGAAAGTGCCCGCTACACCGGATCGCATCCCATGGCGGGCGGGGAGGGGTCGGGGTTCGGTCACTCCGCGGCCGACCTGTTCGCGGGCGCGACCGTCTGGCTGACAGGGACGGGGACGGGCGCGGCGGTCGTGGAGGCGCTCTGGCAGGCCGTGGGCGCGCGTCCGCGCTGGACCACCGCCACCGAGCACGATCGGCTCATGTCGTGGTGCAGCCACCTTCCCCAACTGGCCTCCAACGCCCTTGCGCGCGTTCTGGAGGAATCCGGTCACGCCCCTTCCGACCTGGGCACCGGCGGCGCCGACATGGTGCGCCTCGCGGGCAGTTCTCCGGAAATGTGGCTTCCGCTGCTGGCGCGCAGCGAGGCCGGTGACGCCCTCCGGGACCTCGCGCGGGTGGCGCGGGAGTTCGCGGACGCCCTCGACCGCCGCGATCTGGAGGCAATTGAAGACTGGATGAGCTCCACGCGCTCCTGGCGCGGCGAAATGAGCGAGACCTCGCGGTGACGACCGAGCTGAAGGTGCCGGGCGACAAGTCCATCTCCCACCGGGCGCTGCTGCTGGCCGCGCTGGCGGGTGGAGAGAGCCGCATCCGCGGCATCCTTACCGGAGAGGATCCCCAGGCCACGGCCTCCATCCTCCGCGAACTGGGCGTGCGCGTCCCACCCCTGGTCGCCGACGCGGAGCTTCGCATCACCGGGGTGGGCGTGCGCGGCCTGCGTGCCCCGGGCCGGATCCTCGACTGCGCCAACAGCGGCACCACCGCGCGGCTGATGCTGGGTGTCCTGGCGGGACAGGAACTCGGGGCCACCCTCACCGGCGACGAGTCCCTGCGGCGGCGGCCGATGCGGCGGGTGACCGACCCGCTGTCGCGGATGGGCGCGTGCTTCGAACCGCTTGCCGCCTCCGGCCGACTCCCGCTCCGCGTAACCGGCGGCCCCCTGCACGCCCTCGACTACCGCCTCCCCGTGGCCAGCGCGCAGCTCAAGAGCGCGCTCCTGCTCGCCGGGGTGACCGGCGGCGTGCCTGTGCAGCTGCTCGAGCCGGGCTTCTCGCGCGACCACACCGAGCGCATGCTGGCAGCCGCGGGGTGTGCGCTGACCAGTTCTCCGGAGCGCGGCGCCAACCGGGTGCGCCTGACCGCCGCGCCGGCCGCCCTCGATCCTCTGGACGTAGTCGTGCCGGGCGATTTCTCGTCCGCGGCCTTTCCGCTCGCGCTCGCCCTGCTGGGTGGGGCCGGCGAAGGGATCGTGCTCCGCGGTATCGGGCTCAACCCGACACGCACCGGACTCCTTCCCGTACTGCAGAGGATGAACGCACGCATCGAGGTGGAGATCGGATCCGCGCCGGAAGGCGGCGAGCCCGCCGGCGACCTGATCATCCACGCGTCCGACCTGACCGGCACCGAGGTGGAGCGCCAGGAGATCCCGGGGCTTATCGACGAAGTGCCCGTCCTGGCGGTGCTCGCCGCCCGCGCCCGGGGCACCACGCGCATCACCGGCGCGGAGGAGCTGCGGGTCAAGGAATCCGACCGGCTGGGCGCGCTGGCGGTCAACCTGTCGAACCTGGGCGTGGAGGTGGAGGAGCTTCCCGACGGCCTGGTGATCGAAGGGACCGACCGCCCCCTGTCCGGTGCCGTCGAGGCGCGCGGCGACCACCGCATCGCGATGGCTTTCGGTGTGCTCGGTGCGCTCGCCGGAAACGCCATCAGCGTTGACGCGCCGGCGGCCGTGGGCGTCAGCTACCCCGGCTTCTGGAAGATGCTCGAGCGGGCCTCCAGGCCGGTCGGACGACCCTCCGTCCCGGACGCGAGCGAAAAAGACCTGGAGCCGGCGCGACCCCTCCGTGGGCGCGAGCGGGGACCGGTGATCGTCATCGACGGCCCGGCCGGTTCCGGCAAGTCCACCACCGCCCGCGAGGTGGCGCGCCGACTGGGCTTCCGCCACCTGGACTCGGGCGCGCTCTACCGGGCCCTCACCTGCGCCCTGCTCGAGTCCGGCCGCCCGCCGGACTCATGGCCCGCGCTGACGGAGTCGGACCTGAACGCACATCCCGTGCGGATGGTGCCCGCCGGGTCCGGATTTCGGATGATGCTCGGCGCGCGCGCCCTGACCACCGAACTGAGGAGCCCCGAAGTCGACGCGCACGTTTCCGCCGTCGCGCGGCTGCCCGCGGTGCGCGGGTGGCTGCTCGACCGCCAGCGGCGGGCGGGGAGGGAGGGGTCGCTGGTGGGCGACGGACGCGACCTTGGCACGGTAGTGTTCCCGGATGCGGAGGTGAAGATCTTCCTGGTGGCCGATGTCACCGAACGCGCCCGCCGCCGCCTGCTGGAGAAGGGGCGCGTGCCGGACTCGGGCAGCGCGGTGACGGCCGAGGCGGCACGCCTGCACGCCCGCGACCGCATCGACGCGAGCCGCGGGATCGCCCCGCTGAAGAAGGCGGCCGACGCGTTCGAAGTCGACGGAACCCGCCTCTCGTTCGACGAGCAGGTTGACGCAATCCTCGGTGTGGTGCGCGGTCGGGTCGGCCACCGGCACGCGAGGATTCCCACTTCCGCGGAATGATTGACGCACTGACCGGCGACGCATACCTTAACGTGCTGAAAAATAGCCGTTTGCCCGTACCTCTGCTGGAGGAAGGCAGTGCCGATCCCGGCCTCCGGCGAACCCGGAAGCCCGGCCGGCCGGTTTCTTCCCTCCTCCGGCATCTCTCAAACCCTGAACCCGGCCCGCATCGTGCGGGACCGGCCAGAAAGGGCGCTCCCTCGATGGGGTGTGCCAGGGATAACAACCAATGACCGACCAGACCGAAGGCACTCAACTCCCCTCATCGGAATCCGTGCCCTCCTCCGCACTCCCCACCGACGATGCCCCGGTAACGGATTCCCCGGAAGGTGGAGACTCCGGCGATACCGCCCGGGTTGATCCTTCGCCGAGCCAGGCCTTCGGCGACTTCGCGGCGTTCGACGCCCCGGACGAACTCTTCGCCGATCCGCGTGGCGACACCGGGTTCGGCCTGTCGGACGACCCCGGGGGCGACGACGATCCGTCCATGTCGCGCGACGACTTCGGCACGATGCTTCAGGATTTCCAGTCCGGCATCCAGGAGGTGCGCGAGGGAGAGATCGTGCGGGCGAAGGTGGTGCGGGTGACAGATGCCACCGTCATCCTGGAATTCGGCTTCAAGAGCGAGGGCGCGGTCCCGCGGGAGGAGTTCCGGGACAGCGAAGCCCTTTCGCCCGGTTACGAGGTCGAGGTCCTCCTGGAGAGCCTCGAGGACGACGACGGGGTGGTGGTCCTGTCGAAGAAGAAGGCCGATTTCCTTCGGGTCTGGGAGAAGATCCGCGAAGCCTACGAGAGCGGTTCGCCGATCCAGGGCACGCTGGTGCGCAAGATCAAGGGCGGCATGACCGTGGACCTCATGGGCGTGGACGCCTTCCTGCCGGGCTCGCAGATCGCCCTCCGCCGGGTGCCCAACATCGAGGACCTGGTTGGCGACGTCTACGACTTCAAGATCATCAAGCTGAACAAGAGGCGCCGCAACATCGTGGTATCGCGGCGCGTGATCCTGGAGGCCGAGCGCGGCAAGAAGCGCGAGACCCTGGTCAAGGAACTGCTGGTGGGCCAGGTGCGGGCCGGCATCATCAAGAACATCACCGATTTCGGCGCCTTCATCGACCTCGGAGGGCTGGACGGGCTCCTGCACATCACGGACATGTCATGGGGACGAGTGGGGCACCCCTCCGACATGGTGAGCATCGGCCAGGAGCTCGATGTCAAGGTCCTCGACATCGACTGGAAGCGGGAGCGGATCTCGCTCGGGCTCAAGCAGTTGCTTCCCTATCCGTGGACCGACATCGACCTCAAGTACCCGGTCGGCGTGCGCGTACACGGCAAGGTGGTGTCGATCACGAACTACGGCGCTTTCGTCGAGCTGGAGAAGGGCGTCGAAGGGCTCGTCCACATCTCGGAAATGTCGTGGACGCGCAACATCCGCCATCCCTCGAAGCTGGTCTCCATCGCGGACGAGATCGAGGCGGTGGTGCTGAAGGTGGATCCGGCGGCCGAGAAGATCTCGCTGGGCATGAAGCAGATCGAGGAGGATCCCTGGCTGGCCCTCCCGCTCAAGTATCCCACCGGGACGCGGCTGCAGGGCAAGGTGCGCAACCTGACCTCCTTCGGCGCCTTCGTCGAGATCGAGCCGGGCATCGACGGGCTGGTTCACGTGTCGGACATGAGCTGGACCAAGCGCGTTGAGCATCCTTCGGAGATCGTGAACAAGGGCCAGGAACTGGAAGTGATGGTTCTCGATGTGGATGGCGAGAACAAGCGCATCTCGCTCGGGATCAAGCAGGTTCTCGACGATCCCTGGCCCTGGCTCTCGGAGCGCTTTGCACCGGGCGTGGAGTGCGAAGGCCGTGTTGTGCGGGTTCAGGAGAAGGGGGTCGTGGTCGACCTGGGCGAAAACGTGGAGGCCTTCGTCCCCATCTCGCACAGTCGTGTGCGGGACAACCAGTCGCTCGAGGACTACTACGGGCCGGGGGACGAGGTCGACCTCAAGGTGCTCGAGTCGGACGCCGCCAACCGCAGGATCGTGGTGGAGGTCATGGCGGAGCCCCGCCGGCGCATCACCGAGGAGCACGACACCGAGCATGCGACAGAGGACGGTGGGGAAGCCGCGGACGACCCGGAGGCGGCGGCCGGCGAGGCTGAAGAGGTCGCCGGTGGCGAGGCCGTGGACGGTGGCGAGGCCGTGGACGGTGGGGAGGCCGTGGACGGTGGGGAGGCCGTGGATGATGATGAGGCCGTGGATGATGATGAGGCCGTGGACGAGACGCTCGCCGTCCGGCCTGACGACGAGGAGTAGCGCCTATCCGTGATGGCTAGCCCGCTCCGTGTCCGAGCCCAGGCCGTCCTCACGGTCATAGCCGGCTGCGTGCCGGTGGCGACAGGGCCGCCGGCGCCCGCGCCCCCGCCACCGGAGGCGGAACCCCCACCTCTGACCGCGCCCGAATCCGAGGTGCCCGAGCCCGAGCCGGAGCTCGCGGCTCCCCTGGTGGGGGTCATGCTTCCCATGTCCGGCTCACCGTTCATGCGGGAATACTCCGAGCTGATCGAGGAGGGGATGCGCGCCCCCGGGGCGTAGGGGGCGGGGGGGGGGGCGGAGGCCCGGGGGGGGGTAATAACAAGCGGCGCATCGGGGGTCCGCGCCCCCCCCGGCCGCCCCGCCGATGGGGGCGCGCTGC
>VXNP01000038.1:48948-51831 GCA_009840525.1 Gammaproteobacteria bacterium
CGCTTCGGCTCCGCGGCGCGACGGTCTGCCGGTCGTGCGGGTCATCGACAGCGGCAGAGGGCTCGACGAGGCCCGCCGGGCCCTCGCCGAGCTGGAGGCGGAGGGCCTGTCGGCAATCGTGGGGCCGCTGCAGGAAGCCGCGGTGGCGCGGGTGGCGGAGGGCCGCAGGCGACCGGTGCCGATGATCGCGCCCGCCGCCCGGGAACTGCCCGAGAGCCAGGCCGGAGTCTATTCGCTGGCCGGGCCGGATCCCGGTCCCGCCAGAGCGCTGGGCCGGGCGGCCTGGGAGGAGGGCATCCGGCGCGTCGTGGCGATCGCTCCCTCAACCGCGTACGCGCGCTTCGAGGTGGAGACGTTCGGCGAGGCGTTCCGCATGGGAGGCGGGGTTCTCGCCGGAGCCTTCTACTATCCCCCGGGACAGGTCGACTTTCGCGCGGAGGTGGGAGAGCTGATCCGCATCGATCCGGATGCCGTGCTGCTTCCGCTGCCGTCGCTGCCCGCGATGGACATCCCGCAGGTGGCGGGCCAGGTACAGCATTACGGTCTGGACGATTCGCTGAGCGTCGAAGTGCTGGGGACCGCCGGGTGGTCGACGCCCGACGTGCTCCGCGATGTCGATGTCAACTTCACCGAAGGCGTGCTTACAGTGACCGCCCGCCCGCCAGGTCGCCGGGAACCGGCGTACGAGGACTTTGTGCGGGCGTACGAGACCGTGCACCGAAAGTCCCTGCGCAGCAACGTTCCCGCGCTCGGGTGGGACATCATGGGCCTGCTGCTTGCGGCATTCCGCACGGGCGCTCGCGCGCCGGACGACGTTCGCGCCGCGCTTGAGGAGATCGACGGCTTCGAGGGGGCGACCGGAACCCTCGCCGTGGAGAACGGGCTCATCACGCGCGTCTACGAGGTCGTCGAGATCCGGGATCGGGAGCTGGTCCGGGTCTACTGATGTCCCGGTGTGCGCCCGCCCTCACCCGGGTGACGCCGGTCCTGCCCGAGCCTCCTCTCCCGTGAGCGCGCGCGAGCAACTGGACCGCCTGCGCGACCTGCGCCGGGAAGCGGAACGGGGCGGAGGGGAGCAGCGCCTGGCGGCACAGCACGCGCGCGGCAAGCTTTCGGCCCGCGAGCGTCTCGACCTGCTTCTGGATCCCGGGAGCTTCGTGGAGCTCGACCGCTTCGTCACCCATCGCGCGACCGGATTCGGACTGGAGGAGCGCAAGGTTCTCGGGGACGGGGTGGTCACCGGGCACGGGCGCATCGACGGACGTCTGGTTTGCGTCTTCTCCCAGGACTTCACCGTCTTCGGGGGCTCGCTGTCGGAAGCCCATGCCGAGAAGATTGTGAAGGTGCAGGACCTCGCGCTCAAGACCGGAGCGCCGGTCGTGGGGCTGAACGACTCCGGGGGCGCCCGCATCCAGGAGGGGGTGGTTTCACTGGGGGGCTACGCGGACATCTTCCTGCGCAACACCCTGGCCTCGGGCGTGATTCCGCAGATCAGCGTCATCATGGGGCCCTGCGCGGGCGGGGCCGTGTATTCCCCCGCGATCACGGATTTCGTCTACATGGTGCGCGGCACCAGCTTCATGTTCGTGACCGGGCCGGAGGTGGTGCGCACGGTGACCCACGAGGACGTGGACATGGAGAGCCTGGGCGGTGCCGGCACCCATGCGTCGACTTCGGGGGTGGCGCATTTCGTGGGCGAATCCGAACCCGACACCCTTGCCTCAGTGCGCGAACTCTTCCGCTACATCCCGCAGAACAACACCGAGCCCGCGCCGCGCCGGCGGACGGAGGACCCGACGGATCGAGGGGACGAGGCGCTCCTGGATGTCGTGCCCTCCAACCCCAACAAGCCGTACGACATGAAGGAGGTCATCGGACGCGTTGTGGACGATGGCGTGTTCTACGAGGTGCACGCCCTGTTCGCCCCCAACCTGCTCACCGGCTTCGCCCATCTGGGAGGGCACGCGGTGGGGGTGGTGGCCAACCAGCCGGCGGTGCTGGCAGGGGTGCTGGACATCGATTCGTCGGACAAGGGGGCGCGCTTCGTGCGCTTCTGCGACGCGTTCAACATCCCGCTGGTGGTGTTCGAGGACGTGCCGGGATTCCTTCCGGGCGTGGGCCAGGAACACGGAGGCATCATCCGCCACGGCGCCAAGCTGCTGTACGCCTTCGCCGAGGCCACCGTGCCCAGGGTCACCGTCATCACGCGCAAGGCGTACGGGGGCGCCTACGACGTGATGAACTCACGGCACATCCGCGGGGACCTGAGCCTCGCGTGGCCCAGCGCGGAGATCGCGGTGATGGGGCCCAAGGGTGCGGTCGAGATCCTCTTCCGCAAGGAGATCGCGAGGGCCGACGACCCGGAGGCTGCGCTCGAGGCGCGAATGGAGGAGTACCGCGAGCGGTTCGCGCATCCCTACATCGCCGCGGCGCGCGGGTACGTCGACGACGTCATTGATCCGCGCGAAACCCGCGCCCGGTTGGCCGGCGCCCTCGACATCCTCGAGAACAAGCGCGACGCCAACCCGTCCAGGAAACACGGCAACATTCCGCTCTGAGGAGGCAGCAGCCCGTGGACGAACTCCCCCCGGCATTCGAGCGGCGATGCATCCGCGCTGGATCGCTTCGCTCTGCGTTGCTTTTCGGACCAAGAGCGCTGCAAGTCGGACGCTTGGAATCCCATGATGTCCGGCATCGTCCATAGTAGTCCGTAACATCCTGTATTCACAATGCTTTAGGTAGGATTCGTCCTACCCCGTCCGTCCAGCGACGGCCCTTGCTATCCCGCTCCATCCCGGTTACGATTAGGGGATGGATAATGTGAACATATCCACCATGAAACGCCCGCCGGGCAAGCCCCGGGGCCGCCATCCACACAAGCGG
>VXNP01000068.1 GCA_009840525.1 Gammaproteobacteria bacterium
CATGATCTCCTTCACGCGCGACAGGTGGTTCCTGTATTCGGTGTTGCCAAGATTCGCGAGGTGGAGGGTCACGACGTGAAGCCGCCCGGCGAACGTGAGACGCACGCCGCCCGAGAGGCCGAAGACCGCGTATCCATCGGTTGGCTGCTCGAACTGCCCCGTCCGCTCCTGGTTCGAGGCCAATCGCGCCTCGGCCTCCACGAACCAGTCCACCGGCGAATAACCGATCGCAAGGCGACCCTGGAGCGGGGGCATGAACGGGAGGGGCTCGTTTGTGGCGCGGATCGTGCCGCGTATGTACGACGCGACGGCCTCCAGCTTGAGTCCGGCCGGCGTCGACCAACCGAGCAGGCTCTCGAACCCGGTCAGAACAGCGTCCTCGCCCACGTACTGGTAGATGGGGAGCCGTATGCGGCTGAGTCTCCCCGTCGCCTGCGGAAAGATGTAGCCCTCGATCGTGTTTCGGAACCACGTCGCCTCCGCGCTCAGGCGTCGTCCCGTGACACGCCCGAACACGTCGATTCCGAGTCCCGTTTCCGTCCCGAGCGAGGGATTGCCGACGTCGAATGAGTTGGCCGCGAGGTGCGGCCCCTCCGAGTAGAGTTCGTTTACGTCGGGCGTGCGAAAGGCACGCGCCACGCTCGCTCCCAGGGTGAACTGCCCCGTCAATGGCAGAAGTGCGCCCAGAGAGCCGGACATCGCGTCGAAGGAACGTGCGCGGATGTGCCCGATATCGGACAGCTCTTCCTCGTTCGGTTCCAGCTCGACCCGGTCGTAGCGGAGTCCGGCCTCGATCGACACCGGATCGAGCCGGATCTCCTCCATGACATACGCGGCCTGCGTCGTGCGCCGGGAATTCGGGGTGTACAGCGCGCCTCCGAATCCGAAGTACTCCCACGAGACTCTCGCTCCCACGGCGCCCGATGCGAACGGCCCCCACGCGGCGTGCCGCGCCCGCGCCTCCCCGCTCGTGATCTGGCGCTCGAACAGCGTTCCCAGGATGTCCGGGGGTTCCCACTCGTGGTGCCGGTACCACGTGTAGCCGGCATCGAGTTCAATCGCCTCCAGGCCTCCCCCAGGCCGGATGACGCTGCGAAATCGGCCGGCGGCCCGCTCCTGCTCCGTGCGCACCGCGTTCGTGTGGCCGCCGAGGAAGCCTCCGGGGATCCCGTAGTCGTTCGCGTAGAAGCGAAACGCACCGCCCGCATAGCCCCAGTCGTCCACCCACGATGTCCCGGCCGCCACGCCCCAGGTGTCGACCTGGGTTCCCTCCAGCCTCCCGATGGGCGTCCGCAGATCCCCTGCCTGATGCATCGATGCCTCGATGCGGAGCGGGATGTGCTCGGTGACTCCGACCGTCACCTGGCTGCTCCCTCCGATGCCGCGCGTGGCTCCCCGGCCGTTGAGCGAAGTGAAGCCGGTCGCCCGGTCAGGCGCCGCCCGGGGCACCTCGTCCCGAACCACGTTGATCACGCCGCCGAGGGCGTTGCTGCCGTAGAGGATCGCGCTCGGTCCGCGAATCACTTCGATCCGCCGAGCGGAGGAGGGGGGGGTCGCCGTGGCGTGGTCCGCGCCGCTGCTGAGGACGTCGCCCACCCGCTGGCCATCCTCGAGCACGAGGATCCTGTCTCCGCCCAGGCCGCGGATGACGGGCTGGGAGGTGCCCGGCCCCATGCTGGTCACGGCTACCCCCGGGACCGATTCCACCGTCTGCGCGAGGGTGGCCGCCAGTTGCCGCTGCAGCTTCTCCCCCGCGAAGACGGCGGAAGGCCGGATCGTCTCGTTCGCGGCCGTGGGATTCAGGACCGCCGTGACGACAACGTCCGGCAAGGGGATGGCGGCTACCTCGAGGTCGACGGTGACCATCTCTCCCGGGCGGACATCGACGGCAACCGCCGCGTACCCGAGTCGATCGACCCGAAGCCGATACCGCTCGCCATCGGGCACGGCGATGCGGAACGACCCGTCGCCGTGCGTAACCGCGCTGCCGCCCGTGCTGACAACCATCGCGGTCGCGCCCGCGAGAGGCATCCCGCCGTCTGCCGACCGGACAATTCCCACCAGGTGGTCGAGGGTGTCTGCGGCCTGCTGTTCGACAGGTGCAAAGGCCGCCGAGGGTGCCGGAACGCCTGCGAGGATCATCCCGAGGAGGAAAACGGGGACGGGAAAGCGTCTGTATATCGTTATGGAAATGCCGGGTGACGACATGATTGTCTCCTGCTGGGTGCGCAGTCGGGGGCGCACCCCTGGAAAAGCCTTCGGCCGACCCCGGGGCCGGCCTGAGGGGACTTCTCGCTACAGAGAGACGGCGAGGGGCGGAGCGCGGCTTCGGTGGGGAGAGAAGTGGAGGGCCGCTGGGGCCGGGCCGGGTTCCGCGATCGTGGGAGTATGAAACAGGTTCGGGCCGGTGAAAGCAGGCGCATATGACTTGGTGGCATGACCGGGAGTCTGCGCCAGCTGGCACACGGAACACTCCGCAGCCGACTCGGCCTCGTCCTCAGGCGAGTGGAAGGCCTCTGCCACGGAGGCGACGAAGAGCGAGAGGACGACGGCGATTCCGGTGAGCGGGTGCACGCGCCCCCGGATCCGCGCTGGATCAATTCCGTGGGCCATCGGCTCCCCCGTGCCGCTTCGCGGGCCGCCGCGAGGCCCCGATGCGGGACCGACGGCTACGCGGACCAGGAATGTGTCCTTGCATCATGTATGCGCCGGAACTCCGGCTTGCTTGCGCCCGCGGTTCTGAGCGCGGTCGGTGGTGGCACGCCTCCTGCCAGCAGAAAGAGGCGCGATTGCCTGGACCGTAATGATAAATGCTTATCATTAGCGATCAAGGGCTGGAGCGAATACCCTTCAGCGGCCCGCTTGGCGGAGCGTCGCAGCCGCCTCTGAATTGCCGTCGAGTTCTGCTGCTTCCAGAGGCGTCCGACCGTCGTAGTCACGGACCGACACATCAGCGCCAGCCGCGAGCAGGACGTTCAGAATGTCGGTGTTCTCCGCATTCGCCGCCGAATGCAAGGGTGTCGCACCCCTTGCGTTCCTGGCGTTCAAGTGGGCTCCGGCCTGGATAAGCGCCGCGGCGACCTCGGGGCCACGGCCGAAAGACGCCGCGCTGTGCAGGGGTGTTGCGGACGTTGCCAACTCCCGGGCGTGCACGTCCGCCCCTGCTTCGATGAGGGCAAGAGCCATTTCGGGGTTGTCGTTGTTGGACAGCGCCCTCAGAAGAGGCGTATCTCCGTGCCCGTTCTCGACGTTCACGTCGGATCCCCCGCTTACGAGAGCCAACGCTACTTCGGGGTTCTCGTTGTTTGCCGCCGCCTGGTGGAGCGGTGCCTCGTCGAGGTAGCCCGCGCGAGTGTCGAGATCGGCGCCGGCCCGCATGAGAGCGAGGACCATTTCGGGGTTTTCGTTGGACCGCGCCGCGAGGGAAAGGGCTGTCGGTCCTCCGGGGTTCGCGGCGTTCACGTCCACTCCGGCGCGGACGAAGGTCAAGGCTACCTCCGGGTTCTCGTTGAACGCTGCCGCGCCGAGCAGGTGTCGGGTCTCGGCGCGTGCGCCGGCTCTTAGAAGGACGAGAGCCACTTCGGGATTCCCGTTGTACCGCGCAGCCATGTCCAGGGGTGCCCGATGCATGGCGGTTGTGCCGAAGTAGTTGTCCAGGGCGTCGATGTCGGCCCCGGCGTCGATAACCGCTTCCACCACACCTGGGTGCTCGCTCCAGGCCGCAGCGAGATGAAGGGGAGTCAGACCGGCTGAATCCGGGACCATCGCGTCCGCGCCCGCCTGCAGGCAGACCCTCGTATCGCCGGGAGTTGCCGACCTGAAGAAGGCTTCGGTATTCCAGGTTGCGCAATCGGGGGGCGCGCAAGCGGCCAGCAGGAACGCTGTCAGAATCAAGCGCTGCCTCAACCAGGTCGAAGGCAGGTTCGCGGGGATCACCAACAAGCGGATCCGGACCAGGCTGCCACCTCAAACCCCCTTCGCGTCCGCGCCCCAGATGTGCTTGTGGAGCTGCGTCTGGAAACGAACCGGGAGGCCGTCTTCCAGAATCCAGCGGGCGAGTGCCTCGAGGTCGGTCGCTCCCCACACGGGCGACATCAGCAGCGCGTTCAGCGATCCGTGCCGAACGCGGTCCCCGAGGCCCCGCTCGGAGATGACGTCCCGAGCCCACTCGTAGTCGGCTCGATCCCCGACCACGAACTTCACTTCGTCGCCGGCGGTCAGGTGGTCGAGGTTCGACCACAGGTTGCGCGCGACCTCGCCCGATCCCGGGCACTTGAGGTCCATGATCTTGTGCGCGCGCGCATCGAGCTGCCCGACGTCGATGGCTCCGGACGTCTCCACCAGCACGGTGAACCCCGCTTCCAGCAGGCGGTCCACCAGGGTGTAGGCTCCCGCCTGGGCGAGCGGCTCCCCGCCGGTGAGCTCCACCAAGTCGCACCCGTGCGCGTCCACCGCGGCGAGGATCGCGTCGAACGACATGCGCTCCCCCCCGCTGAACGCATAGGCCGTGTCGCACCAGACGCAGCGCAGCGGACAGCCGGTCAGGCGCACGAAGGTGCAGGGCATCCCCGCCCAGGTCGACTCCCCCTGGATCGAGTGGAAGATCTCGGTCACGCGGAGCGACTCTCGTCGGGAGGCGTTCATTCCGATCCGAACGAGTACGGGTCAGGCCTTGGCTCACCGTCCGCGTCCTCTCCCCGGCGCTCGATCCCGTCGTCGAGTAGCGACTTCACCTGGTCGAGCGACAGCTCGCGCAGATGGCCTTCGGCAGCGGTGCGTCCCTTTTCGCGGCAGAGCACCGGCGTCTGCACGTGTCCGATCACGCCGAGCCCGGTGGCCGCCCAGCGCGGAAACACCAGGTAGCCGACGTAGGGCGCGCGCAGGTCCGGCGTCTGTTCGACCTCGAGCGATACCGTATACGGGTGGCCATCCGCGCCCTCGAAAGCGGGTGGCCGGTCGTGCGTATCCAGGTAGCCGCCCAGGGTCGCGTCGGGCACCCCGTGGATGTCGTCGGGCTCGTGGCTCATGGGACCCTGCCGGTCCGCAAGCTTCGCGCCGGTCCGGGAATGCCCGGATCAACCCCCTCCCACCGCACCTCCGGCACCTCCGCGAATCTCTTCGCCATCACCTCCATTGCCTCGGGGTTGTTGTCCACGAGGACGAACCTGCGTCCCAGCTCGTGCGCCGCCATCCCCGTGGTGCCGCTCCCCGCGAAGAAGTCGAGCACCAGGTCTCCCGGGCTGGAAGAGGCCATCACGATGCGGCGGAGGATGCCCAGCGGCTTCTGGGTGGGATACCCGGTCCGCTCGGCGCCGCTGGTGGGCACGATAGTGTGCCACCAGGTATCGGTGGGGAGCTTGCCGCGGGCGGCCTTCTCGGGTCCGACCAGTCCCGGCGCCATGTACGGGATTCTCTCGATCGCGTCCACGTTGAAGACGTAGTCCGACAGGTTCTTGACGTAGAAGAGGATGTTGTCGTGCTTCGCCGGCCACCGCGTCTTCGGCCTCGCCCCGAAATCGTATGCCCAGATGATCTCGTTGAGGAGATTGTCCGGCCCGAACAGTTCGTCCAGCAGGAAGCGGCAGCGGTGCACTTCCCGGTAGTCGATGTGGAAATAGAGCGATCCGTGCTGGGCGAGGACGCGGTACGCCTCGACCAGCCTCGGCTCGAGGAATGCGAGGTAGTCGTCAAAGCTGTCGCGGAACCGCCTCGTGCCCAGGGACGCGGTCCGGTAGCGCTCGCCCTTGAAGCCCGTGCGATCACCGTTCGGGGACCGTGTCGTTCTGATGCGCGTGTGCCGCTGGACCCTGCCGGTATTGAAGGGCGGATCGACGTAGATGAGGTCCGCCAGCCCGTCCGGCAGGCCGCGGAGCACGTCGAGGTTGTCTCCGAAGACGATCCTGGAGGTTGGCGATGCCTCCCCTCCAGAAACGCATTCTCTTACCGGCTGATTCCCTTGGTTCCTCTTGCTTCCCATGCGGCAAGCTAGAAACCGGCATACCGGGATTCAAGGACGAGCCGGCCGTGACCGGTGCCGAGAACGGCTCGTTTGACGCTCACAGATGGCTGGCAACCTCCGTTGTCGATCATTCCCGCGCCGAGATGAGCGACAACGGGGTTTGACGCTCACGGATGATCGACAAAGCTCCTCTCCGGGCATATTCTCCTCTTCCCAGTCCCCCGAACCCAGAGAATCGAACGAATGAACGCCGCGCTGTTCCACGAGTACGGCGGTCCCGAGGTCGTGCGCATCGAGGAGGTGCCCGACCGGGCGCCCGGCCCCGGCGAGGTGCGGATCGCCGTGCGGGCGGCTGCGATGAACCATCTCGACCTGTGGGTCCGGCGCGGCCTGCCCATCGATATCGCGATGCCGCACATCGGTGGGTCGGATATCGCGGGCGTGGTGGAGGCGGTCGGTCCGGGCGCCGAGCACGTTCCGATCGGTGCGCGCGTGGTGGTGGACCCTTCGCTGGACTACGACTGGTACGACGGGGCCGCGCCCGGGCACAGCCTGCCGTCCCGTGAGCTCCGGATCATCGGTGAACACACGCCGGGCGGCTTCGCCGACTACGCGGTGGTCCCGGCTGCCAATCTGGTCGAGGTCCCGCCGGATGTACCATTCGAGGCCGCTGCCGCGGCCAGCCTGGTCGGCGTGACCGCGTGGCACGCGGTGGTGGTGCGCGGGCAGGTGTGCCCCGGGGAGCGGGTGCTGGTGACCGGCGCATCCGGCGGCGTGTCCACCATGGCCGTGCAGATCGCCCGCCACGCGGGCGCGGTCGTGTACGCGGTCACCAGCGGGGCCGAAAACGTCGCCCGCGTCCGCGAGCTGGGGGCCCACGTCGTCTACGACCGGCTGGAAGTCGACTACGGGCGCGCCCTCTGGAAGGACACCGGCGGGCAGGGCGTCGACCTGATCGTGGACTCGGTCGGCGCGGCCACCTGGAAATCGAATCTACGCGCCCTGCGCCAGAGCGGCCGTCTGGTCTGCTACGGAGCCACCACCGGCCCTGTCGGCGAGACCAGCCTTCCCCTCCTCTTCTGGAAGAAGGCCTCGATTCTCGGGAGCACCATGGGCACGCCCGCCGACTACCGCAGGACAATGCAGCTCGTCTTCGACGGCGTCATCCGGGCGCCCATCGACGAAGTCCTGCCGCTCGAGCGGGCGCGCGAAGCCCACGAGCGGCTCGAAGCGGGCAAGGTCTTCGGCAAGCTGGTGCTGCGGCCCTGAGGGTTGGCGTCAGGCTGTGGGCCCCTTCCTGGTCGCATGCGGGAACGCGTGCTTACTGTTCACTTCACTCCCTTGATTTGTAACCATAAATCGTTACGTTATAGGTAACGATAAGGAAGCTCGTTCTTGGACATCGCCTTCAAGACCCGGAAGCTTGCGAAGATCTTCAACTCGGAAAAGGAACTCCAAAAAAAATACGGCGCTCCGATGATGCGGCGGATTGCGGCCCGTCTCGCCGTGTTGAAGAACGCCCGAACGCTCTCGATGGTGCCCAGTACTCCGCCCGAACGTCTGCATCCGCTCCGGGGCAAGCGGAAAGGGCAACACGCTGTGGACCTGGTTCACCCCTACAGGCTGATTCTCCAACCCAATCACGATCCCCTTCCCCGCGGCAAGGACGGAAGCCTGGACACGGAGCAGGTGACAGCGATCACGATCATCGAAGTAACGGACTACCACTGAAGACCACGGGTTGGTACATGACCACGGCAGCAAACAAGTACTCGCCAGACTACGCGGTACCCCCCGGCTGGGTGATCGAAGAGCATCTGGCCACGCACGGTATCTCCCAGGCCGAGCTGGCCAGAAGATGCGGTCGGTCACCCAAGCTCATCAGCGAAATCATCGCTGGCAGGGCCCCGATCGAACCGGGCACGGCTCTGCAGTTCGAGATGGTGCTGGGAGTCGACGCCAGTATTTGGCTCGGGATCGAGGCAGACTATCAGCTTTTTCGTGCGCGCGAGGCTGACGCAAGGAGGGCCCGTGATCTGGTAGCTTGGGCGAAGACGTTCCCTGCCCGGGACCTGGTGAAGCGAGGTGCCATGGATCCACCCTCGTCCGAAAGTGCAACGGTCCAGACGCTCCTGTCTTTCTTTGGCGTGGCGACAAAACATGCGTGGGACACGAAATACGGCGCAGCTCAAGCGGCTTACCGGCATTCACCGAGCTTCGAGAGCGATCAGCCGGCGCTGAAGACGTGGTTGAGGCTGGTTGAACTGGATGCGGAGAGGCAGAACTGTGGTAGCTATGACGAGCCGCGCTTCAGGTCCGCGTTGCGCCAGGTTCGTAGCCTGACCCGTGATCCGATGACGGCTGCCATCCGAAAAGCCAGAGAGTTGTGCGCCGAAACGGGCGTTGCTTTGGCGGTGGTGGATCCGTTGCCCAAGGTGCGCCTGAGCGGTGCCGCCTGGTGGTACAGGCCCGGAAAACCGGTGATTGCGCTTACAGGGCGTCACAAGTCCGATGATCATCTGTGGTTCAGCTTTTTTCACGAAGCGGCCCATCTCCTCCTTCACAGCAGGCGGGAGATCTTTATTGACGATCTCAGTCCAGGCGGGGATGACATCGAAGCCCAGGCGAACGTTTGGGCAGCGAACTTTCTTCTGCCTCGCCAGCACTGGCGGCAGTTCGTCGCGAATGGCGTTTTCGGTTCAGGCAACGTCCAGGAGTTCGCGCAGGAACAGGGAATAGCCCCGGGCATCGTAGTTGGGCGCTTGCAGCACGAGAAACTAGTCCCCTGGAACCAACTCAATCACCTCAAGAAAGCCGCGTAGGTTCCAATTGCACTCCTGCGGAAGATGGACCTGAAGGAAGCCCAGGCCCGGGTCGACGCCTGGATCTCGCGATTCGAGGAGGGCTACTGGCCTCCGCTCGTCAACCTCGCTCGCCTGGTCGAGGAGGTCGGTGAACTCTCGCGCGAGCTCAATCACCGCTTCGGTTCCAAGCTCAAACGGGCCGACGAGCCCGAGCAGGATCTGGCGCTCGAGATCGGCGACATCCTCTTCGTGCTGATCGCCCTCTCCAACGAGCGGAGAATCGATCTCGACGACGCCCTGGAGCGGGTTCTCGAGAAGTACGAGACGCGCGACAGCGATCGCTGGACCCCGGCTATCCCGCAAGAGTGAAATCCGCCGCCGACCTTCGCGACCGCATCCGCGCCAGCGCCGGCGCCCTCGGCTTCGACCGGGTTCGCTTTACCACCCCGCACGCCAGCGGGCACATGGAGTTCTACCGGAGCTGGATCGAAGAGGGGGCCCACGGCGAGATGGGCTACCTTGCCCGCGAGGACTCCATTGCGCGCAGGGGCGACCTCCGGCTCACCATGGCGGACGTGCGCTCGGTCGTGCTCGTGACCCACAACTACTACCAGCCCGATCCTCCCGGGCTCGCTAGGGACGGGCGGCGCGCGGTGATCGCCCGCTACGCGCGCGGGGACGACTACCACGATGTCATGAAGCGGCGCCTGGTGAAGCTGCTCGCGGAGATCGAGGGAGATGCCGGGCGCCGTGTCTCCGGGCGCGCCTATGTGGATACGGGCCCGATCCTGGAGCGCGAACTGGCGACGCGCGCGGGACTGGGATGGCTGGGGAAGAACACGATGCTGATCGACCCGGGACGCGGCTCGTACTTCTTCCTGGGAGTCCTGCTCCTCGACCTCGAGCTGCCGGAGGACGAACCCTTCACCGAGGACCGGTGCGGGACCTGCCGGAGCTGCCTCGACGCGTGCCCCACCGGTGCCCTGCTGGGACGCGATGCGCAGGGGGCGCCGGTCATGGACGCCCGGCGCTGCATCTCCTATCTGACCATCGAGCACCGGGGGCCGATCCCGCGAGAGCTGAGGGCGCAGGTCGGCAACCGCATCTACGGCTGCGACATCTGCCAGGAAGTGTGTCCATGGAACGTGAAGTTCCAGACCCCGGCCACCGAGCCGGCGTACCGGGCGCGGCCCGAGTTGGACGGTCCCCTGCTGGTGGAGCTGGCCGAGCGTCTGCTCGCCATGGACGACGAAGCGTTCTCGCGCGCCTTCCGTGGCTCACCCGTCAAGCGGGCTCGGCGCAACGGCCTGCTGCGCAACGTCTGCGTGGGGCTCGGGAACCAGGGTGGTGAGGATGCGGTCGCCGTGCTGATCCGGGCGCTTCAGGACAAGGCCCCGCTGGTGCGGGGCCACGCGGCATGGGGGCTGGGGCGAATCCCGGAGTCGATCGAGGCGTCAGCCGCGCTGCGCGCGCGCATGAAAGTGGAGGATGACGCCTGGGTGCGCGAGGAAATCGCGCGGGCCCTGGAACAGGAGCTGCGGGCGGACCCTCAACCCGGAGCGCCGTCAGCTCAGCCGTTCGTCTCCGTGTAGGCGGCGGCGAACTCCTCCACCTTGGCCGTGACCGCGGCTTCGAGAGCGGCCTGGGCATCGACGATCGCGGCGACCCCCAGCCCGGTGGCGAACCAGGTGACGGCCTCCGACAGCGTGATCTGGTTGTCGCGCGTCATCTGGGTCGACTGGTGGACGCGCACCGCCACCGACCAGGCCAGCGCCCCCGTCACCGCCACGCCATCGCCGGGCGTGCACTCCAGGATGATGCGCAGCTCGGGAAGGCCGGGGTTGCGAAGCATCTCGCCCTGGGTCAGCAGCTCCACCTCTGCGGCCGCAAGGGTCGCCTCGGCCTGGACCCGCACCGATTCGTCGGTGATCCCGGCGCCCGCGCAGGCGGCCCCGGTCTGCGCGCTGACGAAGACGCCGCCCAGATCCTCCAGGGTATAGCGGTTCCACACCGTGTCCTGGGCGGCGCCTTCCACCGGGAGGCCGATCAGCCCGAGTACCATCGCGATCAACGCGTAACGCTTCATTCCGTGCTCCGTAAGCGGACGCTCGCCGACGTCCTCGGGTTCAGTTGGCCAAACCAAACCCCTCGCACAAGTACGAGGGGTTCGGCACCGGGCGGGAAGAGATCCCGTGCTTCAGCAGGATCTGCAGTTGTGGTTGTTCTTCGATCCCAGCTTCTCCAGCAGGGCGACGGTCGGAGGATGCGGCTGAGCCCGCTGCTCCGGGCTGTTGGCCATGTCGGCGACGGTATGGCCCCGCCGGCTGAGCAGCGTCACGTCGGCGCCCCGCTCCACCAGGAACAGGATCGTCTCGTTGTCGCCCCGCGCGGCCGCGTGGTGGATGGGCGCGAACCCGTCCTTGTCGCGGATGTTGGGATCGATGCCCACTTCGTCAACCAGGAAGCGCACCGCCGGCAGCCACCCATCGGGTACGTGCCGGTGCGTCTGCGCTACGCGTGAGGTGCCGAAGCCAACGCCCGAAGCGGCGTGCAGCGGATGGACCCCGAGTCCTCCGTGAGGCACGGGTTCAAGCCCGGACGGATCTTCTTCCGGTTCGCCGGGGCGCTGGAAGAAGAAGCGCCTGGGGTTGATCAGGTTGTACGTCCAGATGTTGGGGTCGGCCCCGTTGTCGAGCAGCAGCCTCATGGCTTGCACGTCGGCGGCGTAGGCGGCCCGCCAGAACGGGGTCGCGCCCGCGAAGTCCACGCCCATGCGGCCCGCGTTGTAGGCGGCGTACCAGATGTGGGTGGTGGTGCGCGCGTCAGGGTCGGCGCCCGCGTCGAGCAGCAACTGCATGAGCTCGAGGTAGTCGGTTTCCTGCTGGCGGAAGGCCTGTGGCTGGGGATACCAGGTGCGCAACGACCACTCGATGTTGAGCGCGGCGAACAGGGGGCCCGCGCCGTCGTCGCTCAGCAGGTTCGGGTCGGCCCCGGCCTCCAGCAGCGTCCTCGCCAGGTCGTAGTTTCCGTTGATGGTCGCGAGCAGCAGGGGCGACGACTGATCCGCGCTTGGCAGGTTGATGTCGGCACCGCCGTCAACCAGCACCCGCATGGCATCGGCGTGCCCGTTGCGGACCGCGTAGTGCAGCGGGGAGAACCCTCCCTGAATGCCGATCTGCTCGATGGACGAGAGTACCTTGGGGCCGTCTGGCGGGATCTCCGGTTCGTTCCCCTGACCGGCACCGGCACCCGGAAAACCACCGCGTCCCTGGCCGGGCTGCTGGGCTCCCGGCTCCTCCTCGGGCTCCGGGTCCTTCTCCGCTTCGCGGATGCGCTGCCGGCGGGTCCGCTCTTCCCGGTCCGCAGCCTCGATCTCGGAGAAGTCGCGGGTGTCGCTGACCAGGTCGGGGTCGGCGCCGGCGTCGAGCAGCGCCTGCAGCGCCCCTGCGGAATTGCGCGCTGCGGCGAACATCGCGGGCGTGCGGCTGGAGTAGCCGTCGCGGACGTTCACGTCGGCACCGTGCCCGACCAGCGCATTCACCACCTCGAGGGCGTCGGCCTCGGCGGCGAAGTGCAGGGACGCGGCGCCGGTTCCGGTCAGAATGTCCGGATTGGCGCCAGCGTCGAGAAGCGCCGCGACCACGTCGGCGTTGCCGGCCCGGCTCGCCAGGTGGAGGGGCGTGTAGCCGCCCACGCGGGTAGCCGGCTGCAGGGTGGCGCCCGCGAAGATGAGCGTCTCGACGATGTCGAGCTGGTCGTTCAGCGCCGACCAATGCAGCGCGGTCATTCCGTCGGGCTGCGCCGCGCTCGGATCCGCTCCCTGCCGGAGCAGATTGCGAATTTCCTCCGCCTCGCCCCGCTGCGCCGCATCAGCGACCGGGGACTCGTCGGGTGTGGCCGCGACCAGCACCAGGGCGCTGACCGCCAGCGTCCGCTTGAACCAGGGTGCGAAAGTTCGCTTTCCTGTCACCATTGTCCCACTCCTCGCAGCGTGCCTACACGGCAAAGGTGCCGGTGCTGTTGCCGAACGACTCGAGCTCGTTCAGGCCGAGCCGATGCAGCAGGTCGAGCATGACGTTCGCCATCGGGGTGCCCGGAGGCGCGACCACGTGCTGTTCGCCCTCCAGCAGTCCGTTCATGCCGCCGACCATGAAGAGCGGGCAGCGGGCATGGTTGTGGATGTTGGGGTCGGCCATCGCCGATCCGTACATGATCATCGTCTTGTCGAGCAGGGTCGCGTCCCCGTCGTTGGTCGCCTGCAGCTTCTCGAGGAAGTACGGAAGCATGCCGACGTGATAGGTGTTGATCAGCGCGAAGTCGAGAATCCGCTCCTCACGTCCGCCGTGGTGGCTGCCCGCGTGGAAGGGCGTCGAGGAACCGCTCTCCGGAAAGATCCTCGGCGAAGCGTCCCGGCCCAGCTTGAACGAGAAGACCCGCGTGGTGTCGGAGGCGAAGGCGAGCAGCTGCAGGTCGAACATCACTTCCATGTGCTCGCGGAAATCATCCGGCACGCCCACGGGGGCCTCGGGGATCTCCCGCTCCTCTCCGCTCGTGTTCTGCATCTCGATGCGCGTGATGCGCTGTTCCAGGTCGCGGATGTTGTCGATGTAGCGGGAGACGCGCTGCTGGTCGGCCGGTCCCAGCTCACGCTTCAGGCTGGTGATCTCGTCCAGCATCCAGTCGAGGATGCTGCGGTCGGTGCGCAGGCGCTGGGCCCTCTGCTCCGGGGTTCCGCCGGCTCCGAAGAGCTGCTGGAAGACGGCGCGCGGATCGCGGATCATCGGCAGCGGCTCACTGGGAGACGCCCAGCTGACGGTATCGGTGTAGGCGCAGGCGTAGCCGTACGCGCAACCGCCCGCCTGGTCCACGTTCTCGATGGTGAGCTGGATCGACGGAATCGGGGTCTCCTGGCCGTAGCGCTGGACGAAGAGCTGGTCCATGGAGGTCCCGATATGCAGGTCGGAGCCCTGGGTCTGCTTCGGGTGCGCCTGGGTGAGGAACACCGCCGTGGTGCGGAAGTGGTCACCGCCGATTTCCTCGGGCGAGAACGCATCCGCCATGCGCGAGTCGGTGTTGGTCACGATCGTGAGATACTTCCGGAAGGGCTCGAGCGACCGCAGGCTGGTGGGGGAAAGGTCGAAATCCTTCCCCTCGGCGGCGGGGGCCCAGAGGTTCTGGGAGGCACCCCACTCGTTGCACCCGGCCGCGCCGTGCACCTGTTCGATGAAGACGAGCCGGGTGTCGTTGGCGGCCCGTCCCGCGGCGGTCGCCGACCACAATCTTCCCGCGGGAACCATGGCGTCGAGCAGCGGCAACCCGATGACGCCGCTCATGCTCCGCAACATCGTGCGCCTGGAGATGCTCTTTCCGGTGATGAAATTCATCGTTCAGACTCCGTTCGAAGTACAACTCTGCAAGGGCACCTGCTCATGCGGTGCTCGCGTAATCAATTCAGTTTCCGGCCGGGGTGGCAATGGCTTCCGGCGCCACCAGCGACGAGCGGAAGGCCGGGCTCTCCACGACGCCCAGGACGAACGAGGAGAACCTGTAGTCGTTGTCCGCCGCCGCCGCCACGATCTTGCGCACGGTCGGCATGTCGTAGTACTCGACGCGCCGCCCGAGGCCGTACGCCATCAGGTTTTCGGTGAAGATGCGGTAGAACACCTCCGGGCGCTTCAGCAGCGCGTTGCGAAGGTCGGCCGGTCCCGTAAGCAGCGTACCGTCGTAAAGTTCTCCGGCCGGATCCACGGGATTCCCCTCGTCACGGATCCGCCAGGCGCCGGTCACGTCGAAGTTCTCGAGCGCCAGCCCGACGGGGTCGATGAGCTGGTGGCAGGACATGCACACCGGGTTCGCGCGGTGGATTTCCATGCGCTCGCGCACGGTGAGGAAGCGGCCGTCGTCCGCGCCCTCGGTCTCCTCGAAGGCGGGCACGTCCGGGGGCGGCGGTGGCGGCGGGGTTCCCAGCAGGACCTCCAGCACCCACTTGCCGCGCAGCACCGGCGAGGTGCGGTCGGCGTGCGAGGTCATGGTCAGCACGCTGCCGTGGCCGAGGATGCCGCGCCGGTTCTCGTCGGGGTACTGCACCCTGCGGAACTCCGGGCCCGTAACGCCGGGGATGCCGTAGTGACGCGCCAGCCGCTCGTTGACGAAGGTGTAGTCCGCGGTCAGCAGCTCGCGAACCGGCCGATCCTCGATGGCCATGTTCGCGAACAGCAGTTCGGTCTCGCGGTGCATCGCGTCCGCGAGGGTCCCGTCGAAATACGGATACGAGAGCGCGTCCGGATCGATCTTCTCCAGATCCTGAAGCCTCAGCCACTGGGCGCCGAAGCGCCGGGCGAGCCCTTCCGCCGCGCGCCCGTCGGCGAGCATGCGTCGCGCGTGCCGCAGGAGCCCGTCGGGGTCGGACAACTCGCCCCTTTCCGCCGCGGCGATGAGCGGCTGGTCGGGGGGCGCTCCCCACAGGAAGAAGGAGAGCCGCGAGGCCAGGTCCGCGTCGGCGATGGAATACGGGGTTCCGGCGGTGGCGCCGGGGGCCCGCTCCATGCGGAAGAGGAAGTGCGGGCTGGCCAGAATCGCCTGCAGCGCAAGCTGCACACCGCCCTCGAATCCGCGCTCATCCGCGCCCTGGTCGTAGAAGGCCATCAGCCCTTCCACGTCGAATTCGTCGACCGGGCGCCGGTAGGCCTTGGTGGCGAGGCGGGAAACGATGTCACGCGCGCAGGGGCGGGCTTCCTCGGGCGAGGTTGGGCGGCACGAGAAGATGAGCTGCCGCGTGGGCGTGTCGGACACGCCGGTCACTTCGTAGGGGCCCAGGACCGAGAGCCGCTGCAGGTGCGGCATGGTGGTCACGCCGTAGCCGATGCCGATCTGGCCGTCCGCCAGGGTGTGGTCGATGGGGCGGATGAGGTCGTCCAGTTCGCCCTCGAACCGCTTCAGGAAGGCGGCGGTCACGCGGCGCGGACCTGCGCGCACGTAGATCGAGTCGGTGAGGACGTTCAGCCCGGTCGGCTCCGACTCCGACATCCAGCGGTCGATGGTCACCAGCGCCACCCGCTGGCCGTCGAGCGACACCTCCATCTGCTCGTTGCCGAAGGTGCGCCCGAAGACCTCGCCCTCCACCGCAGGGTAGGGCTGGATGTGGAAGACGTACTTGCCGTCGGCCGGGAAGTTGTGAATCACTGATACGCCGCCCCGGGTGCCGAAGGGCGCACCCTCCACGCGGTCCTTCTGGGAGGTGGTGCGCGGCAGCCGGTAGCGGATCGAGTTCGGTTCCGCGTCGGGGTCGCCCACCGCCACCCGGCTGATGTAGTTGGCGGCCCTGAGGTAGCCCTCCATCAGGGTGGCCGAGGGAGCCTGCACGTCCGCGATGTTGTCGAAGTTGGCGCTGCGGGTATCGAGCGGGAGGAACTCCCCGACATCGACCTGGAGACCAAGCAGGTCCTCGACGGCGCTGGCGAACTCGGCGCGGTTGAGTCGCTGGAAGGTGCGGAATCCGGGATTGGGGTTCTGCTCCCAGGCCGCGTCCACCCGGGTTTCGAGTTCCGCGGCCAGGGCCTGGAGGGTATCTCCGGCGGGCCTCGGGAATCCCTGCGGGGGCATCATGCCCGCGCGCAGCTTGCGGATCATCCGCTCCGCGATTTCCGCCATTTCCGGAGCCGACTCCACCTCGAACGCCTGGAACGAGATGTTGCCGGTCATGAGGGCGTCGTTGTGGCACACCTGGCAGTACATGCGGATGACGCCGGTAAGCGACGCGGCGTGCTCGGGATTGCCGACGGCCGTAGTCGCCGAAGCCGCAACGGACGCCGTCTCGATGGGTGCGGCCGGCACGGGCTCGACGGGTCGATCCGCAAGGACGAGAAGCAGTCCGAGCGTGGTGAGCGCGGCGGGAACAGGATTCATGCTGGCCTCACGCTGCTGTATACCGTGGGAGCGGCGGTGCGGGGGCCCCACAAGCCATTTGCTCGCCCCGGCTTTTGCCTCAAGCTCAAAGAATCATAAGAATAGCTTTCGCTTATCGGACACGCCAGAGGCGTTGAGCGCTGAACCCAAGGGGTTCATGGGCCCGGAAGCCGGGCTCGAAACCCGGATCGTTCCCCGCAACCACTTCAGGGACCCGATGACACTGTATCCTGCGATCGTGCAGATGCTCGGCGGAGCCTCCGTCGCCGGGGCGGCGGCCTCCCTGGCGCTCCTGGCGGGCCTTTTCATGCCGGGAAGCCGCGCCTGGCTGCGCGCCTCGCTCGATGGCTACGAACGCCATGTCGTCGGCTGGGCCTGGGGCATCGCCGCCATCGCGACGGCCGGCAGCCTCTACTTCTCCGAAATCGTCGGCTTCGTGCCGTGTCCGTTCTGCTGGTATCAGAGGTTTGCCATGTACCCGCTGGTGGTGGTGCTCGGGGTGGGGCTCCTGCGGCCCTCTGCGAGGATCTGGCGGTTCGCCATTCCACTCCCCGTGGCCGGTCTGGCCATCGCCGCCTACCACGTCGCGCTCCAGTTCCAGCCCACGCTCGATCTGGTTCCCTGCGAGGGCGGGGTGCCCTGCTCCGGGCGCTACGTTGCCGTCTTCGGGTACATCTCCATTCCCGCCATGGCGGGCGCGGCCTTTCTGATGATCACCGCGCTACTGCTGCTGCTTTGGCGGCTGGAGAGGGATTCCGGTCCGGACGAGGAGGTCTAACCCCGCGCGCGCCCGCTTCGGTGCCAGGCCGCCAGCACCTCCGCTTCCTGTTCCGGGGTGGTGCCGGCGCGCAGGTTCGCCTGGCGCTCGGCCGGCCGGGAGAAGTGGTACTCCAGGGTATCGCGGGCCGTCTCGGCGAGAGGACGGAAGATGAGCCCGGCCTCCACCTCCGGCGTCAGGTCGAAGCGCGCGAAGCCCTCGAATCCGGGGACCGGCGGCCGCCACACGGGCATCTCGCGGTACGGGCGCATTCCCCTCTCGATGAGGAAGTCCGTGTCGACCCAGGTGAACGTCGTCTCCGCCGTGGTCACCGCCCGAATGCCGTACAGCAGCTCCGTCATGGGCCGCGGCGTGGCCGGCCCGATGCCGTTGTACTCACCGGTGTGGCCGGTCTCGGCCATGCGGATCATCCATTCGGTGAGGTCGCGCACGTCGATGATCTGGACGGTGTCGGAGCCGTCGCCCGGGGCCAGCACTTCGCCGCCCCGGTGGATGCGCACCGGCCAGTAGGTGAAGCGGTCGGTCTCGTCCTGCGGGCCGATGATGAGACCCGGGCGCACGATGTTGGCCCGACCTGCGAAAATCCGCTGCGCCTCCCGCTCCGAGAGCGCCTTGGCGAGACCGTAGGGAAGGTTCTCCGAGCCCGGTTCGATGCCCGCGGTCTCGTAGGTGAACGTCGGAGCATCGGAGGTCATCGGCACGCTGCTCAGATCCGAATACGCGGAGCGCGACGATACGTAGAAATACCTGTCCACCGAGTCGCGCAGGAACTCGGCGGCGAGGCGCACCCAGTCGGGATTGGAGCGCGAGTTGTCGATGACCACGTCCCAGGTGTGGCCCCGGAGAGCGTCCAGCTGGCCGTTGCGGTCGCCGATCAGCGTCTCGACGTCGGGGAACATCCCCGGATTGGAGCGCCCGCGGTTGAAGAGCGTGACCGAGTGGCCGCGGGACAGGGCGTAGCGCACCTGGAAGGGCCCGATGAAGCCGGTGCCTCCGAGGATCAGGATGCGCAGCGCGCGCGGCGCCTCCTGTGGCGATGCGGGTCCGCGGGCCGGGCCCGGATGCGGCAGCCCGGCGCCGGGCACGGCGCCCAGCCCCAGCGCTGCTCCCGCCGCCGCGGACATCTTCAGGAACTCTCGTCGATCGGCAGGCATGACTTGCTCCTCCATGCGGGATCGGCTCCACGGCGACGCCCCGCCGGGAACTGGCCGCTTGCACGTGGTGGCCTAACTTTGGTCGAGCCCCCGTACCCTAACCACCGCTTGTCACGCAAGCGAGCACAGGCGCGCGCGATGTCCCTCCCGAATCAGGTTTCATGACGGCGACCGCCCCGCCGGGGCTCGGGACGGGACCTCAGGAGGGCAGGATCTCGCATGCCGACAGGATGACGGTCTTCCTGGCCATCCTGCTCGCGCTGCTGCTCGCCGCCCTCGACCAGACCATCGTCGCCACCGCGCTCCCGAAGATCGTGGAGGATCTGGCCGGGGTGGAGCGCTACACCTGGGTGGCGACCATGTATCTGCTGGCCTCGACCTCGCTCGCGCTGGTCTACGGCAAGCTGGCCGACACCTACGCGCGGAAGACGGTGACGCTGGCCGCGGTCGGCCTCTTCCTGGGCGGCTCGGTGGCCTGCGGGCTGGCCGGAATCGCCGGGCCGCTGCCGTTGCTCGGCGACGGCATGAGCCAACTGGTGATCTCCCGGGGAATTCAGGGCATCGGGGCGGGCGGCATCTTCGCCATGACCTTCATCGTGATCGCGGATCTCTTCACCCCCGCCGAGCGCGGCAAGTACCAGGGGTACGTGGGCGCGGTCTTCGGCGTCTCCTCCGTATTGGGACCCCTGCTGGGGGGGCTGCTCGCGGACCACGCGGGCGGCTGGATGCCCGGGATCTCCGGCTGGCGCTGGGTCTTTCTGGTCAACCTGCCCATCGGAGGGGTGGCCCTGTGGCATATCCTGCGCCGGATGCCGCTGCTGGAGGCGGCTCCGGGGGCGACGCGCCCGGACTTCGTCGGGGCGGGCCTTCTCATCGGCGGTCTGGCGCCGCTGGTCCTCGGGCTCCAGATCGACAAGCAGGCCAGCCCCTGGCTTCCCTGGCTGGCTTCGGCGTCCGCAGCGGCGGAAGGATCGGCTGCTGGCGGGGGATGGCAGTTGTGGGCGACGCCGGGGCTGCTGGCGCTGTCGGTGATTCTGCTGATGGCGTTCGTGCGCCGGTCGCGCACCGTGACGGGGCCGATCCTCGAGCCTCGGCTCTTCTCCGAACCCGTCTTTCGCCGGGCCACCCTGGCCACGTTCTTCTTCGGCGCCTCCTTCATCTCCGTCAACATCTTCGTCCCGCTCTTCCTCGTCTCGACCAGGGGGGTCTCCGCAACCGAAGCGGGCGTTGTGCTGATCCCGTTCTCGCTCGGGATCGTGATCTCGGCCACCCTTGCGGGACAGGTCGCCAGCCGCATCGGCTACCGGCGCCAGATCGTCGCCGGGACGGCGGTGTTCTTCCTGGGTGCCGCGCTGCTGGCGCGCATGGATGCCGACACGGCGTACGTTCAGGTCTATCTGTACATGACTCTCTGCGGTCTGGGCGCCGGGCCCGGCATGCCCCTCTTCACCCTGGCCATCCAGAACGCCACCGACCTACGCTTCGTCGGCCAGGCGACCAGCGCCTCCCAGTTCTTCCGCCAGACCGGAGCGACCATGGGGGCGGCGGCCATGGGCGCGGTGCTGACCTTCACGCTGGCGGCCACGTTCGGCGTGCTGGACAATGAACTGCGAGACCGTACCGGGGGCAGGGTGACGGCGCAGGCCTACGCCTCGACCGGGGGCGTCGGGCTGTCGGAGGCGATCCTCGCGGCCTTCGAGGAGAGAGCCGCGGAGGCGGGCACGGCAGATCGGGCGGGCGCGCTGCGCGCCGAAGGCGTGAGGGTGGCCCGAGACTCGGCGGAGCGGGTGCGGCTGGCCTTCACCGGCGCTTCCCACCGCATCTACTGGATGGCCGCGTTCCTCACGCTCGTGGCCGGGCTGCTGGCGGCGCGCATCCCTGAGATTCCATTGCGGCGCACCCACGACCGGGAACAGACGTGACGACAGGAAAGGAGGCTGAAGCATGAATGGAGGCACAACTCGGATTCGGGGCGTCGTTCGGGCAGCTGGCCGGCCGGCCGGGATCCTTCTGGCTCTTGCGCTGGCGCCGGCGCTGGTTTCCGCCCAGTGGACCAACCGCTACCCCAGGGTGGAAGGCTACGGCCACCAGATCTATCTGGAAGGCTACGAGATGCCCACACTCACCGGCGGTCCCATCGATCCCGCGGCTTCCCCGGACGGGACCCGCCTTGCCTTCGCGTCGCACGGCTGGATCTGGGTGATGGACCTGGTGGACGGCGGCGCGCGCCGGCTGACCTCGGGCGGGGCGATGGACGCGCGCCCGGCCTGGTCGCCGGACGGGGCCCGCATCGCGTTCGTGCGCGACGACACGCGCGACACCTGGATCGTGGTGGCGGATGCCGCGACGGGCGCGGAACTGCTGAGCGAGAACACGCCTGCGATCGAGCTCGATCCGGCTTTCTCGGCCGATGGCGCCCGGCTGTACTTCGCGTCCGCTTCGGCAGGCACCATCGATCTGTGGGCGCTCGAGCTCGGGACCGGGGAGAAAGTCCGGATCACCGACGTCCGGGGGATCGAGCTGAAACCGCAGCCCGGCGCGGGTGCTTTGGTGTACCTGGCCAAGGGCGGCGGAGGTGGCGACCGGGTGCTGGTGCGGGAGCTGGACGCCGCCGGGTCGCCGGCGGGCCCCGGGCCGCGCACGCTGCTCGAAGGCAGCATCGCCTCGATGGCGCGCCCGGCGCTCAGTCCCGACGGGTCGACGGTGGCGGTGAACTGGCCCACCCAGGCCGGGTGGGAGCTGCGGCTGGTGAATGTGGACAACCCGGCGGGATCGATCCTGCTGGTCGGGCCTCCGGACACGGGCGGCGGGACCCCGCTCACCCCCGCGTGGAGCATGCCCGGCGGGGAGTGGGTGTACTTCTCGCGCGGGGACGGCAACCGGCCGATGCGGCTCTACCGGGTGCCCGCCGCGGGCGGGCCGGCCGAGGAGGTCGTGGTGCGCACCTGGGACTGGGGCGTCGAGACCGGCACGTTGCGGGTGCGCACCACCGTGGAGGCGGGAGGCCCGCCCGCGGCCGCCCGCCTGGACGTGGTGGACGCCACCGGCCACCCCGCCGTCCCGGCCGGCTCCCGGCCCTGGTTCGACGGCCAGAGCGGGCGGGTGTACGCCTACTCGACCGGGATCGCCGAGTACACGGTGCCGGCCGGGAGCGCCACCGTGGCGGCCGTGCAGGGGCTCGCGACCCCCGAGGTCGCCCGCACGGTCGAGGTGGCGGCCGGCCGAACCACCGAGGTGGAGGTGACGCTCACCCCCGTCTGGGACGCGCGCGCCGCGGGATGGGTGTCGGGGGAGCACCACTTCCACCTGAACTACGGCGGCCCCTACGACCTGGCCCCGGCCGACTTGGTGCCGATGATGCGGGGTGAGGCGCTCGACGTCGCCACCCCGCTGCTGGCCAACCTGCACAACCGCTTCGAGGACCAGGACCTGTGGGGCTGGGAGCGGGCGGGGGAGGGACCCCTCATCCGCTTCGGCCAGGAGGTGCGCTCGCACTTTCTCGGCCACGTGGGCCTGATCGGCATCGGCGACTTCTTCTGGCCGTGGGTGTGGGGCCCCGGCTACCAGGTGTACGGCACCGACGACCGCGAGAACGCGGAGGCGCTGGGCCACGCCCGCTCGCGGGGCGGCTTCGGGTACTACGTGCATCCGGTGAACGCGCGCGCCGCCGAGCGCGCAGAGCCGTGGTCGGAAGTGCCCTTCGAGGACCTTGCGGGCAGCGTGCCCGTCGAGCTGGTGGCGGACGCGGTGCTCGGCGACCTGGACGCGCTGGAGGTGGTGTGCCTGTGGAGCGACGAGACCACCACCACCCAGGTGTGGCACCGTTTCCTCAACCTGGGCATTCCGGTGGCGCCCAGCGCCGGTACCGACGTGATGAACAACTTCTTCCGCACCATGGCGGTGGGGACCACCAGGGTATACGCGATGACGGGCGGCCAGCTCAACTGGCCGGCGTACATGGCCGCCCTCGGGGAGGGCCGCACCTTCGTCACCAACGGTCCCTTCCTGGACTTCAGCCTGGAAGGGGCGGGTCCGGGCGGGGTGGTGGCGTCCGGATCCGCCTCGTGGACGCTCGACCTGAGTTCCGCGGGTGCCGTCGATCGCGTGGACGTGCTCGTCAACGGAGAAGTCGCGTGGCAATCCGAGGGTCTCGCCGGGGCCGGCGCACGCGGGTACGAGGGGACGCTCGATCTCCCCGAAGGAGGGTGGATCGCCGTGCGCGCGGTCGGCGGGGACACGGCATGGCCCTCCATGGCCAGCTACCCGTTCGCCCACACCGCGCCGATCTGGATCGGGGAAGCCGGGAGCACGGAGCCCGGCGCCAGAATGCGCGCCGCCCGCGAACTGGCGGAGGTGCTGCGCGTCGCGCGAAACCGCCTTGTCATCGGTTACGGAGACGCCGACATCCCGAACCTGCTGGGCCGCTTCGACCAGGCGAGGGCGCAACTGGAGGAGTGGGCGCGCCCCTAGCAGCCCGGACAGGCGACAGGTTACCTTGGCCCCTTCAACCGGGCTCGATTGTTGCGACGAATCACCACGATTAAGCGACAATATCGATGAAAGACGCGATAGCGCGTTTGTCGGGACGCCATTCGGCATCCGCATGAGGAGGAGGGTTCGATGAAAGCGATCAGCACGAGGTTTCGGCGGTGTCTCCCCTGGATGTTCGTCGCACTGGGAGCTCTCTTCAGCGCCCCTCTCGCGGCGCAGCAGGGGACCCTCTCGGGCCGTGTGACGGACGCTGAGGCGGGGACGCCGGTCTCGGGCGCGACCATCGAGATCGTGGGGCAGATGCTGGGCGCAACCGGGGCCGAGGGCGACTTCTCCGCATCGGTTCCGGCCGGCACCCATTCGGTGATCGTGACCCTGATCGGCTACGAGACCACCCGCCTGGACGGGATCGCGGTGGACGCGGGCGGGACCACCGACATCGAGATTCCCATTCGGTCGAGAGCCCTGATCCTGAACCCGGTCGTGGTTACCGCGTCGCGCCGCCAGGAGAAGGCGCTCGACGCTCCCGCGTCGGTTGCGACGGTTTCCGAGGCGGATGTCGCGAGGGTCGCGGCCGTCACCGTCGCCGAGCACGTCAAGACGCTTCCCGGGGTGGATGCGGTCCAGACGGGCATCGCCCAGGGGACCGTGGTGGCGCGCGGCTTCAACAACGTCTTCTCCGGAAGCCTGCTGACGATCATCGACAACCGCTACGCGCGCGTTCCGTCGCTCCGGTTCAACGCATACCAGATGTTTCCGACGACCGACCTGGACATCGACCGGATCGAAGTCTCGCTGGGCCCCGGGGCGGCGCTCTACGGACCCAACGCCTCGAACGGCGTGATGCACATCATCACGTCCTCGCCGATCGACCGGCAGGGCACCACGATCTCGCTGGCGGGCGGTGAGCGCTCGCTCTTCCACGGCCAGTTCCGGTCCGCCCACTCTCCGTCGGAGAGCTTCGGGCTGAAGATCTCCGGCCAGTACCAGCGCGGGAACGACTGGGAATACGACGATCCCGGCGAGGCACAGGCCCGCATGGGCGCATGCGGCATGATCTGCACCCGGGACTACGACTCGGAGCGATACTCCGCCAACGCCCGTCTCGACTTCCGGTTCGCCGACGACGGGTCGTTCATCGTGAACGGCGGCACCAGCACCCTTGCCAAGGGTGTGGACATGACGGGCATCGGGGCCTTTCAGGTGAAGAACTGGACGTACAACTTCGCGCAGGCCCGCCTGTCGAAGGGCCGGCTCTTCGCGCAGGCCTTCCTCAACATGACCGATTCCGGGGGCGATCTCAACGCGCCGGTCCAGGACGGAACCTTCGGCCTCCGCACCGGCGCGGCGGTCGTGGACCAGTCGCGCACCATGGCGGCCCAGGTCCAGCACGGCTTCGACATCGGCTCCCGGCAGAGCTTCACCTACGGCGTCGACTTGCAGCGGACCGATCCGCGCACCGGCGGGACGATCTTCGGGCGGAACGAAGACGACGACATGATCTCCGAAGTCGGCACCTATCTGCACTCGGAGACATCGTTGAGCGACCGGATCGACCTCGTCACGGCGATCCGGCTGGACGATCACAACCGGCTTGCCGACGTGAACCTGTCCCCCCGCGCGGCGCTCGTGGTCCGGCCGGCCGACAACCAGAACTTCCGCTTCACCTACAACCGGGCGTTTGCGACCCCGACCACCACCAACCTCTTCCTGGACATCATCGCGGCGCAGATTCCACTCGATCCACTGCCCGTCACCTACAACATACGCGCGCTTGGGGTGCCTTCCGGCGGCTTCACCTTCGACGCCCAGTGCCCCGGCGGGCTCATGTCGTACTGCATGCGCTCGCCCTTCGCACCGGGGCAGGCCCTTCCGGCGAACGCCGCGGCGCTATGGCCAGGGCTCCTCGAGATGCTGCCCGCTCTCCTCAGCCCCGGTTTCCAGCCCTTCGCCGATATCCTGAAGAATCTCCTGCAGAATCCCGGCGCGCTGCCGGGTGATCCCGCGATCGGCACCGTGCTCCGCCGGCTGAACCAGGCGGCCATCGATCCGGCGGACGCGTTCCCGCTCGACGGCTCGCCGGTTGAGACCATCACCGATCTCACCTCGACCATCAACAACACCTACGAAATCGGATACAAGGGCCTGATCGACGACCGCGTACTGCTGGCCGCGGACGTGTACTTCAGCCGGGTGGAGAACTTCGTCGGCCCGCTCCGCGTCGTGACCCCGAACGTCTTCTTCGACCCCGAGAGCACCACGGCCTTCGTCATCCACCGCCTGACACCGCTCATCCAGTCCGGTCTGGTGTCCATGGAGCAGATCCGGCCGATCGTCGAGGGAGTGGCCCAGCTCCCACTCGGCACCGTGGTGCCCGACCAGGTTGGCAGCCCCGACCTCCTCGTCACCTATCGCAACTTCGGCGAGGTCGACTTCTGGGGAGCGGACCTGTCCGCGCAGGTGATCGCGTCGGACCGGGTGCGGATCAACGCGAGCTACTCCTTCCAGAGCGACGAGTGCTTCGACTTCAACAACGACGGCAACTGCACCAGTTCGGACGACATCGCGCTCAACGCTCCCAATCACAAGGGGTCGGCGGGGTTCACCTTCGACGACCGGGCCACCGGATTCTCGTTCGGGGGGCGGATGCGGATGACCACGGCGTTTCCGATGAACTCCGGCGTCTACATCGGCGACGTGGGCGGCTACAGCGTTGTCGACGCCTCGATCGGCTACCGGCTCCCGTTCCAGCCCAGCACGCATGTCTCTCTGACCGCGAACAATATCCTGAACAACCTGCACCGGGAGTTCGTGGGTGCGCCGGAGATCGGGAGAATGCTGCTGGCGCGGGTGAGGTACGACTTCTGAGGACGCACCAGCCAGCGGACGCGGACCGCTGAGCGTGGGTCGCCCGCCGTTACCCGCGCTCCGATCTTGAGCAGCCGGAGGCGCAGCGTGCCGGCGGTGGCGGGGGCCTGCCGGGTGCGCCGGGGCGAGTGGCGATGCATCGTCACTCGAATGCCGGGGACAGTTCGTCCACGGGCTGCCGGGGGTTCAGGGCTCCAGCGGCGTCACCTCGAGCCGCGAGATGTGCAGGTTGAGCATGTGGTTCACGCGGAAGCCGTACATCCCGTCCATCGCGACTTCGGAGCGCGGCAGAGCGGCCACCTGGGCATCGTTGACGAAGAATCGAACCTCTCCCGCGTCCGCTTCGGCGGCGAGGATGTTCTTCGCCGTGGCCCCGTCGCCGCGGTCAGCCCAGCCCAGAATGGCTTCGTGGCCGGTCCAGGGGAGGATCGTGGGCGCGTCGGCGCCCTCGCGGCGCTTGACGATGAACTCGCCCCCGTCGCGGATGAGGAAGTAGGTGTATTCGATGTCGTCGCCGTCCAGGCTGCGCCCGCCGGCGAAGAATCCGAACGCCTCGCGCATCATCCCCTGGGGTTCGAAGAGAAAGACCTCCATCTCGATGCGATATTCTCCGGAAGCCTCCATCTCCGGGCCCCAGTAGATCGCCGCGGGGCCCGAGGTCACATGCCACCCGGGCGGCATCGAAACGAACATCTCCAGTTGTTCCTCCGAGGCGCCGGGCTCGTCGAAGCGGACCTGCCAGTCGTCCGGACGCTCGAAGTCCTGGGCGGCGAGGGAAGGGGCGGCGAGGGATGCTGCGAGGAGGAGGGCGATCGAGAAGAGCGGGCGGGGGGAGGCGAGTCTGGTCATGGTCTCCGGCGGGTGAACGGGGTCTGACGCGGCCCGGCAAGATCCGGGCGCAGGAAGATCTGCGAAAGTGTCCGTGAAGGTCAATCGTTGCCGCGCCCGCCGCCGCCGGTGACAATGTCGGGAATCCCGGACGTTTCACGAGGCGAGCGCCGGGCATATGTTGTCTCAAACCCCGCTCGCCGGGGCATGACCTTGCAACACGGAGGATGAGATGCGACTTCGCAACGTATGGCTCTCGGGAACGGCGATTCTGGCGGCACTCGCATTCTCTTCGGGGGCCGAAGCCCAGGGCGAGGAGCGTTACGGCGCCTGGCTGATGGATTCGGACCGGCCCCCGCCGGCGTCCAACGTCATGACCTACGAGCCCTATGGCGATGGCGGCATGCGCATCACGGTCGCGAACACGAACGTGAGCGGCGACACGTCCGAGTGGGGGTACGTGACGCTGTTCGACGGCGTGTTCCGCACGGTGGAGGGGCAGGAGAACGCCGAGACGGCGGTCGAGGTCGTGAACGACCGCTCTACGCGCATCCTGAACAGCCGCGGCGGCAGGGTCTACCAGGTCATCATCAACACCCTCTCCGAGGACGGCAACACGATTCAGAACGAGTACGTGCGCCTCGACGAGGAGGGGAAGATCACCGGGGTGAGCCGCGCAACCTACCGGCGCATCATGGACTAGCCGCGGGCGCTACCGGCTGCCCTGCGGGGCGGCGGCGATGCACTCCACCTCGACGCGCGCGTCGAAGGCCAGCCCGGCCGCGGCCAGGGCGGAGCGGGCCGGCGGGTCCGCGGGGAAGTACTCCAGGTAGACCTCGTTGAAGGTGGCGTAGTCGGCCATGTCGGCGAGGAAGACGGTGCACTTGACGACGTCTCCCCACCCCGCCCCGGCTGCCTCCAGCACGGCTGCGAGGTTGTCCATGGTCTGACGAGTCTCCGGGATGATCCCGCCCTCGGCCAGGGTGGGCGGGGACACGCCCGGGAGCGCCCCGATCGCGCCCGAAAGGAAGATCAGGTCGCCGCTCCGCACCGCGGACGAGAAGACCGGCAGCCGGGCCACCCCCTCGGGCTGGATGATCTCCTTGCGGGGCGCGGGTTCCGCCGCGGCCTGGCCGCTTCCCGCGTCCGGCGCCCCGCCCGGCGCGCACCCGACCGCAAGCGCGCCCAGCATGCACGCGGCGCCCCGCCACGACCGCCGCGTCCCGATCGCACGCGCCGCGCCCGCGACCTCGGCCCCGACCTCCGCCCGCATCCTCATCCGCTCCACGGCCACTCCTCCATCTCGATTCCCTTTGCCGCGAAGAGCAGCTCCAGCGCCCGCTCCCAGGACTCCCAACTGGTGGTGCGGCCGTACACCGAGTTGGTCTTGTGGGCGACCACCAGGTCGAGGGCCGGGAACACCGTGATCCACTGCCCGACCGCCCCGCGCCCGGTGTACGCTCCCGCGAACGGGCCGGTGGCGCGCGGGCCGTCCCACACCCACCACATGTAGCCGTAGCCGAAGTAGCCGTCCCGGCGCCGCTCCGGGTTCATCTCCTCGAGCGGAGTTACGACGCTCACGATGCGCCGCGCCCACTCGCGCGAGATGATCTGCTCCCCGTCCCACGAGCCCTCGTTGAGCATCAGGTGCCCGATGCGCGCCATGTCGCGCGTCGACAGCCAGAAGTGGTACGCCGGATTGCGGGAGATGGAGAGATTGCCGGACTTGCGGTGCATGGAGCGGTCCCAGTCCTGGAACCGGAGCGGAATGGCCAGTTGCGCCTGGGCCTCGTCGTAGA
Source organism: Gammaproteobacteria bacterium (assembly GCA_009840525.1). Lineage (GTDB taxonomy): Bacteria > Gemmatimonadota > Gemmatimonadetes > Longimicrobiales > Gaopeijiaceae > BD2-11. The sequence continues at coordinate 28,587 of VXNP01000068.1, forward strand.
GATCGCGGCCCGTGAGCTGCTCGAAGACGGCCCCCGCGGCGTTGAAGTCCCAGTTGCTGTAGAGCATGTAGGTCCCCGGCTCCTGCGACCCGCGCGGAGGCGCCTCGGAGAGGTTGTCGCCGCCGTTGGAGGCCGGGTGGTAGACGCCCGATCTCGCTGTGACGAGGTGATCGACCGTGGCGCCCAGCTCGATGGGGAGCAGCCCGCCGATGTCGTCCACGCCCAGATCGGCCATGGTGGCGTTCAGGTCGATGGCGCCGTTCTCGACCCAGTAGCCGTACAGCATCGCCAGGATGCTCTTGCGCACCGAGGCCAGATACGACAACTCCTCGATGTCGCCGTATTGGAAGACGATGCGGCCGCGGTCGGCCACCACGATGCCGGTGGAGTTGGCGCTGTCGCGCACGAATTCGCGCACCAGCCCGAGCGCGTCGGCGTCCCAGCCGAAGCCGGCCAGTCCGCCCCGGGGGACGATCTCCCACTCATCTCCCGGAAAGACGCAGGTGGGGCAATCGGTGCGCGACTCGAGCGCGAAGAGCAGTCCTGCGGGGGCCATCAGGACCCACGCAACGAAAAACGGTGCGAGGAAGCGTCTCATGGCGGTTCTCACGGTGAAGGTGGCTCCCGGGGCCCGGAAGGACGAAATCACGGGCTGGATGGGGGATACGCTGAAGCTGCGCGTCGCGGCGCCGCCGGAAAAAGGCAGAGCCAACGCAGCCGTGGTGGCGTTGCTGGCCCGCACGCTTCCGACGGGCAGGGACCGGATCGTCATCGTGGCCGGGGCCGGGTCACGGCGCAAGCGGGTCCGGATCGAGGGCCTGTCGCCGGAAGAGGTGCGCGAGCGGCTTCCTATCTGAGGAAGATGTTCTTCGGGATGTACCCGGTGACCACCTGGGTCAGGTCGACCACCTCGCTGACGCGGAAGTCCACCGCGATGCTTGCGAGGGAGAGGGCGTCGGCGGGCGAGAGTCCCTTCTCCTCGCCCAGGAAGTTCACGACCTCCCAGGTGGCGTGGCGGGCGGCTCGGTCGAGATCCAGGTCGATGCCCATGATCATGTAGTACTCGTCGTCCTCGGCGCGCGGCGCGGCAATGGTGCGGTCCTTGTGCACGGCGAAGCGGAACACGCCGGAGAGCGACTGCTCGATCGCCGTCCCGCTCACCTCGCCGTCGCCCTGGGCGCCGTGGCCATCGCCCGTATAGAAGAGCGCGCCCTCGTGGAAGACGGGCAGGTACAGGGTGGTGCCGGCCTTGAGGTCCTTGACGTCCAGGTTGCCACCGAAGGCGCCGGGCGGCCGGGAGCCCTGAACCCCGGGCACGGTCACGCCCGGCTGGCCCACCACCGGATCGGGCGCGACCGCCATGATTCCCATGAAGGGCGCCAGCGGCACGTGGATGTCGTCGGCGACGAGGGCCACCTCGCGGCCGTCCACCTCCCCGGTGCGGATGACGTGGCGGGTTCCGGGCGGGATGTCGAGAGCGGGGTCGTCCGGACGGGCGCCGGGATAGTTCATCGAGAACACGCCGCCCCGGGCGGAGGTGTTGTTGATGCCCCAGGACACCCGCGTCTCGACGGAGAGGATCTCGACCTCGAGCACGTCTCCCGGCTCGGCGCCCTCGACGTAGACGGGACCGGTGATGACGTGGCCACTCCGGCCTTCGCGCGGGCGCCCCTCGCGCGACGCCCAGAAGTCGAGCACGTCCTGAAGGATCTCGTCGCGCGGGAGGCCGAGGCCGGTGAGGTAGGCCACCGGTTCTTCGCTCTGGGTGGCGCCGGCGTGGGTGACGGTGTTGATGCGCACGGTCTCGCCCGGCTGGACCCGCAGCACCGGCTCCTTGTCGATGGGGAACCAGCCCCACGCAACGTTCCCGGGGGTGGAGGGCACGAAGTGGTCGGCCTCGCCCGCCGGCTCGGCGCTGCGCATTTCGGGCGTGGACGGGTTCGCCTGCGGGCTGCCGCTCTCACCATCCGGGGCGCCGCAGGCGGCCGCCAGGACGATGGCCAGCGCCGGGCCCAGGCGAGCTCCCGGCCACCGGCGGAGGGACAGTGCGGGTCCTCGATGGCTGTTCCGACTCCCGACGCGGTTTCCTTTGGCGCGCATCTCCGACTCTCCTCTTTCTGGCACATGGCGAACTGCTCACGTACCGTTAGCGACCGATCGGCCTCGAATCAAACGAGTTGCCGCGCGGCGAGCGGACTTCCCCGGGATTTCCACCGGCGCGCACAACCCTGGTTTCCCCCAGCGGAGAACGGACGTGTTCGACACCAGCGACCCCCGCCTGTACCTGTTCACGGCCTTGGCCATCATTGCCCTGATGTTCGTCTACCACTGGGTAAGCTCAGCGCGCGCGACGGCCGGCGATGGCTCGGGAAGGGGCGGAACCCGCGGCAAGCCCAACCTGTTCGAGCTGGCGGTGGGCTTCGGCACCAACTTCTTCGACACCCTGGGGATCGGCTCCTTCGCGCCCACCACATCGCTGTACAAGCTGGCGAAGACCGTCCCCGACGACGAAATCCCGGGCACCATGATGACCGGCCACACCCCGCCCGTCATCATACAGGCCTTCATCTTCATGACCATCATCCTGGTGGAGCCGCTCACCCTGTTCACGCTGATCGCGGCGGCGGTGCTGGGGGCCTGGCTGGGTGCGGGGGTCGTGACCCGCCTTCCGCGCCACTGGATTCAGATCGGCATGGGGGTCGCGCTGCTGATCGCGGCCGCGACCTTTCTGCGGTCCATCTTCGGCACCGACCCGGTGGGCGGCGAGGCAACCGGGGTGGCCGGCGCCGACCTTGTGATCTCCGCCGTCTGCCTGTTCGTGCTGGGCGCGCTCATGACCATCGGCATCGGCATGTACGCGCCCACCATGATCGTGGTCAGCGCCATAGGCATGACGCCCGCGGTGGCTTTCCCGATCATGATGGGGTCCGCGGCGTTCCTGATGGCGGTCGCGGGCATCCGCTTCGCGCGGGCTGGCCGCTACGGGCTGAAGGCGGCACTGGGGCTGACCATCGGGGGCATCCCCGCCGTGCTTGCCGCGGCATTCATCGTCCGGTCGCTGCCGCTCGACGTGATGCGCTGGCTGGTCGTGGTGGTCGTGCTCTACGCCGCCGTGGCCATGCTCCGGTCGGCCGCGCAGGAACTGCGCAAGGGGAGCTGACTCAGCCCGCCTCCCACAGTTCGGTGTCGGGCTGGAAGGCCTTCCACGCGAACCAGAAGGCGATGTAGGCGCCCTCGACCGGCTCCAGGCGGGTGCCTTCCATGGGCCCTTCGAAAGCCAAACCGTCCACCCGCCAGCTCGATCCCGTCGCGGCGTCCACGATGTCGCCTGCGGTGAACTCGAATGTGAGGGTCTGCCCGTCCACCACGGGGTTGAGCGCGAACGCCGCCTCCCCGTCATTGTCCCACACCACCAGGACCGGCTTCCCGCCCACCATGTCGTTTACCACGGTCACGGGCGACCCGTCCCCGCGGAGTTCACCGAACGGGTACGCCTTGCCGCCGGCCGCATCGTCGAGAATCCCGAGCACGCGCTCCTTGACCGGGCGGCGGGTGTCGGTGACGGTTTGGGGATAGAAGAGGTTGGTGTTGTCCAGGCTCTCGTAGTCCCCGTAGGGATAGCGGTCGTACTGCGTGCTCACGCCGCCGCCGGGGCGCACCACCACCAGGCCGTCCTGATTGAGCGCGCGCCAGCGCTCCCAGGTGACCTCCGAGGAGGCGATCAGCGGCAGCGGCTGCCCCTGTTTGGGCCCGCAGCCGGCTTGGCGCAGCATCTGGGGCCAGAGCGAGCGGTCGCCGTCCGTGCGGTCGTACATGATCAGGTTGTTCTGGAAGAGAAGCCCGGATACTCCGAACTCGTCGCCCGCGACCTCGCTGCGGTCGAACACGATGCTCGACCCGGTCAGGGGACAATAGGTGACGGCAACGCGATAGGGGCCCAGCGTGAGGTTCACGATCTCGTGCCACCAGAGGATGCGATGGGGCACCGCGATCGCCTGCCCGTCCAGCTCGAAGCTGATCACGCGGTCGCTTTCCCACAGAAAGCCGGTCTGCTGGTCAAAGATCCCTGTCACGGGCGGATTGGTGAGGGCGGGGATGCCGTCCACCCCCACGCCACCGTCGAAGACCAGGTCGGTGTCGATCGAGCAGTTGGGACCGAGGTCGACGGACGTCGTGGGTTCAGGGCCCGTGGGGGCGTCGGAACAGGAGAGCAGCAGCGACACCGCGGCGGCGGCGAGCAACGGGGGCCGGGGGTGCATGGCGTGGGTCGGCCTTGTCGGCGAGGGACGGCCCCGGAACCGTGCCGGGCCGGGGCATGACTGCTATCATAACCCCGCGCGCCAGTAAGGTGTCCGCCGGCCCTCCGAGCCTCCATCCAGCCACCAGCTCCGGGGAAACGACCGCTTGCTCAACTACATCTGGGCGGCTCTGCTGATCTCGGCCTTCGTCTTCGCGGGGGTTTCCGACATCGGCGATCTCAGCCGGGACACCTACCGCAACGGCCAGCCGCTCCCTGTGGTGCTGGAGTTTCCCCAGGGCACCGCCGCCATCGATGGGCGCACGCAGGTGCGGATTCGCATCAACGCCGGGGTCTACCAGGACTTCTACGGCACGGACGAGAGCCCCGCGGCAAGCTACGACGGCGTCCTGCTGCGCACCGGCGAGGGAATGGTGCTGCGCTTCGATGCGGGAGCCGCGCTGCCCGAGCCGCTGGAGACGATCCGGGGCGTGTCGCGCTCGAACGACGACGAGCTTCAGGGGACCGTCGAAGGTTTCCTGACGCCCGTGCTGGGCCTGGGCGACGACCCCACGGCCGCTGAGGCGACCGTGCAGTTCGAGCCCGTCCGCTTCGTGAAGATGACCGCCATCGGCGCCGCTGCGCTCGACTTCGCGGAGACCGCCGCGGGGATCGCGATCGGGCTGATCGGGGTGCTCGCGCTCTTCCTCGGGGTCATGAAGATCGCCGAGGAGGCGGGCATCATCTACGCCATCGTGCGCGTGGTGCGCCCGGTGCTGCGGCCGCTCTTCCCCGACGTGCCGGACGACCATCCCGCCCTCGGCATGATCGCGCTCAACCTCACCGCCAATGTGTTCGGGCTGGGCAACGCGGCCACGCCCTTCGGCATCAAGGCCATGGAGGAGCTGCAGAAGCTCAACCCGAGCGAGGACACCGCCACCAACCCCATGGTGATGCTCCTCGCGGTCAACACGGCGAGCGTCCAACTGGTGCCCCCGGTGTTGCTGCTCGCGCTCCTCGGCCTCCAGATCAACCGGCTCATCTTCGCCATCATCATCACCACCGGGCTGTCGCTGCTCGTGGCGATCATCGCCGCCCGCCTCTATGGGAAGCTGCCGGGCTCGCGCGCGTCGGATCCCAACCGGAAGCGCCCGTTCGGGGAACAGCCGCGGGAGGCCGGCCGGGATTCCCGGCGCGGGGAGGGTTGAGATGGAACTCGCGCGCGAGCTGATCGGGCTCTTCTCCGCCTTCGTCATCCCCGTCATCCTGGTCGGCTTCCCCCTGTACGGGCTGTACAAGCGGGTGCCGGTCTACGAGACCTTCGTGGAGGGGGCGAAGGAAGGGTTCGGGGTGGCGGTGCGCATCATCCCCTACCTCGTGGCCATCCTGTTCGCCATCGGCATGTTCCGCGCCAGCGGGGCGATGGATGCGCTCATCGCGCTGTTGAACCCGGTGCTGGAGCCGATCGGCTTCCCGGCCGAGGTCCTGCCCATGGCGATCATCCGCCCGCTCACCGGTTCGGGCTCGGCGGGGCTGGTCGCGGACATGGTCGCCCGGTACGGCGAGGACTCCCTGTTCGTCAAGATGGCCGCGGTGATGTTCGGCTCCACCGAGACGACCTTCTACGTCGTGGCCGTGTACTTCGGCGCCGTCAACATCAAGCGCACCCGGCACGCCATTCCCGCCGGGCTGACGGCCGACATCGCCGCCATGCTGTTCGCGGTGTGGGTCGTGCGGCTGCTGTTCGGTTAGGCGCCGCCACACTTGCCGGGAGGGTGACATGATGCGTCGACCGGGCCCCTGGGTCCTCTTCGGCCTCCTCGGCGTCGCCGGCGTCGCCGTCGCGATCCGGTTCTTTCCGACCGCCTTCCCTATCGTCACGCTGGATCTGGCCATGGACCGCGCGGCCGCCGTCGCCCGCGCGGACACTCTGGCGCGGCAGTACGGATGGGACCCGGCGGACGCTCGGACGGCTGCCACGTTCGGCCAGGCCGACCCCGAGGTGCAGTCGTACGTCGAACTCGAGGCGGGAGGCAGGGACGCGTTCGCAGGGCTCGCCGCGAGCGGCATCCATGAGCCGTACGTGTGGACGGTGCGACGCTTCCAGGAGGGGGCGGTCGAGGAAAGTCAGGTTCGCTTTACGCCCGCCGACGAACCGTACGGGTTCCGCCTGCGCCTCTCCGAAGATGATCCGGGGAGCGGCAACCTCGCCGAGGCGGAGGCTCGGGGCGTCGCCGAAGGCACGGCGGCGGAGTGGGGGGTGGATCTTTCTCCGTTCGAGCTCCTCGAATCGTCCCAGGAGACGCAGCCCGGCGGGCGCGTGGATCACACGTTCGTGTTCGAGCGGACGGACGCCACGGTGGAGGACGGCCGCTTCCGGCTGCGCATCCGGGTAGCAGGGGAGCGTGCCTCCGAGCTTGCGCGCTTCGTCTTCGTGCCGGAGGCCTTCTCCCAGCGCTACCGGGACATGCGGTCGAGGAACGATGCGATCGCGTTCGCATCGCAGTCGGTCTTCGTCGTCCTCTTCCTGCTTGTGGGCGGCGTAGGCGGCACGGCCTTCCTCATGAGGAAGCGTCTGATCGTCTGGCGTCCGGCCCTCGTCTGGGGCACCGTCACCGCCGTGCTGCTCGGCCTCGGGATCGTGAACGCCCTCCCGCTGAGCTGGATGGGCTACGACCCCGCCGTCTCGGTCCAGACGTTCCTGGCCCAGCAACTGGTTCTGGCGGGGGCGACTGCCGCGCTCGGCGCTCCGCTTCTGGCGTTCATCTACCTCGCCGGGGAATCGCTCGGCCGGCGAGCGTTCCCCGGTCACCTCCAGCAGTGGCGCTTCTGGTCGCCCCAGGTCGCAGCGTCCATGCCCGCGCTCGGCCGAACCGCGGGGGCGTACCTGCTCCTGGGAACGCAACTCGGCTACGTGGTGCTCTTTTACCTGGCCACGTCCCGGCTCGAGGGCTGGTGGTCTCCCGCCGAGGCAGTCGTCCAGCCGGACCTGCTGGCGACCGCGCAGCCCTGGCTGGTGGCGGTCTCGACCTCGCTCTTCGCCGCCTTCTGGGAGGAGAGCGCGTTCCGCGCCATTCCCATCGCGTGCGCGGCTCTGCTGGGGGCGCGCTACGGACGAAAGAGCCTCTGGGTGTGGGGGACGGTGGTGCTGCAGGCCGTCGTCTTCGCCGCCGGTCACGCCAACTACCCTCAGCAGCCGGCCTACGCCCGCGTGGTGGAGCTCACAGTCCCCGCGCTGCTCTGGGGCGTGATCTACCTGTATTACGGTCTCGTTCCGACCATCCTCTCCCACTTCACCTACAACCTCTCGCTGCTCTCGATTCCACTGTTTGCGTCATCCGCGCCCGGCATTCTCGTGGACAGGGTAGTCGTGGTGGCGGCCGGGCTGGCTCCGCTCCTGGTCGTGGTCGGCGCACGGCTGAAGGTCGGTGCCCGCGCGAAGGCGCCGGAATGGGCGTACAACCGCGCGTGGAAACCGCCCGCCGTGGAGGAACCGGACGCCGTGGCGGAACCGGGCGCGGAGGCCGGTGCCGAGTCGCCCCCTTCGGAGGTATCGTCGGCCGCCCGGTGGTTCCTCTCGCGGCGCAAGCTGGTGTACGCGCTGGGTGTGATCGGTGTCTCCGCCTGGGGTGCCGGCGCGTTCAGCGGCGCCGGCGGCGCGCCACGACTGACCGCGACCAGAGGCGAGGCGATCGCCGTCGCCCTGGACACGCTGGAGCGGCGCGGGCACGCCGTGGAGTCGTGGACAGCACTGGCCCAGGTGGTGTCCGGTCGGGGAGACGCCGACCAGTACGTCTTTGACGAAGCCGGCGCGGAGGTGTACGAAAGCCTCCTCGGGACCTATCTGTCCGGACTCCGCTGGATCGTCCGGTTCGTGGACTTCAGTGCCGACCCCGAACAGCGCGTCGAGGAACTGCACGTCCACCTCGACGCGGCGGGCGAACCTCTGCGGCTCCGCCACATTCTCCCCGAGGCACGTCCGGGCGCGCATCCGGATGAGGCGGCGGCGCGGGCGGCCGCGGTCGCCGCCATCCAGACCAGATTCGGGATCGGCCCGGAGTCCATCGAGGAGGTCGGCGCCGTCCAGACGGCTCGTCCCGGGCGCACGGACTGGAGATTCACCTTCGAGGACCGGGCGGTACTCGCGGAGATCGCCGGGGAAGCGCGGCTGACGGTGTCGCTCGCCGGCGACGAAGTCGTGGACGCGACTCGCTTCGTGAACGTCCCCGAGGAGTGGGAACTCGCCCGGAGGGACGGCGAGGCGCTCCGCAACCTGGTGAACCTGTCCGCCGCACTGGTGCTCGTGCTCGGTTTCGCCGGGGCATGCGTCCTGTCGGTGGTCACGTGGGCGAGGCACGGGCTGGATGCGCGGCTGTTCGTCCGGGCCACCCTGCTCGCCGCGGTGGTGTTGGGTCTCGGACAAGCCAACTCCTGGCCGGCAACCGAGGCGATCTTCTCGCCGGCGCAGCCGTGGGGCCTTCAGGCGGGAATCGCGGCCTTCGGGAGCTTTCTCGTGCTCCTCTTCGGAGCGGGCGCGATCGGTCTGGGCGCCGCGCTCGCGCACAGATGGCTCGGAGAGGGGCGGGACGGGCAGGCCGAGGGGCCGGCATCGCCCTCGCTCGCCCTGGCGCTGGGTGCTGCCCTGCTGGGTGTCGTGACGCTCGCAGAGTGGATCGCCGGGGGGCTTCCCGCGTGGCCCGACGTCACGGGGGCCAACTCCTTCATCCCGATCCTGGCCGGGCCGCTCGGGGCGACCAACTGGCTTCTCCTTGGAACGACGGGATTGCTCCTCATGAGCGGACTGGCGCTGAGGTCGGGCGCCGGCCTCCGCTGGCGCATCGCGCTGTGGGTCCTGGTGCTGGCGGCCGGGATCCTCTCCGTGCCGGGGCCACTTGAGGAATCGGTTCTCACCTGGGTGTCCGCCGCACTCCTGAGTGGCGCCGTCTTCTTCGCGCTGGCCCGTCTCGGGGCGGCGGCGCCGGCGTTGGTACCCGGCTTCGTCGGGACCTTGATCTGCGCCGACTTCCTCGTCCAGGTCGCAACCGAACCCTATCCGGGGGCGAGGCTGGGCGGTGTGCTGGGGGTCATGGCAGTGGGCACGCTCGTCGTCGGATGGATGCGCGAGATGCAGGGTACGCCACCGGTATCGCGACAGCGCCAGGCAAGGTGATGCGACACGGGACACACCCAGGTGTCGCGGGAGCGTCATGCACTATCACCTGATCGGGATCGCGGGCACCGCGATGGCCTCGCTCGCCGGGCTCCTGCGCGCGAGAGGCGACCGGGTGACCGGATCCGACCAGGGCGTCTACCCCCCCATGTCGCTGATGCTCGACGATCTGGGCATCGAATACGCGGACCGGTACGACCCCGCCAACCTGGCCGGCGATCCGGACTTGGTCGTGGTGGGCAACGCGATCGGCCGGGGCAACCCGGAGCTCGAGGAGGTGCTGGACCGGCGGCTGCGCTACACCTCGGCGGCCGCCGTGATCAAGGAGCGGTTTCTGGCCGGCCGCCATGTGGTCGCGGTGGCAGGAACGCACGGCAAGACCACCACCGCAAGCCTGGTGGCATGGCTGCTGGAGGCGGCGGGACTCGATCCTTCGTTTCTCATCGGAGGCATCCCGGAGAACTTCGGCATCTCGTTCCGGCTCACGGACTCCGAGTTCTTCGTCATCGAGGCGGACGAGTACGACACCGCGTATTTCGACAAGGGCCCCAAGATGTGGCACTACCTGCCGTGGACGGCGGTGGTGAACAACGTCGAGTTCGACCACGCAGACATCTTCCGCGACAACGTCGCCTACCGGTTCGCCTTCGAGCGCTTCATCAACCTGGTGCCTCGGGCGGGGACGCTGGTTGCGGGCTGGGATTCGGCGGCGCTGCGCGCGATGTGCGGTGTGTCGCGCGCGCCCGTGCAGTCCTTCGGCATCGGTGTCGGTGTGCCCGACACCGGGACGGCGACTGCGGAAGGGGTCCGCTCGCATCCCCGATGGCGGGCCGAGCGAATACGCGGCGGGGAGGCGGGCACCCGCTTCGCGGTGCGGCGGGACGGGACGATGCTGGGGGAGGTGGAGATGCGGCTCGCGGGCGACTTCAACGTCCTGAACGCCCTGGCGGCGATGGCGGCCGCGGCTGCGGCGGGCGCGCCCTGGGACGCGATCCGCGAGGGTCTCGGCACCTTCCGGGGCGTCCGCCGCCGCATGGAGGTTCGCGGGGAGGCGGGGGGCGTCACAGTGGTCGACGACTTCGCGCACCACCCCACCGCGGTCGCGGCCACCCTGAAAGCGGCGCGGCAGCGATTCCGCGGCCGGCGGCTGATCGCCGTCTTCGAGCCCCGCAGCTACACCGCTCAGCGGCGGGAATACCAGGAGGCCTACGGGGAGGCGCTCGCCGAGGCCGACCACGCCGTCGTGGCCGGGCTCTTCCGACCCGAGCGCTACGATGACGCGACCCGCCTCGACCCGCTGCAGTTGATCGCGTCGCTGCTCGCGCAGGGCGTCGAAGCCGACTACGAACCGGCAGTCGACGGCATCGTGAAGCGCATCGTCCGCGGGGCGCGCCCCGGCGACGTGGTGCTGATCATGTCCAACGGGGGATTCGGGGGCATCCACGAGCGGCTGCTGGCCGGGCTGGCTGCGGGCGACGTCGAAGGTGCTCCAGGCGCCACTGGGAGCGCGCGCGGCTACGGCGGCACGCCACCGGGCGGGAGACGGACGGGCGGATGACCGCTATGGACCCCGACACCCCACCGCTCCGGCCGCGAGCGCTTCGTCCCGGCGCCCGCGTGGCGCTGGTTGCCCCGGCGGGGCCGCTCGGGGCCGGTGTGCTCGACAAGGCCGTCGATCGTTGCCGGAGGCTCGAACTGGAACCGGTCACGTACCCGGGGGCGACCCGCAGGCGGGGCTATCTGGCCGGCAGCGACGAGGAGCGGCTCGCGGACCTGCAGGCCGCCTTCGACGACCCGGCGACCGACGGGGTATGGGCGCTCCGGGGCGGCTACGGGACCCTGCGCATCCTCGATGGCCTGGATCTCGCTCGCCAGCGCCGCGACCCCATTCCCTTCATCGGCTTCAGCGACAACACCAACCTCCACGCCCTCCACGCGCGAGAAGGCATGGTCTCGTTCCACGGACCGCACCCCGGCGCCGACTTCCCTCCGGAAACCGAGGCGTCGTTCCGCGCGGCGCTCTTCTCCGGCGAAGCCCAGGGACCGCTGTCGTCCCGGCCCGGAGATCCTGCTCCGCACGCGCTGCGGGGAGGGAGTGCGGAGGGAAGGCTCATCGGCGGAAATCTCGCGATCCTGGCGTCTCTTTGCGGCTCGCGGGATGCCATCTCCACGCGCGGCCGCATCCTGCTCCTGGAAGACGTGGGCGAGCCCGCCTACAGGGTGGACCGGATGCTGCACCAGCTACTGCGCGCCGGCGTCCTGGATGGCGTCGCGGGACTCGCCTTCGGACGGTTCACCGGAGTGAGCGAAGGGCTGAGCGACATCCTGGCCGTGCTCGGCGAGTTCGCCGTTCGGTTCGGGGTGCCCGCGGTCGCCGACCTGCCCTTCGGCCACGTCGAACACAACTGCACCGTCCCGCTGCTCGCTAACGCGCGCTTGGACGCGGATGCGGCCACCCTCCTGGTGACGGAGCGCGCCACTCGGCCAACGTGAGCCCGGCTGGCGCCACTCTCTGCCGTAGACCCGCGCGCCGGGGCGCGAAGATGTGCGAATGGTGTACCTTGTGGGAGGACGCGGGAGACGTAATACACACGGAGACGGAAGACGCATGGCCTCTTCACTGAGCGCCGAGCGCGTCGACATCGGAGACCATAAATGAGACTGCGAGGATTGCCCGCGGGGGTGCTGGCCGGGCTGTTCGCCGCCAGTTGCGGCGGAGAGGGCGGCACCGTCGATCCGGCCCCGCCGCCGCCTGCCCCGACGGGCACGGTCATTGGCCAGGTTACGGTCGAAGGCGCGCCGCTGCCGGGCGTGCTGGTGTCGCTGACCGGCCCCGCCGCCCAGTCCACCGCGACGGGCGCCGACGGTGGGTTCCAGTTCGTCTCGGTGCCGGCGGGATCGCACACCGTGACGCTCGCGAGCGGGATCCCCAACGACGTGACCTTCTCGCGGACTACCGCATCAGTCACCATCACTTCCGCCGGGCAGCAGGTACGCGCGGACTTCCCCGGCGAGTATCTGCGCACCTCCTCCATCAGGGGCAGGGTGCTCGCGGTGACGCACGGCAGTCAGCCCGAGCCGGTGGAGGGTATTGCGCTGGGCATGACCGGCCTGCAGGACGCGTCAGACACCACGGACGCCAGCGGTCGCTATGAGTTTGTGGCGCTGCGTCCGGGCGAGTACACGATATCCCTGCTGACGACCGCCGGTTTCGCCTTCGACGCAACCAGCTTCACCCGGACCCTGACGACGGGACAGAACCTCGAGCACGACTTCGTCGGCGCCGCGGACCTGTTCATCGCTACCGACTCACTGGACGTTGGCCGCGTCGCCATCCCCTACGCTCAGCAATTGATCGCGCGCGGCGGCACGACCGAAGGTCTCGTGTGGAGCCTCGAAGGGGGAACGCGCCTTCCCGCCGGGCTCGCCTTTACGAGCAACGGGCTGATCGCCGGGACTCCGACGGCCACAGGCTTCACGGAGTTCCACGTCAGTGTGACCAACGCCCAGGGACGGCGGGCGAGCGCGGCGCTCTCGCTGCGCGTGTGCGAGGGCGCGCTGGGCCTGGATGAGGGAGACTATCAGGTTTTCCGCGCGGGCGAGCGCGGGGAGTGCGGATTCTTCGTACGGGCTCCGCGGGCGGGCGCCTATTATCGCGTCACCATGGTGGGAACCGAGACGCCGGAGAATCCGCGGGTCTACGATGTCGGACTCAGCGTTGCCGGAAGCTTCACGGCGGCTGCCGCGCCCATGGTGGCGAGTTCGGAACGGGCGGGCGGCGGCACGCGCCAGGAGGCGACCTCCATCGGGGGCCCCTGGCTGGACGAACTGCTCGAACGGGAACGCGCCTACGCCCGGAGCCACGCGCGCCTGCGCGCCGCCGAGGCGGAGCTGGTGGAGCGCCTGTCGGCCGAGGGACCGCTCCCGATTCTTCCGGATCTCTCACATCAGGTAGCGCAGTCGGCTGCCGGCGGGACCGGGGCGCGCACGGCGCCCGAGGAACTGGCCATCCGTCTCAGCGACGCGTTCGCCGGCAGCTGCACCGTCGACACCACGGTCACCGCCAGGCTGGTCGCCGAAAACCGGCATCTGGCCTTCTACGAATACCAGACAACCTCTTCGCCCGATAATGTCCGGCAGATCCTCGACTACTATGCCGATTACGGGGACGATGTGATCCGGCGCTATTTCGGCGGCGTGAGCGACGTGAACGGGGACGGCATCGTGAACGTTCTCATCCGTCCCGACCTTCCTGGCGCCACCCTGGCCTACGTGTGGTCCGCCGACATGACCTTGTCGCGGACCAGTTGTCCGGCGTCGAACGAAATGGAGCTGATCCATTTCGACGCCGAGTCCATCGACGACATCAGCGGCAACGACTTCTGGGCACTGGGCACGATCGTGCACGAGATGAAGCACGTGAGTTCGCTGTACAAGGGATTTCGCAGAAGAAGTGCCAGCCGGTTCCATCCCTTCTGGATCGAGGAAGGGACCGCCGACATCGCCAAGGAAGTGTCCTCGCGCTTGGCGTGGCAGCGCGCGGGCGGGCCCGCCATGAGGGATCGCGTTACGGGAGAGGACCTGCGTGACGCGTTCCGGTCCAGCGGTGGCAACGCCCGGGCCGAGGCCTACGGCACCTTTACCGCGATGGCTCGCACCGTCTTTGCGATCTCCCCGGATTCGAGCGCGCTGAGCTTCCAGTACGGTGACGGAGAGGTCGGCGACGTATACGGGTCGGGCTGGCATTTCCACCGTTTCCTGCGGGACTGGGTCGTCGGCACGGGGTCGGCTGCGGCGGATGAGCGCTTCATGCGCGTGCTGAACGACTCGCTCACCGCGGGCGGAGTCGCGGGCATCGAAGCCGTTACCGGCAAGCCGATCGAGGAGCTGCTGGTCGACCACGCCATCGCCATGACCTTCGCCGGGAGCGAGAGCGCGGCGGGCGCCGATGTGCCGCACTTCACCACCTACGATTTCCCTACAGCTACGGAGGTCTTCAGCAGCCCTGACCCGCCCGGCTTCTACCCATGGCCGGTGACCACCGTCGGAGAAGACACCGACGACAGCTTTGCGCCGGTCGCCGTGCCCCTGGCCACCTCGGGAACACGCACCTTCGACGGCCGGCTGGCCGCGAGCGGGGTCCGCATCCACGACTTCCGCGCGCGCGGCGCCGGAAACGGGGCCGCGTTCTACTACGACATTCCGAGTTCCGCCCGGGTGATCGTGGCGCGCATTTCCGAGCCGGATCCGTAGCAGCCCGCGGACGAACTGCCCCGGCATTCGAGCGGCGCTTGCGAGCGAGTCGCTGCCTCGGGTGCTAACTTGGCTGGCATCCGTGATCCGGCTGGCCAAGGGAGGCACCGATGCATGAAGGGTACATAACAGGGCACAAACCGACGCGCGTCATTCAGTCAGCGCGCTACGCAATCCCCGCCGTTCTCCTTCTGGCCCTGACCGCGTGCGGCGACGCCGACGCCCCTTCAGCGGAAGCCGATGCGGAGCTGATGGAGCGCGCCCGCGGCATCCACGAGCGGGTCATTACGCTCGACACCCACGCCGACATCAACCCGGCCAACTTCACCGCCGAGTTGAACTACACCATGGATCTGCCTACCCAGGTGAACCTGCCCAAGATGGAGGCGGGCGGGCTGGACGTGGCCTGGTTCATCGTGTACGTGGGGCAGGGCGACCTGACCGCGGAGGGGTACGCGGAAGCCTACGGCCAGGCCATCGCCAAGTTCGACGCCATCCATCGCCTGACCGAAGAGATCGCCCCCGAGCGCATCGGACTGGCCCTCACCTCGGACGACGTGCGCCGCATCGCGGGGGAGGGACGCAGCGTGGCCATGATCGGGGTCGAGAACGGATACCCGGTCGGGGAGGATATCGGGCGCATCCAGGAGTTCCAGGAGCGGGGCGCGCGCTACCTGTCGCTCGCCCACAACGGCCACAGCCAGCTCGCCGACTCCAATACCGGGGAGGCACTTGACGACTGGCTGCACGACGGGCTCAGCGAACTGGGGCGGCAGGCCGTGGCCGAGCTCAACCGGGTTGGCATCATGATCGACATCTCGCATCCCTCGAAGCCCGCCAACATGGAGGTGTTCGAGCTGAGCCGGGCGCCGGTGATGGCCTCGCATTCCTCGGCGCGGGCGCTCGACGACCACAGCCGCAACCTCGACGACGAGCAGCTGATGGCGCTCCGGGAGAACGGGGGCGTGGTCCAGACCGTGGCCTTCCGCGGATACGTCGACGGGCCGAAGCACCAGGCCTGGCAGCAGGCCTCGCAGATGGTCATCGCCGAAGTGGCCGAGGAGATGGACTTCGAGATCATCGGCGGCGGCCGCGGGCGCGCCTTCTTCATGGCGCTGCAGGCAATGAGCCCGGAGGAGCGCGAAGAGTACCAGACGGGCCTGCGCATGGTCCAGGAGGCAGCGGCGGAGCGCATCGCGATGGAGGTGGCGCCGGTCACCCCGCCGGTCGATGTCGCCGACTTCGTGGACCATATCGACTACATGGTCGAGCTGATCGGCCTCGAGCACGTGGGAATCAGTTCCGACTTCGACGGGGGCGGAGGCGTAACGGGATGGGACGACGCCTCGGAGACCTTCAACGTCACCCTGGAGCTGGTTCGGCGCGGCTACAGCGAGGAGGAGATCGGCCTGCTCTGGAGCGGAAACCTCCTGCGCGTGCTGGACGACGTGCAGGAGGTCGCGGCCGAGATTCAGGCGGAGAGCAACTGAGCGCGTTTCGGAGCGCGGATCGCACTTTTGATCGTCGCGCCGGGCAAGGTTAGCTTTGCTGCCCGTCCCCGCGCAGTTCCTCCCCGGGAGGTGAGATGGTCCCGATTCTCGCGCTCTGGCTGCCGATTCTGATCGCCGCCGTGCTCGTCTTCGTTTCCAGTTCGATCATCCACATGGTGTTGGGCTACCACAGGAACGACTTCCGCGGGATCGAGGATGAGGACGCCGTGATGGATGCCCTGCGGCCCGCCAATCTGGCGCCCGGCGACTATTTCTTCCCCCACGCGGCCAGCCCCGAGGTCATGAGATCCGAGGCCTTCCAGGCGAAGTTGGCGAAGGGGCCCATAGCGTTCTTCACCGTCGGGGATCCGGGCGCGTTCACGAGCATGGCCAGGAACCTGGCGCAGTGGTTCGTCTACTGTGTCGTGGTGGGGGTGATCGTGGCCTACGTCGCCGGACGCACGCTGGCGCCGGGGGCGGAGTATCTGACGGTCTTCCGCCTGGCGGGCACGGTGGCCTTCTGCTGTTACGCCCTCGCCTTGCCGCTCAACTCGATCTGGTACCATCGGCAGTGGTCGACGACGCTCAAGTCGATGTTCGACGGGCTGATCTACGGAATACTGACCGCGGGCACGTTCGGCTGGCTGTGGCCCGAGTGAGGTGGTGATGGACAAGACACGACATTCACGCTGGCGCGGCGCCCTTCTCTGGGTCGGCGCGGTCCTGATCATGGCCGGGGCGGCGATCTACCAGCGCCGGACCGGTCCCACCTATCCGCTGCGCGGCGAGGTCGCCGTCGGCGCCGACGCGTTCCGCTACGAGCTGGTGCGCAGCCAGGAGACCATCGAGCGGGCGCGGGTCGCGCTGCCCAGGCCGGGCGCGGACGCCAGCGGCACCATGACCTACCGGCGCTATCCCACCGGCGACGACTTCACCACGGTGGAGATGGCGGTTGAGGAAGGGGAGGAGGGCCCGGAGCTGGCGGCCTACCTGCCCGTCCAGCCGGCCGCCGGCAAAATGGAGTACTACCTGGAACTGGAGACCGCGGGCGGCGGGGTGCGCATCCCCGCCGAGCAGGGCGACGACGCCAACATCATCCTGCGCTACAAGGACCCGGTGCCGGCCCCGCTCCTGGTCTCGCATGTCATCGCGATGTTCTTCACGGTGCTGATCGGGATGCGGACCGGCCTGGGCGCGCTCTTCGGTCCGGGCAACATGCGCACGCTCGTCTGGGTGACCCTCATCGGGATGACGGTGGGCGGCCTGGTGCTCGGCCCCTTCGTCCAGAAGTACGCGTTCGGCGAGTACTGGACCGGCTTCCCCTGGGGCTATGACCTGACCGACAACAAGCTGCTGATCATGTGGGTGGTGTGGGTCGCAGCCGCGTTCGCGCTGGGGATGAAGCCCAAGCGGAAGGCCGGACCGGGCCGGATGACGGTGGGCGTTGCGGCGCTGGTCATGACCGTGGTGTACCTCATTCCGCACAGCATGCGCGGGAGCGAACTGGATTTCGCGGCGGTGGACGCGGGCGTGCCTGCCGCCGAGGCCGTCGGGACCGGCCGCAACCAGGAATAGGTGCGCGACGGAACCCTGCGAACCTCGCTCCGGCGCGTCCGGATGCCATCGTGAGCGCCGCGCACCTCCACCTGGTCACCGTGCACCTGCCGGTCATCCTGTGCCCGCTCGCCCTGGTTCTCTTCGTCTGCGCGCGCCTGCGTCACGACACCCCCGCGGCCCGCATCGGCCGCTGGCTGCTGGTCGCCTCCGCGGTCGTGGGCGTGCCCGCATACTTCTCCGGGCCGACCGCGTTCGAGGCGATGGAGAGCGAGCTGGCCCCGATGCGCGACCTGGTCGAACTGCACGCGGTGCTGGGCAGGGCGGCCTTCTTCGGTCTTGTACTCCTCGCGCTGACCGCGCTCCAGACGACGCTCCGGGAGATGCAGGAGGAGCCCGTGCCCCGCTGGCTGCACGGAATCGTGGTGGTTGGCACCCTGCTGCTCAGCTACGTTCTGGCCTGGACCGGCCACCTCGGGGGCGCGATCCGGCATCCCGAGATCGGAGACGCGCTTTCCTGGCTGTTTCCCCGCTGGTGAGAGCGTTTACGCATTTTACACAAATTACGCATTTTGTGTATTTCGGGGCGTCGGCCGCCTGACGCCTCGCACACGAACCGCTACCGAGAGATCCATGAGCCGTCCCGCTGTCAGATCTGCCACGTTCCGGCTGGCCCGGCCCTTGCCGTCGGCCCCACCGTCGCCGCTCGTCGCCTCGTTGCCCGGTACCGTCCTCGTCGCGGCCGCCCTCCTCTTTGGCGTGCCGCCTACCGCGTCCGCGCAGGCGCCGGGGTTCGACGCCGAAGCCGAGGTGCGCGCCCTGATGGCACATCCCTCCGTCCAGGAGGCGTTCCGCCACATCGAGGAGAACGACCCCTGGACCATCGCCACGCTGCGCGAGCTGACCCAGATCCCCGCGCCTCCGTTCATGGAAGAGGTGCGCGGACAAAGGTTCGTGGAGCTGCTCCAGGAGTCGGGGGTCGATTCCGTCTGGGTCGACGAGGAGGGCAACGTCATCGGTCTGCGCCGCGGCAACGGCTCCGGAACGATGATCTTCTCCGGGCACCTGGACACGGTATTCCCCGAGGGAACCGACGTGACCATCCGCGAGAACGGCGACACGCTGTTCGCGCCCGGCATCGCCGACGACACCCGCGGCCTGGTGACCGTGCTCGCGGTGCTGCGCGCCATGAACGCCGCCGACATCCAGACCGACCAGGACATCTGGTTCGTGGGCACGGTGGGCGAGGAAGGCACCGGCGACCTGCGCGGGGTCAAGCACCTCTTCCGCGAGGGCTCGCCGGACTTCAGCGCGTTCATCTCAATTGACGGGCTGGGGCACAGCGGGGTGACCAATGCCGGCCTGGGGTCGCACCGCTACCGGGTCGCCTTCAAGGGTCCGGGCGGCCATTCCTGGGGAGCGTTCGGGCTCGGCAACCCAATCCACGCCCTGGGGCGCGCGGTGTCGGCCTTCGACGCCGAAGCCAAGCGCTACACGGACAACGCAGCCCAGCGCACCAGCTACAACGTCGGCACGGTGGGCGGCGGCACCTCTGTGAACTCGATTCCCTTCGAGGCCTGGATGGAGATCGACATGCGCTCGGAGAGTCCCGAGGCGCTGCTCGAGATCGACGCGGTGTTCCAGACGGCGATGCGGCGCGGGCTCGAGGAGGCCAACGCCGTGCGTGCCCGGGGCGAGGAGCTGACCCTGGAGATCACGATGATCGGCAACCGGCCCAGCGGGGAGGTCCCGGAGGATCACCCCTTCATCCAGCGGGCGCTGGCGGCCACGGAGCTCATGGGCGGCATCACCTCGCTGCGGCGCTCCTCGACCGACTCCAACACGCCGATTTCGCTCGGCATCCCCTCGGTCACCATCGGCGGCGGCGGCGCGGGGGGAGGCGCGCATTCCCTCGCCGAGTTCTTCATGAACCATGAAGGCCCGCGGGGCATCCAGCGCGCCCTGCTGATCCTGGTGTCGCAGGCGGGGATGGTGCCGGTGATGTAGGGCTTCGTGTGCCTTCCCTCTTCTCTTCCAACCGCGAACGCCGCCTGTGGATGTGGACGGCGGTCGTCGTTGCGGCGATCTACTCCACCCTTGGGCTCGCACGTACGCTCGTCGACTACCTGGGCAGCGACTTCTTCTCTGTCTGGCTCTTCCTGGCCGGGTGCCTTCTCGTCCTGCTGACCGTCGTCACGCAGGGGCTCAGGGTCCGCCCCGGAGGCGCCGAGATCGCGGTCGCCCTGGGGGTCGCAGCCGCCTACCTGCTGATCATCGTGCGCATGTCGGTCCCGACGGAGCGCTCCCACCTGGTGGAGTACGGCGTGGTCGCGGTCTTCATCCATGAAGCGCTCACGGAACGCGCCAGCCGGGGGCGCCGGGTTCCCGCACCCGCGCTGCTCGCGATCGTGGCGGCTTCCCTGGTCGGCCTGATCGACGAGGGGATCCAGAGGCTCATTCCCAACCGCGTCTTCGACCCCGTCGACATCCTGTTCAACGCGGTGGCCGCCGTGATGGCCGTCACCGCAAGCGTGGCGCTACGTTGGGCCCGGCGTTGGAGTTCATCCGTGGTCATGCGCGCCATGGGGGAACCTGGCCCCGACTAACGCAGGTACCAGCGCGGGTCCGTCCACATCGGTGGACAACGGTCACGTCACCCCGGATGACCGGGGAGGAGCTGTTCTCATGCACAGACGCATCGTCCTGTTCGGTTCGACGCTTGCCATGGTTCTCGCCTTCGCGGGATGCCGCGATGCGACGGAGCCGCCGGTTGAGCCGCCGGTCGAACCGCCCGTTGAGCCGCCGGTCGAACCGCCTTTTGTATTCGAGCCCGGGCCGCTGGGCGCGGTCACGCTGGAGGCGGGCGAGGCCGTGCGGCTGCGCATGCTGCTCTCGGTGACGGTCGCGCCGACGCTGGGCGCCGTTTCCCGGCAGGCGGCAGAGATCGCCGTCGGCGACTTCGGTCCCGTCCACGGCCGCGATGTCGACCTCGGCGACCCGGTTGACACGAGCTGTTCGCCGGAGGGCGGCCGCGCGGGTGCGTCCGGAATCGTCGGCGACCCGCAAGTGGTGGGAATCATCGGGACGAACTGCTCCGCCGCAGCCGTGGCAGCGTCGCCCATCGCCAGCCACGCGGGCCTGGTCATGATCTCGCCCAGCAACACCTCGCCGCGCCTTACGTCGGACCTGGCCGGCAACGCGGACGCCGACCATCACGCCGGATACTACCGCGTGTCGTCCAACGACCTGCACCAGGCGCGCGCCCTGTCGGACTTCGTGTACAACCAGCTCGAGCTCCAGAGCGTGGCCACCCTTCACGACGGCGACCCGTACACGTCCGCCCTCGTGGCGGCGTTCGCAGACGCGTTCTCGGCCCTCGGGGGCGAGGTGCCGGTCCAGGCCGAAGTCGAGAAGGGCGAAACCGACATGACGGACGTTCTCGCGGAGTTCGCCGCCGCCGGCCCGGACGCCATCTTCTTCCCGCTGTTCGTCACGGAGGGATCGGCCTTCGCCGCGCAGGCCCGCGCCTTCGACGGGCTTGAAGAAACGACCCTGATTTCCGCGGGCGCGCTGCTGGTTTCCGCATTCCTGGCAACCCCCCAGTCGGAGGGGATCTATTTCGCCGGACCGGAATCGGACTTCGGTTCGAACGTGAACGAGCGGACCGGAAGGAGCGGACAGCAGATTCTCGCTGCATTCGACGCCAGGCACGGCGGGTTTCCCGGATCACCCTATTGGGCGCACACCTACGACGCGACCACCATCCTCCTTTCGGCCATCGAGTCCGTTGCCGTAGAGGATGGCGACAAGCTCTACATCGACCGTGCGGCCGTGCGCGAGCAGGTGGGAGCCACCGCGATGAGCGGCATCGTCGGCTCGATATCCTGTGACGCGTTCGGTGACTGCGGAACCGGCCGGATGAACATCTACCACCACACCGACAACAGCGTCACCGACGTCGCCCAGTTGCCGGTCGTCTATGTGTACAGCCCGTGACCAGGCTATTTGTACCGCCCTGACTCGGCTCTCGCGCGGGTCCACGCGATCACCGCGTCGTCAGCAGTCACCGCGTCATCATTCCAGAGATTCCTCCACGGCTTCCCGAGCAGCGGCCTCGATCTCCCAAGGGATCTCCGAATCGCGATAGAGGGCGGCGCCGTTCGAGAGCGTGAGGCCATCGCCTGTCCCCAGGGCGGCGGGATGCACCGATGGGACCGGGGCCAAATCCCTCCAGACTTGTCTCGGCGCATCGGCCAGCATCTTCCCGCTGCGCGTGAAGAACACCACCGTTCCGTCGGTTGCCACCGATGCCTTCACCCGCCCCTCGTGAACCGCGCGATGATGCCGCCGGCATAGCAACACTGTGTTCCCGAGGCTCGTTTCGCCCCCGTCGGCCCAGTGCTTCACGTGATGCGCCTCGGTGAACCGGCAGCCACATCCGGGGAACCGGCATCCCCGGTCGCGCTCCTCCAGCGCCCGCCGGATGTGCGGTGGAATCGTGCGCGTCCTTCGGCCCACGCTCAGCATCGAGCCGTCCTTC
>VXNP01000016.1 GCA_009840525.1 Gammaproteobacteria bacterium
TAGACGGCTCGTGGGCGCGGCCTGTTTTAACACAGCCTGGGGGGGGCGGGGTGATGCGATGCGGGGCCCAGTTCGTACGGCTATCGCTCGCGCCGATGCTACTCTGGGCGTGGCTCGCAGGAGTCTCGTCGCCCGGGCTCACTGCGCAGGACACCCAGGACGTGGCACGGCTGACCGGCGAGATCGGCGTCGACCCCGAGCCCGGCAGCCTCCTCGCCACGACCGCCCGGCTGTCCATCGAGCAGTTGCCCCTCGCCGAGGCCCTCGTACGGCTCGCGGAGCATTCCCGGGTCCAGATCGCCTTCAGCCCCAGTCTTCTCCCGCCGGACCGCGTCGTCGACTGCGACTGCGCAACGAAGAACATCGCGCGCACGCTGGACGAGCTGCTCGCCCGCACCGACCTGGGCTACGTCGAACTCGGATCCCAGGTCATCATCGTGCCCCGGGCCCCGCGGGAAGCGTTGCCCCCGGACGCAACCCTCGGCGGCCTGGGGGGAGCGGGGGTCGCGGTCGCGGCCGCGGATGAGCCTGCCGATGCCGAACCCGTGGGAGAGACAGCCGCCTCGGACGCCTACCTCGACGAGACCGCCCGCCGGCTGATGCTGGGTGCGCGCGCCGCCCGCGATGCGGCTTTGTCGGACATCGCGTCCTATACGGCCGTCGTCAGGGAGCGCAATTCCTTCGAATTCTCGATGCTGGTCCGCGACCGGCCCATCGTGCGGCGGGAGTCGGCCACCCGCGTTCGCTGGTCGAGGGACGAGCCCACGGTTCTGCGGGTGCTGGGATCCCGCATGGAAGTCGGTGGGCAGCGCTTCAGGCCCGGCCGGCCCGAAGGACTTGCGGCACGGTTCGCCGCCGATCCGGCCCGCGATCCGTTCAGCCTGTTCATCGTTTCCGGCCTGGGTCCACGCGCCGCCGAGTCGTGGTTCGTGCCTACGGTGACCCCGCTCGACGAGGGCGCGGAGCGGTTCTACCGGTTCCGCTCGGGAGACACGATCTCGGTGCACTTCGCGGGACGTTCCGTACAGGCGGTGAGCGTGACCGCGCACCCCCGTGCCCAGCACCTCGGGCTGGTCTTTGCCGTGCTGTGGATCGACCCCGAAACCTCCGGGGTGGTGCGAACCGCCTATCGCCCCGCAAAGCCCATCGATTCCGAGCTCAGCTTTCGCCGCAGGAGCGGCTCCCTGCTGGACATCGAGGAGGTATATCGCGGCACGGCGCTGGGCGATGTCGAAACGCCTTCCCCGCCCCGTCCGGGATTGTTCGACCGGATATTGAACTACGGTCTTAACGCGGCCATGGGTACGCAACTGGAAATCGGCGTGCCGGTGGCGGTTGTCGACTATTCCTTGTGGAACCTCCGCTACTGGCTTCCGAGGCGCGCGACTTTTGCACACTACATCACCGGTGGCGACCAATGGGATGCCGAGGACTCCGAAAGGGTCACGGTACGGGGGTTTCACGACTGGGAGTTCGAGATCGAGCGAGTCTCGACGGGTGCCCCGAATCCAACGGATCCCGTGCGGGCGACTGCGGAGCTGGTCGAATCCTGGCGCGAGGAGGGAGACACGGTCGTCGTAAAGGACGGTTCGCAACCCGACTCGGGGACCGTGGTGATCGTGGGGCGCGACTGGCGGGCGCTCGGCGCGAGCGACGATCTGCCTCCATCGATCTGGGAGGATCGCGAAGACGGACTGTACGGGAGCATGGTCGACGAAGCCGGCGAAGTCCTGGATTCCATCGGCATGGCCCCCGGTGCCGGCGACCTGGAAGGCACCGGGACGGATCCTGACATCCGCCAATGGTATTTCGAAGCGCCGATACTCACGCCGAGGCTCATGCGCTACAACCCCATAGAGGGCCTGTCGGCGGGCAGCCGGCTGGTCCGCGATTTCCCGTGGGGACGGGGCGCGCTGACGGTGCGGTCGGGAACGCGGCGGCGCGAACCCAGCATCGATCTGGCCGCGGAGTACGGCCGGACCGGTCCCCGCGTGCGATTGTCGCTCTACCATTCGCTTCGGGAATCCGGAGGAACCGTGACCTCGCAGCGTTCGCCACGCTGGGCATACGTGGCCGATCCTTCCGACTACTACGTGGTCCGGGGAGCCGCCATCCACCTGCTCCCTCCGAGGAGCGACCGATCCTGGACGTCGCTGAGCCTGTTCTCCGAGACGAACACCACGTTGGACGGCGACGCGCGCAGGCGTCACGGGGTCGATCTGTTCTGGCGGCCCTGGTGGGGCGGCCTCACCGGACGCAAGGTGAACGGGGGCGCCGACATATCGCTGCGGGGACTGGTCGGCGACTATCCCAACGTCCGCCTGTCGGTCACGGGCATGCTGGTCCTGCCCCTGCCGGCCGACCTGTCGCTGGGACTGGAGGCGGGTGGCGCGCGCGTCGCGGGAGACCCCGCTCCGGAAGAGATCTGGAGGCTCGGGAGTTCCGGCGACTGGCTGCGCGGCTATCCCCAGAATGTGCTGAGCGGACGACAGGTCTGGAGGAGCCGGATCGAGCTGCAGCGCAAGGTCAGCCTGGTTGCCCTCTCGGTTTTCCACGACTGGGCCAGGGTGGACGACAGGAGCCTCCAGTCCGCGGGGCTTGGCGTGTCGGTGTTCAACGGGTTTCTGCGCGTCGATCTGGCCAGGCCGCTTGCGCCCTGGTACCTGGAGGGCACCCCGGTCCACGGGAGGGCGCGACCGGGCATTGACTGGGCATATGAGCCCGCGTGGCAGTGGCATTTTCGTACGACGGCGCCATTCTGATGAGGTTCTGATAACCAACTGATGTCTCATGACCAGATCGTATCTCCATGACCACATGATATCTTGATGAATATCTCGATCCCGGCGGGGATTACATCTGTCAACTGAGATTGACGGATATATAACCGCTGTCATAATTCCGATCCTTCAGCCGCAATCTGCGCACGATTCGTCAACAGCTTGCAAGCGTCATGACATATCGGTCATGGCATATTCATTCCCCTCATTTTGGAGGCAACTCATGCACCGCATTCTTCCATCCGCCGTCCTGCTGTTCTGTATCGCTCCCCTGCTCTTCCCCATCGCTCCCCTCCCGGTTCTTGCGCAGGAGGTGGGTATGCACTTTACAGTCGCCCGCACGAACCTGTCGGAATCCGACGATGAGACCGATCCGGCCATCAGGATTGGTGGCGGAGTATCCTTCGACTTCCCATTCACGGACAATGCGGGCTTCAGGACAGGCATCTTCTATGCGCGCAAGGGCATGCTACTGGGGGACGAACTGCCGGTGAGCGGAGGCACGTATTTCGACTACATCGAGGTTCCTGCCCTTCTTCGGATCGGCATTCCGGTCGAAGGCGGGGCTCGCCCGTATTTCCTGTTGGGTCCCGCCATCGCGATCAACGTCGGCTGCTCGATCGAGGTCGGCACGGGGGGGACGTCAATCTCCCGGTCTTGCGACGACATCGACGTTCCCACCCGGCGTCTGGACCTGGGACTGATGGGCGGGGCCGGCATCGCCCTGACTTCGCAGGGGGGCGTCTCGTTAAAGCTGGACGCGCTCTACAATCCGGGATTGCGCGCGGTTGCCGACGACGGCGGCGAGAAACATCGCGTGATCACGGGCCAGGTGGGGATCGCGTTCCCAATCGGGTAGGTTGGTTGGCCGGAACTCGAGGCAGGGATGGCGCGGCTTTGCGCAGCGCGTTCGCGGAGCAGCGCGTCCGACCATCTTGCCTCCACCCTCCGGGATCTCTGATGTTTGCCTAGGGAGATGAACGTGCGTCCACGGCGAATCCAGGAGTTGGACCCACCATGCGCTTCGCATTCGAGGGGTGGATTTCGCCCAGGATGATCGCGCTGGCTGGCGTGATCCTCGTCTGCGGCTATGCGGTGGTGCAGTGGATGAGCTACTTCAACGGCGGCCCCGGCAAGGCAGCCAGTCGTCCGCCCCCAACGCCCGGTGTCGTCGACGCTCTGAACCGGGCGATTCTGATCGAGGGCGGCACATTCATCAGCGGCAGCGACGACTGGGACACGCTCGTCGCCCCGGGCAGTCCGTACTCGAAACGGGACGAGTATCCGCGCCCGCGCACGGTCCGGAGCTTCTGGATGCAGGAGCACGAGGTAACGAACGAGGAGTATCGGCGATTCGACGCGGGGCACGCGTTCTCGAGCGGGGAGGAGCGCCATCCGGTCGTCAATGTCACCTGGCGGGAAGCCATGGCCTACGCCGTCTCCGTTGGTGGAAGTCTGCCAACCGAAGCACAGTGGGAGTTTGCGGCGAGAGGCTCCGAGAGACGGAAGTACCCGTGGGGCGACTCGGAGCCCACGTGCGAACGGGTACACTACGGTTCATGCGACCCGCGGGGCCCGATCGAGGTCATGGCTCGGTGGGAGGGCGCCACCCCGGAAGGCATCTACGACCTGGCGGGCAACGTGGCGGAGTGGGTCACGCCCATCTGGTTCGATCCGGGGCGAACGCCCGTGAATGACGACTCGCGCAGGTTGCGGGGCGGCTCGTTTCTTTCCCCCCCGTTCGCCCTTCGCGCGGCGGACCGCGTCAGGTACCTGCGCTCGAGCTTCGAGTCGGAGGACATAGGGTTTCGCGTGGTGTGGCCAGTGGAGGGCGCGCGGGACTGACGCTGCCGTTGGCGATGCGCGCCGAGGTGGCGATGGGGGCGCAGTTCAGCGCGTACCGGTTCGACGGGCCCGGGCGCGCAGATGGGCTGATGGGAACTGCGGGTCTTGGCGATGCCGTCCCGGTGAAGCATGTTGGAGCCCATGGACCCGACCACCACCGTCCGCCCGCCCGCCCAGGCTGCCGCCTACGGGGGCCCGAGCTGGCCCGCCCGTGAAGCCTCACTCGCCGACGAACTGGGGTCGGTGTGGTCGCGGTGCGGCATCGACAGCGAATACGCGACCCTGCAGGCGGTTTTGCTGCACCGCCCGGGTGCGGAGCTCTTCGAGGTCGAGGACGCCGACGAGCATCTCATGCTGGAGACCCCGGATGCCGCACTGTGCGGCGCGCAGCACGACGTCATGGCGGATGCTTACCGGGCGAACGGCGTGCAGGTCGTGTACGTGGATCCGGGCGGATCGGGCGATGCGGGCGGCTCCGGGAACGATGCCGAGGACTCGGCCGCTCCGCTTCCGCCCGCAAACCAGATGTTCTGCGCCGACCTGTTCGTGATGACGCCCTCGGGGGCCATCGTGGGGCGTCCGGCATCGACCGTGCGGGCGGGCGAAGAACGCTGGATCGCCCGCCGGCTGGCCGACTGCGGGGTGCCGATCCTGCGTAGCGTGGGGGGCACGGGCACCTTCGAAGGCGCCGATCTTTGCTGGCTGTCGCCGGGCGCAGCGATGATCGGGCGGGGCCTGCGCAGCAACAGCGAGGGCGCGGCGCAGGTGGCGGCGACCCTCGCGGAGATCGGCGTCGAGACGCTTGTGGTGGACCTGCCGCACACCTCCATGCACCTGATGGGCGAGGTCCGCTTCGCCGACCGCGACCTGGCCTTCGGCCGCCCCGGCCGGATTCCGTGGACGGCGCTCGAGGCGCTCCGCAGGCACGGCTACGAGGTGCGCTTCTTCCCCGACGACCACGAGATGGTGCGCGGCTTCGGGCACAATTTCGTGACATTGGGACCGCGCAGGATATTGATGCCGGAGGGCTGCCCCATCCTGCAGGCGGCCTACGTGGACGCGGGCATCGAGTGCGTCACCGTGGAACTGGGAGAGATCCACAAGTGCGCCGGCGGGATCGGGTGTCTCAGCGGGGTGGTCACCCGGGAGCGGGTCGCCGGGTGACGGAAGGGTCGCCTCAGCCCGCCACTCTCAAGCGCCAGCTCGGCGTCTGGAGCGCGGGCGCGATCCTGGTCGGCGCCATCATCGGCAGCGGCATCTTCGGGGTTCCCGCCGAGATCGCCCGCGAAGCCGGTTCGGTGGGCGCGATCACGCTGCTCTGGCTGCTCGGCTCCGCCATCACCGTCTGCGCCGCCCTCAGCATGTCCGAGCTGGCGGTCATGTTCCCCCGTTCGGGCGGCACCTACGTGTATCTGCGCGAGGCGTACGGTCCCATGCCGGCGTTCGTCTTCGGATGGACGCGGCTGCTGCTCATCCAGCCGGCGGTGCTGGGCGGCATCGCGCTCATCTTCGCGGCCTACGTGGACGCACTCTTCCCGCTCACGGACGTGGGCGTGCGCGTGGTCGCCGCCCTCGCCATCGTCGTGCTCGGCGCCACCAACGCCCGCTCGGTGCTCTGGGGCGCGGCGGTCCAGAACGTGACCACCTGGGCGAAGGTGCTCGCCATCGTGGGCCTGTCCCTCGCGATCTTCCTGTTCGGCGACGGGAACACCGGTGCGCTCGCCGCCGCGCCCGCCTTCGCGCCCGCTTCCTGGACCGGAGCGGGCGTCGCGCTCATGGCCGTGTTGTGGGCGTACGACGGGTGGGGCGAACTGCTCTACGCGGCCGGCGAGGTCAAGGACCCTGGGCGCAACCTCCCCCGCGCCCTGATCGGCGGATCGCTGGTGGTGGCGGCCGTCTACGTGCTGGTGAACGCGTCCTACCTGTGGGTCATGCCGGTCGCGGAGCTGGCCACTTCGGAGCACGTCGCCTCGGACGCGGCGATCCGCATCTTCGGGCCGGTGGGGGCGTCCCTGGTGGCGGGACTGGTGGTGGTGTCCACCTTCGGGGCGCTCAACGCCACCCTGCTCGGGGGGCCGCGGGTATTCTACGCCCTCGCCGAGGACGGGCTTTTCTTCCGGCCCGTCGGGCGAATCCATGCACGGTGGGGAACACCGGCGGCGGCCATCGCGCTGGTAACGGTGCTGGGGGTGGGGTACGTCTCGGTCAGGACCTTCGCCGAACTGGTCCAGGTCTTCATCCTGGGACTCTGGCCCTTCTACATCCTGGTGGTCTGGGGCGTCTTCCGCCTGCGGAAGCTCAAGCCCGATCATCCGCGGCCCTATCGCACCTTCGGCTATCCCTGGGTCCCCTGGATCTTCCTTCTGGCCTCGATGGCGATGCTGGTCAGCGCCTTCATCGGAGCGCCCGGCTCGACACTCTTCAGCTTCGGCATCATCGCGGCGGGCGCGCCGGTGTACTACCTGTGGCGCCGCCGGGTGACCTAGCTACCAACGCCGCTTCCACGGCAATCCCCTGTGGACATGAATGACCCTGCAGCGCGTCTCTCGGAGCAACTGCCTGAAGGAAAGATCCTGCCCCGCGTGCTCCGAAAGGTGCTGCGCCGGCTCGGCGGTGGCG
The DNA here is from genome assembly GCA_009840525.1 of Gammaproteobacteria bacterium. Lineage (GTDB taxonomy): Bacteria > Gemmatimonadota > Gemmatimonadetes > Longimicrobiales > Gaopeijiaceae > BD2-11. The sequence continues at coordinate 7,245 of VXNP01000016.1, forward strand.
CCGGTCTCGATCCGGGGCCCGCCTCCGGCGAGGATGCCGCCGTAGCCGCGGCCGGGAGCGAGCCGCGACTCGTGTTGGCGGCCGATCCCATCACGTTCCCGAGCGCCGACCCCGGCTGGCACGCCGTCATCGTGAACGCCAACGACGTGGCCGCGACCGGGGGAGAGCCCCGCTGGTTCCTGTCCTCGATCCTCGTACCCCCGGGGACGGATGCGGCGCGCGTCGTACGGATTGCCGACGGCATTCGGCGCGGCTGCCGGGAAATCGGCGCGATCCCTGCCGGAGGCCACACCGAAGTCACCGCGGCCGTGCGTCACGAGCTCGTCGCCGGGGCGATGATCGGGATGGCCAGCCTGGAGCACGTGAAGCCGAGCGGCGGGGCTCGCGAAGGCGACCTGCTCGTGATCACCAAAGGCATCGCCATTGAGGCGACCGCCATCATTGCAAGCGAATTCGCGGAGGATGTGCGCGGGAGGTTCGGCGCCGAGTTCCAGGCCCAATCGGCCCGCTTCCTGAGGGATCCCGGGATCAGCGTGGTACCCGAAGCCCGCATCGCCGCGCGCGCGCCGGGTGTCCACGCGATGCACGATGTGACGGAAGGAGGCGTAGCGACGGCCATCCGGGAGATGGTCGAGGCGGCGGGGCTCGGGGCGGTCGTCGAGGAGACGAGAATCCCGCACTTCGACGAATCCAGGCGACTGATGCGTCACTACGGCCTCGACATACTGGGCGCCATCGGCTCCGGCGCGCTCCTGATCGCCTGCTCGGAGGCGGGGACGGGCGGCCTCCTGCGCCGCCTGCAAGACGCCGGCATCGCCGGACGCGTGATCGGACGGTTCGTCGCTCCCGCGCGGGGGATCGTGCTGGACCGTGGGGCGTCGCGGCGGGAGCTGCCGCGCTTTGAGGCCGACGAGATCACGCGCCTGCCCTGACGGCCCCCGCCCGGAGCTCGTCCCTACCCTCCCCGCACGTTGAACTGCCGGGCGATGTCTCCTATCCGCTGCTTCTGCTCGCCCGCCAGGCGTCCAGTGAGTACCTGCCCGGGCCGTTGGCGAAAAAGAAGAGCCAGGTGAAGCAGTAGAACATCGCCAGCTCGCCCCGGTTCATGATCGGCCAGAACCCCTGCGGCATGTGGGCGATGAAGTAGGCCACGGCCATCTCACCCGCGAGAATGAACGCCACCGGACGGGTGAAGAGCCCCATCGCCAGCAGCAGACCCCCGCCGAACTCCAGAATGCCGGCGAGACCGGGCTGGCTTATCAGCGACCCCACCTGATTCCCGCCGATTGCCCCGAACAGCTTCTGGACTCCGTGCTGCATGAACAGCAGCGCTGCTACGATCCGCAGGACGTTGAGGGTCAACTCGTTGAATCCGCCGCGGTTGGTGTCGCTCATGGTCTCCTCCTCCTTGCAGTTGTCGTCAGCCTTCGAGTGGCGACGTCTGGGCCAGCAACGCCGCGATCAGAATGACTACATGAGCGACAGTCAGCTCACGGATTGCGTTGCGGCGCAATGGGCTTGCTCCACCGACGCCCCAGAGTCTCGGCGTCAGGACTCTCCAGTTCACGGCCCCCAGGATCATGACGATCACAACAAGTCCGATCTTGGTCAGCAGAATGCGCCCATAGCTCGTCGAGACCAGGGCATCCAGCGACGCAACATGAAGCCACGACGCGAGCGCACCCGTCCCGACCAGCACAGCGCCCGAGATGAGCGCGACCTGGGAAAAGAGAGGCAGAACCTCGGCCAACAGGGCGTTTCCCCGACCGGTTTGTCGCCGTTCCCTGAGTTCTGCGATGAGCACGAAGAACAGGCCTCCGATCCAGCTTCCCACGGCGAGGACGTGGAGGTATTCGGCGGGAATCGAGAGCCAGCGCAGACCTTCCACAGCTGCCGAGTGTCCGTTGAACGCGGGAAAGGCGCACATCGCCCCCGCAAGCGAACTCGCCACGATCCAGGCCGCGCGGCGGAGCTCCGACCCCCTGCCGTCCGACGCCGCGAATGCGAAGGCCGCGACCGTCACCACCGCCCCGATCGCCAACAATCGCCAGCTCAGGCCCCAGTTCGTCGCCAGCAGCAACGAAGCATCTTCCCGCCAGGGCAGGAACGGATCGCGAAAGTGGCGAAGCTGACGCCAGAACAGGAGCCCGGCTCCCGCCACGAGCGCCGTCGAACCCACCAGCCCCACGGTGCGGGCCGCCGCAATGACGGAGTGGCGCCGCCGACCCAGAACCCGGGGCGCTATGAGCCAGCGGCTGGAAGCGGCCCCCCACGTGGTGATCAGCCCGGCAAAGAACAGCCAGCCGACGAGAGCGTCGGCGATAGCCAGGACGTCGAGACCGGCGCCTATGGAACCTGGACCGTAAAGGGGATCCCGCCCCGCACCACATGGCCGTCGGCGGCCATCCCCCGCCAGACGATCGTGTAGCCGCCTTCTTCAAGGGTCCGCCCGGTCGCCACGCGGTACACCTTGTCGTCGTCGGAATCGGGGATCGCCGGCCCGGTCTCGACCACCGCATCGCCGGCCATGAGACGCACGGACACGGAGTTGTCCTGGGGAGTCTGCGTGAACCACAGACGCAACTCCTCGGGCGGCGGCACGGTCGCTTCCGCGGCTGGCGCGGACCCGCTCAGCGCAAAGTGAAGCGCGGGGCGGTCGGTCGCACCCGCAAGACCGGCGACCATCAGCAGCGCGCATCCTGCGACACTTGCCGAGACCGATCGGCGGAACCTCATTCCTACCCCCCCAGCACGTTGAACTGCCGGGTGAACTTGACGATGAGCGCACGTGCCAGCGTCCCGCTCTCGACGAAGCGTCCGCCGTCGTGGTTGAGCCCGGCCGGGTAGTTCAGCCCCTGCAGGTCGTTGTAGACGATGAACAGCCCCGTGCCCGCGGTATTGAGCCAGCCGAAGCGCAGGTTGGCGGACCAGCTGTCGATCTGGTTCGAGTACTGCACCAGCGACTGCAGGTATATGCGCGGCGTGAAGAAGTAACCGAAGTTCATCCCCAGCAGCACGGTTTCAAACTTCCCCTGCGGCAGGTCCACGTTGAAGTAGTTGATGCGGGCCGAGGTGCTGAACGACGCGCTCGGCCGGAGGGTCACGGAACCGTTTCCGCCCCAGCGGCTTCCGCTCAGGAAGTGCCCGAAGTTGATGCGCGAGGTCGCCGACAACCGGGCGATGGGGTTGCTGTTGAACACCAGTTGGGACTCCCAGCCGCGGTACGTCCCCACGGGCACGGTCACGTCGGTGCCGCGGATGGTGAAGGGCTGGTAGATGCCTTCGGTGACGAGGTTGGCGCCGGTATGGATCTGCGCTCCCGAGTGCCACTCCCAGTGGGAGTCGATATGCAGAAAGGCCGATTCCTCGAAGCCCGCCTCGACTCCGCTCTTGCGGCTGCGGTAGGTGTAGTACGAGACGTGCGGCCGGATTTCGCGAAGCCACGTGGGACGGATCCTGTACATCCAGTAGGTCTGGTAGTAGCGGTATCCGGCGCGGGGCAGGAAGCCCACTTCCGGGTTGAACCCCTCCCCGATCTCCCGGGCCTGAGCCGTCACCGAAAAGCTCCGCGTGTTGAGATTGCCGGAGACGTCCCAGGCGTACTCGTCGTCGCCGGCTCCGGGACCGTTGGTGTTCGCGACGAAGCTGCCGATGCTGATCGCCTCGCCCAGGCCGACGGAGGCATCGACCGCCTGGGTGCGGTTGAACTCGCCCCCGGGTCCGCTCTTGTTGATGAACAGGCCCCCGACGCGCGACCGATTCGGCAGCTCCTTCGCGAGGCGGGCGACCGAGTAGCCATGAGCGTCCGCCCCCAGGTCGCTCACGCCGCCGGTCTCGATGTGCAGCAGCCCCACGTTCAGGCCCGCGGCCCGGCCCGACAGCCGGGCACCCCCCTTGATGGGCACCGGCTGGCCCTGGTGGATGCCTATGGCGCGGCTGAAGAACAGGTCTGCGCCGCCGCCGCCCACGCTGAAGAAGCCCGCGTTCTCGAGGAAGAAGGGCCTCTTCTCGGGGAAATTGAGCCGGAAGCGGGTGAGGTTGAGCTGCTGGTCGTCAACCTCGACCTGAGCGAAGTCGGTGTTGTAGGTGACGTCGAGCGTAAGCCCCTGGGTGACCTGGTACTTGACCTCGCCTCCGATATCGCCGCTCTGGCCGAAACCGGTCTCGCCGGGGTTGGTGTAGTCGCGGGCCGTGGATCCCAGCAGGTAGGGAGTGGCCGTCGCGAAGCGCCGGAAGGGGGGGCTGAGTCCCTCGAGGTCGCCCGCGTAGTTCAGCCGGTAGAGGTTGAACTCCCGCGGAACCGGGGTCCAGAACGACTCCTCGTTCAGGCGCCGGACGCGGCGGGAGAGGTTGAAGCCCCAGCTCCTGGCGTCGTTGCCGTAGCGCAGTGTGCTGAAGGGGATGCGGAACTCGGCGTACCAGCCGTCCTCGTCGGTGGTCGTGGCGACCGTCCAACTGCCGTCCCAGTTCTTGTTGAAGCCGCCGCCGGAGCCCGACTGGAAGCGCTGCCGGCTGTTGAAGCCGCCACCCTGGAAGCGGCCCCCGCCACGGCCCTCGTTCGCCACCTGCCCGTCGTATTCGATGCCGGTCGGGGTGGTGCCGAAGACAAAGCCGTTCTGGTCGTCGTTGTAGGTGTCCAGCACGAACACCACGTTGTCGCTCTGGCGCACCTCGTAGTCCCGGATGCGCTCGCCGTAGGTGATGTTCTCGGGCTGGCTGTCGAACGCCCACACGCCCACGTAAAGGGCTTCCTGGTCGAACACGACCCGGACCTCGGTCCGCTCGCTGGCAGGCTGCCCGTCCATGGGCTCGCGCTGCGTGAATCCGGTCATCACCGGCGCCTGCTGCCACACCGCCTCGTTGAGAAAGCCGTCGATGTCAGGGCTCTCCGCGACCTCGGTGGCGGTGGCAACCGTGGGCAGGGCGCTTCCCGCCGCTCCGTTCGCGGGACCCGACTGCGAGTTCTGGGCGAGCAGCGGGCCGGCGGCCAGGAAGGCCAGGGTACATGCGGACAGAACGGGACAGGATTTCATGTCGTTCCCTTGCCGAATTGGTGGCTGCGCAGTCCTGTAATTTCGCAGAAACGGCGGGCCTTCGCCAGAGATGGGCGGCGGCGTCTGGGCGCGAGTCACCCTCCGGGAGGTGTCGTCAGCGGGAAGCCCGTCGCACTACTCTGACAACCGAGGGAAGCAGAATGCTCACCGCGGCGAACCGGCCGGCGAGCGATGCCGCGGCCGCGGCGGTGACGCCCACCCACCCGAAGGCCTGCAGCAGCAGCGGGAAGCCCACCGCGATGCACACCACCTCGGTGGCGGTTGCCAGGGTCACTGGCCGGGTGCGGCGGCTCTTGATGAGGATCCCGCGCTCGAGCGAGAGGAAGGCCGACAGGAACGGCAGGGGGATGAAGAGGATGGTCGGCAGGATGGCGAAGGCGGCCAGCTCCGGCGTGAGCCCGGAAATGGTCTCGAACCAGACCCCGGAGAAGGGCGTGAGCCCGAAGACGGCGAGACAGGCGGTGGTGGCGAGCCCCAGCGAAACGGCGAACTTGCGCAGCGGGACAAGCTGTTCCTGCCGCGGGCCCAGGAGGGCGATGGTGACCTCCTGATATGCCAGGCACACCGCGCGGAAGACGAAGGTGAGCGAGCCCACCACCGGAAAGACCGCCAGCGACTCGACCGGAGCGGGCGCCCGCCCCATGAAGAAGGTGAGCAGCGGCTGGGCCGCGAAGCCGAGCAGCGAGGTGAGCGCGAGCGGGTAGTAGAAGCGGGAGATGACGCCGTAGTTGAGGGCCGCCGGACCGGCCGGCGAGGTGTGCGCGAGGATCCGCGCCACCGATCCGCGGGCCATCCAGCGGCTGGCCGCGGCCTCGGTGCACACCCCGGCGGTCATGGCGCCGGCCGCCACGAGCGTGCCCGGGATGCCCAGCCGCGCAAGCACCAGCGCCGTCAGCGCGATGGCCGAGATGCGGGTCACCGTCCCCGCGGCGACCAGGCGCGGGCGCCCGTCGCGGATGAGCAGTCCCTGGTAGAAGCGCCGGTAGCCGATCGCCGCCGGCCACGGGACAAGCAGCCAGAGCGCATCCTCGACGAGCAGCGCCACCTCCCCGGGGAGCGCGAGCACCTGGAGCGAGAGAAGGTCGAACACCGGGGGCAGGAGCACGAACAGGAGCACCCCCGTGGTGCCCGCGTTCAGGAGGAAGGCGAAGCGCCTGAGCTTGCGGAAGCTGTGCGCGTCCTCCGCGAGAGCCGTGGAGGTGGTCATCAGCATGACCACCGGGGACTCCACCAGCATCGCGATGGCGAAGGCGACGCCGTAGGCCGCGAGATTGATCTTGGCCTCGGGCAGGCGGGCGATGACCGCGGCGAGGAAGGGCCCTTCGACCGCCATCATCAGCCATGTGGCGGCGAGGGGCGCCCAGAAGAGCAGGATGGACCGCTGGGAGAGCGGCGCGGGAGCTGTCAACGGGTCTCGAAGCGGGTGATCTCGCTTTCGTATTGCAGCGTGAGGCCGATGTCGTCGAGGCCTTCGAGCAGACATCGGCGCCGGAAGTCGTCGATCTCGAAGCCGAGGCGCCATCCGGCCGCGTCGGCGACGGTGCAGGCTTCCAGATCGACCGTCAGCGCGTAGCCGGGATGTGCGGCGGCGCGCCCCAGCACCCGCGCGACCTCGTCTTCGGGCAGCGCCAGCGGCAGGATGCCGTTCTGGTAGCAGTTGGCCTGGAAGATGTCCGCGAAGCTGGGCGCGATCACCACCCGGAAGCCGTAGTCGGCGATCGACCAGGCCGCGTGCTCGCGCGAGGAGCCGCAGCCGAAGTTGCGGCCCGCCGCGAGGATGGCGGCCCCGGCGTATCCGGGCTGGTTGAGGACGAAGTCGGCGCGCGGGGAGCCGTCGGGACGGAAGCGCCAGTCGTTGAAGAGGAACTGCCCGTAGCCGGCACGCTCGACCCGCTTCAGGAACTGCTTGGGGATGATCTGGTCGGTGTCCACGTCGGCGCGGTCGAGGGGGGCCACGATGCCTTCGACGCGGCGGAGCGGCTGGATGGCGTGGGTGGTGGTGCTCACGCCTGGCTCCTCACGTCGGTAAAGCGGCCCGTCACCGCGGCGGCCGCAGCCATCGCCGGGCTCACCAGGTGGGTGCGCGCCCCCCTTCCCTGCCGGCCCTCGAAGTTGCGGTTGGAGGTGGAGGCGCAGCGTTCGCCGGGCCCCGCGATGTCGTCGTTCATCCCCAGGCACATGGAGCAGCCGGACTCGCGCCACTCGAAGCCGGCGTCGCGGAAGACACGGTCGAGCCCCTCGGCCTCGGCGGCCGCCTTCACCGCGGTGGAGCCGGGCACCACCAGGGCGTGCACGCGCGTGCTCACCTTGCCTCCGCGCGCCACCCGCGCCGCCTCGCGCAGGTCCTCGATGCGGGAGTTGGTGCACGAGCCGATGAAGACGCGGTCGAGCTCGATGTCCTGCATGGGCGTGCCCGGCTCGAGGCCCATGTAGGAGAGCGCCCGCTCGGCGGTGGCCCGGTTGTCCGGGTCGGCCAGGTCGGCCGGGTCGGGGACCCGCCCGGAGACGGGGACCACCATGCCGGGGTTGGTCCCCCAGGTGACCTGCGGCTCCAGGCCGGCCAAGTCGACCTCCACCACCCGGTCGAAGCGCGCGCCCGGGTCGGTGCCCAGGGTCGACCAGCGCGCCACCGCTTCGTCGAAGGCCTCGCCTGCGGGCGCGCGCGGGCGCCCACGCAGATACTCAAAGGTGGTCTGGTCGGGCGCGATCATGCCGGCGCGCGCGCCCGCCTCGATCGACATGTTGCACACGGTCATGCGGCCCTCCATGGAGAGCGCGCGGATCGCCTCGCCGCGGTATTCCAGCACGTGCCCGGCCCCCCCCGCCACCCCGATGCGGCCGATGGTGTGGAGGATCAGGTCCTTGGCGGTGAGCCCCGGCCCGAGGCGCCCGCGGTAGCGCACCTCCATGCTGCGCGGGCGCTCCATGAGCAGGCACTGGGTGGCGAGCACGTGCTCGACCTGCGAGGTGCCGATCCCGAAGGCGATCGCCCCGAAGGCGCCGTGGGTGGAGGTGTGGCTGTCCCCGCACACGATGGTCATGCCGGGCTGGGTCGCGCCCAGTTCGGGGCCGATCACGTGCACGATGCCCTGCCGCTCGTGACCCATGTCGTAGAGGGTGATGCCGTGCTCGGCGGCGTTCTCGCGGAGCGCCTCGATCTGGCGGGTCGCGACCGGGTCGGCGACCGGGAGGGAACGGTGGGTGGTGGGCACGTTGTGGTCGACGGTGGCCAGCGTCCGCTCCGGGCGCCGCACCGCGCGGCCGGCCGTGTTCAGCCCCGCGAAGGCCTGCGGCGACGTGACCTCGTGGACCAGGTGCAGGTCGATGTAGATGAGGTCGGGGCGCCCCTCCTCGCGGCGCACGACGTGCTGCTCCCAGACCTTCTCGAACAGGGTGGTGGGTCGGGCGTTCATGCGCGCTCGCCGGTGCGGGTCTCGCTCATGCGCGGTTGGTGACCGCGCCCTCGGACGCGGACGCAACCAGGCGCGCGTACTTGCGCATGACGCCGGTGGCGGAGCCGTTGACGGACTGCGCCGCCGGGCGCCAGGCGCTCGCCCGCTCGCGGATCTCCTCGTCGCTCAGGTCCACCGAGAGGGTGCGCGCCGCCACGTCGAAGGTGATGGTGTCGCCGTCCCGCACGGCCGCGATGGGCCCGCCGTCCACCGCCTCGGGCGCGACGTGGCCGGCCATCAGCCCGTGGGTGGCGCCCGAGAAGCGGCCGTCGGTGAGCAGCCCCACCGAGGGTCCCAGCCCCGCCCCGGTGAGCGCCGCCGTGACCGCCAGCATCTCCCGCATGCCGGGCCCGCCGCGCGGCCCCTCCCCCCGGATCACCACCACGTCCCCGGCGGAGATGGCGCCCGCCTGCACCGCCTCGAACGCGTCCTCCTCGCAGTCGAAGACGCGCGCCGGGCCGCTGTGATGGCCGCGCTCGGGGCCGGCCACCTTCAGCACGCAGCCATCGGGCGCCAGATTGCCCTTCAGGATGAGCAGGCCGCCGTGGGGCTTCACCGGGTCCTCCACGGACGAAACCACCTCCTGCCCAGCCGCCTCGGCCGCCAGCGCCGCCTCCTCCGCCACCGTGCGCCCGGTGACGGTGGCCGCGTCGCCGTCGAGCAGCCCCGCGCCCAGCAGCCGGGCCGCCAGCAGCCGCACCCCGCCCGCCGCGTGCATGTCGGTGGCCACGAAGCGGCCCCACGGCTTCATGTCCGCGATCACCGGCGTGCGCGCGCTGATGCGGTCGAAGTCCTCCAGTTCGAGTTCCACCCCCGCCTCGCGCGCGACCGCCAGCAGGTGCAGCACCGCGTTGGTCGAGCCGCCGGTGGCCACCGCCAGGGTGACCCCGTTCGTCATCGCCTCGCGCGTGAGGATGTCGCGCGCCGTCACCCCGCGCCGCACCAGGTCGACCGCCAGGCGGCCGCAGTCGCGCGCGACCCCCGCCTTGGCCGGGTCGGTGGCCGGCACCGAGCCGCTTCCCATCGGCGAGATGCCCATGGCCTCGAAGACGGTCGCCATGGTGTTGGCGGTGAACTGCCCGCCGCACGAACCCGCCCCCGGGCACGCCGCGCGCTCCAGCTCGTCCAGGTCCGCCTCGCTGATGCGCCCGGCCGCGCACGCCCCGATCCCCTCGAACACGTCCTGGATGGTGACGTCGCGCCCCCGGTAGCGGCCCGGCTGAATCGACCCCCCGTAGAGCATCAGGCTGGGCAGATCCAGGCGCGCCAGCGCCATCACCGTGCCCGGAATGGTCTTGTCGCATCCGGAGATGGCCAGCACCCCGTCGAACCCGTAGGCATCCCCCACCAGCTCGATCGAATCCGCGACCAGCTCCCGGCTCACCAGCGAGGCCTTCATGCCTTCGGTCCCCATCGTGATCCCGTCCGAGATGGCGATGGTGTTGACCTCGAGCGGCATTCCCCCCGCCTCGCGGATCCCCTGCCGCACCGAGTCGGCCAGGTCGCGCAGGTGGGCGTTGCACGGCGTAGTGTCGGTCCAGGTGTTCGCGATCGCGATCAGCGGCCTGGAGAAGTCGTCGTCCTCCATGCCGACCGCGCGCAGCATGGAGCGCGCCGCCGCCCGGTCCCGCCCGGCGACCAGCGCCTGGCTGCGGAGGGGCAGTTGCCGCGGCTTCATCCCCGGACTAGAGCCAGGCCATGTGCGACCGCAGCTTCCTGCCCACCGTCTCGATGGGATGCTCGGCGCCTTCCACCCGCATGCGGTCGAACGCCTCGCGTCCGCCGCGCGCTTCTTCGATCCACTGGCGCGCGAAGGCTCCGGACTGCACGTCCGCCAGGATCTCCTTCATCGCCGCGCGCGAGGCATCGCCCACAACCCGCGGACCGCTGACGTAGTCGCCGTACTCGGCGGTGTCGCTGACCTCGCGGCGCATCCCCGAGATGCCGTGCGCGTACGCCAGGTCCACAATCAGCTTCAGCTCGTGCAGGCATTCGAAGTAGGCGAGGGCGGGATCGTAGCCGGCTTCCACGAGCGTCTCGAAGCCGGCCTGAACCAGCGCGGTGAAGCCCCCGCACAGCACCGCCTGCTCCCCGAACAGGTCGGTCTCGGTCTCCGCTGCAAACGTCGTCTCGAGGATGCCCGCCCGTGCGCATCCCAGCCCCGCGGCGTACGCCCGGGCGAACTCGGTCGCGCCGCCGCTGGCATCCTGATGAACCCCGTAGAGCGCCGGCACCCCGCGGCCCGCGACGAACTCCTCGCGCACGCGGTTCCCGGGGGACTTGGGCGCGATGAGGATGACGTCGGTGTGCTCCGGCGCCACGATCTCGCCGTAGTGGACGTTGAATCCGTGGGCGAAGACGAGGGTGTCCCCGGCGTCCAGGTGCCCCTCGATCTCGGCCTCGTACACGTCCCGCTGGATCGTGTCGGGAATGAGAATCGAGACGACCGTGGCCCCGGCTGCGGCGTCGGCGACGGAGGCCACCTCGAGCCCGTCGGCCCGCGCCTTGTCCGCGGACGAACTTCCCTCGTAGAGACCCACCACGACGTCGGCTCCCGAGTCCCGCAGGTTCAGGGCGTGCGCATGCCCCTGGCTGCCGTAGCCGATGACGGCCACGGACCGTCCCTGAAGGAGTTCGGTGGAAGCCCCGTTGCTTCCCATCGTCGCTTCGCTCATCTGCCGGTATCCTCGTTCTGTGCGCGCGCCCGTGCGCGCGGCTGCTCTAAAGTGGAAAAAAGGTCCGCTGATCTGGAGGGATCATCCGGATGCGCCGAGCTACCTGTAGGCCCGGTCCGCCGATCTGCCCTGGACCCGCGACTCACCCTCCTCGCTCTTGATCCTGCGCAGGATCGAAAGCAGGGCTTCGTCGGTCACGTCGATGCGGCGCTCCGCGAGATCCGTGCAATAGCGGGACGCCTCGGCCATCTCCTCGTCAGTGAGGTCGTGCCCGAGCTTCTCGTAGCGGTGGCGCAGCGCGTGCCGCCCGGAGTGCTTGCCCAGCACGAGCTGGGTCGGAGGCGCGCCCACCGTCTCCGGGGTCATGATCTCGTAGGTGGCCCGGTCGCTCAGCATGCCGTGCTGGTGGATGCCCGCGGCGTGCGCGAACGCGTTGTCGCCCACGATCGCCTTGTTGGGCTGCGGCATGACACGGATGGTCTCGCTCAGCAGGCGGCTCGTCGGATAGAGCTTCTCGGCGTTGACCTCGGTGAAGTGCTCGTTGATGTCGGCGCGCACCTTGAGCGCCATCACGATCTCCTCGAGCGATGCGTTGCCCGCGCGCTCGCCGATGCCGTTGATGGTGCACTCGATCTGCCGCGCCCCGGCGTCGAGCCCGGCCAGGCTGTTGGCCACCGCGAGCCCCAGGTCGTCGTGGCAGTGCACCGAGAGCACCACCTCGTCGCCCAGCCCTGGCACCCTGGCCACCAGCTCGCGCAGGGTGTCGCGGAACTCGGCCGGGAAGGTGTAGCCGACCGTGTCCGGGATGTTGACCGTGGTGGCGCCCGCCTCCACCGCCGCGGTGATGACCGCGCACAGGAAGTCGAGATCGGTGCGGGTAGCGTCCTCGGCGCTGAACTCCACGTCGTCGGTGAAGCGGCAGGCGCGCTCGACCGCCGCCGCCGCCCGCTCCAGGCACTCCTCGCGCCCGATGCCGAGCTTGCGCTCGAGATGGATGTCCGATGTCGCGATGAAGGTGTGGATGCGCGACCGGCGTGCTCCCTCCACCGCGTGCCCGGCCCGGTCGATGTCGCCCGCGGTGGCCCGCGCCAGCGCCGCAATGACCGGCTCCCGGATCTCGCGCGCGATGGTCCCGACCGCGTCGAAGTCGGTGTCGGAGGCGATCGGGAACCCCGCCTCGATCACATCCACGCCCAGCTCCTCGAGCTGGTGCGCCATGCGAAGCTTCTCGGACGGGGTCATGGTACAGCCCGGGGACTGTTCGCCGTCTCTCAGAGTGGTGTCGAAGACCGTGATCCTGGCCATGTGTACTCCTCGGTAATCGGTACTGCCCGGGGGAATGGTAACAGCTTATGCCCGGGACAGGGGATGGCGATCGCTTCCAGCCGGCATCGACCCCGCTACGCCGACTGCTCCGGTACGTGAGGGATCAGTGCCAGTGCGTGAGGATGATCGCGAAAATCAGCAGCCGGACCAGGTCGAACCCGGAGTTGATGGCGACCAGCCCCCACTTCTTCCCTTCCCACGCGACCCGCCCCATCTGAAGCGGAAGGAAGAAGCCCAGCCAGGGCCAGAACGCTCCGTTCCAGGCGTAGACCCAGGGCGCCTGATCGGGACCCACGCCCCACGCGGAGGGCCGCACCAGAGCGACGTAGTGGGCGAGCACGAACACGAGAAGGAATGAGCCCAGGGCATAGATGACCATGGCCTTGGCCATCCCTCCCTGGGCGTCTTCACCCTCCATCCCCATGTGCCGGGCCCAGGTCTTGCCGAAGAGCGGCCCGAACCACAGAAATCCAAGCGGCATCGCGACGACGACACAGACGAGGATGGCCAGATAGTTGACCGAGACCGTCGGTTCCATGCGGTGTCCCTCGCTCCTGCCTGTGCCCATCAATCGGTAGAACCTTGCAAGGGATCACGCTTGCGCCGACTTCGCAAGGCTGGCAGGCAAGGAATGTCAGAAGCAGATTCCTTGACTCGGCCACGAGAATGGAGGGAACGACAGCGTGAAGGTTGGCCTGGTGGGCTTCCCGGGTTCGGGGAAGACGACCGTGTTCAATGCGATGACCGGTCAGGACGCACCGGTCGGATACGGAGGCGAGGTGCGCCGCGCCGTCGTGGACGTGCCCGATCCCCGGGTGGAGTGGCTCTCGGCCCTCTACCGGCCGAAGAAGACCACCTTCGCCAGCATCGTCTTCTGCGACATCCCCGGAGAACACGGTTCCGAACAGCGCGGGCTCTCGACCGCGGCGCTGCAGCAGGTGCGCGACCAGGACGCCCTCTGCCTCGTTCTGCGCGGCTTCGACAACCCGGCGCTCGAGCACGCCCCCGATCCCGCCGCCGAGCTCGAGGCGTTCCACGCCGAATGCGTCCTCGCCGATCTGGTGTTCGTCGAACGCTGGCTGGAGCGGGCGCGCAAGGAAGCGAAGCGCGGGCTCGAGGTGGCGGCCTTCGAACGCATGCAGGAGACGCTCGAGTCGGAACGGCCGCTGCGGGTGCTTCCCGAATCGGAGCTGGATCGTTCGCTCCTGCGCGGCTATTCGCTGGTCACCGACGCACCGCTGCTGGCCGTGCTCAACCGCGAGGAAGACGACGGGGGCGAGGCGTTGCCGGATGATCTGGCGGAGTCCCGCTCGGATGAACTCGACGCGCCGCTGCCGGAGGAACGGGAGGATCCGCTACCGGGTGAACTCAAGCAGGCGCTGGTCCGCATGGGCGCCGGGGGCATGTCGCTCTCGGCCAGCCTCGAGGCGGAGATCGCGATGCTCGAGCCGGCGGACCAGCGGGAGTTTCTGCGCGACATGGGGCTGGCCGAGCCCGCCCTCGACCGCTTCATTCGCGCGGCCTACCAACTGCAGGACCTGATGTCCTTCTTCACCGTGGCGGGGCCGGAAGTGCGAGCCTGGACCATCCGCGCGGGCACCGACGCGCGACGAGCCGCCGGGAAGATCCACTCGGACATGGAGCGCGGCTTCATCCGGGCGGAGGTCATCCCGTTCGATGTCCTGGAGGAATACGGATCGGAGCAGGCGGTGAAGGCGGCCGGGCGGCTGCGGGTGGAAGGCAGGGACTACGTCGTGCAGGACGGGGATGTCCTGCGGGTGCTCTTTAACGTGTAGCAGAACGTCTGAAGCGAGGTCTCGAATACGTAAAATGCGTAAAATATGTAACGCGTGTAGAGCGGGCGCGCGCCTCGTGAGGATCGCCCCGCAGGCCGCAGCGGCTTGGATGACCTCGCAGGCCGCAGCGGCTTGGATGACCTCGCAGGCCGCAGCGGCTTGGATGACCTCGCAGGCCGCGGCGTGGATGACCCCGGTGGCCGTGGCCGCGCGGATGGCTTCACTCGCGACGGCGGCGTGGACGGCCTCGCTGGCCGTGGCGGGCACGGCTGGCGCCCAGACGCCGTCGCGCGCCGAACTGCTCGGCATCGCGCGCGAGGTGGTGGAGGGGGCGGCGTTCGTGTCGCTGGCGACGCTGGATGACGAGGGCTATCCGGCCGTGCGCGCCATGGACCCGCTTCCGCCGGACGACGACTGGGTGGTGCGGCTGGCCACCAACCCCGACAGCCGCAAGGTGGAGCAATTGCGCGCCCGACCCCGGGTGGCGCTCCACTACCTGGCCGACGACGTGCCCGCATACGTCACGCTCATCGGACGGGCACGCCTGGTGGACGACCCGGAGATGAAGGCCCGTCACTGGAAGGAGTCGTGGACGCCGTTCTACCCGGACCGGGACCAGAGCGTGCTGCTCATCGAGGTGACGCCGATTCGGCTTGAGGTGGTATCCGAGGCGCACGGCGCGCCGGGCGACGCGGAAACCTGGCGGGCGCATGTGGTGGAGTTCGGATCCGGGGCGGGGAGCCGACACGGGGACGAGGGACCAGGAAGACGTCCTTCGGAGCGATTCCTCGCCAACGGTCGGGGGGTCGTCAGGGCGATGGCCGTATCGCTTCGCCCGTCCGCTCGCGTCCGCCTATCTTGGGCCGCGGCGGCGCAACTTTCGCCCACGCGCCCGAACCTGCAGGCGAGATGAGCATGGAGAATCACTCGACCACTCCCGAACCAACCGAAGGCTTCAGGGATCCCACCGGGCTCATGAAGTGGACGCGGGGGTTTCTGTACGTCGGTATCGTTTCGTGCCTCCTGGGGATGTGGTCCAGTGCTCGTGACCTGCTGGGAGGCGGAGGCGAGGCTGATCTGGACATCGGACTGAGGGTGATCTTCTGGATCTTCACCGGGCTCCCGGTCCCGCTCATTACCGCAGTCCTGGTGCTCACCTGGATTCATCGGGTCAACCACAATGCCCGACAACTGGGCGCAGCCGGCATGCGCTTCACGCCGGGGTGGGCGGTGGGCTGGCACTTTGTGCCCATCGCATGGTTCTGGAAGCCCTACCAGGCTATGACGGAGATATGGCGCGCTTCCCGGAACCCTGCCGACTGGCGTGGCAAACCGGTGTCCCCGCTGCTGCACTGGTGGTGGTTCCTCTGGATCGTACCGACCTGGAGCCTCTTGATCGTGGATCTGGCGGCACGCCGCAACCTCGAGGAGACAGACGCGGAGAACGTGGAAGCGGCCGCTGAACTCGTGAGTTGGATCCTGGAGATTCCGCTGATTTTCGTGCTGCTCGCCATCATCGCAGCAGTCCACCGGATGCAGACCGAACATCACCGGGCACAGGTGGCGACGAGCTGACCGCGGCCGGCGAGCGACGAGTATCCGACGCGACCGCGGGCGCGGCGCGTAACCGGTTCGAGGTGGGTTCAGACGGGGCCGGCACCCAGGCCCCCGAGACCGCGCCATCATTCCAGAGATTCCTCCACGGCTTCCCGCGCCTCGGCCTCGATCTCCCACGGGATGGCTGAGTCACGGTAGAGCGCGGCCCCGTTCGAGAGCACGACGGTCTCGCCCCTCGACGGGGCGCCGGGATGCACCGATGGGACCGGGGCCAAATCCCTCCAGACTTGTCTCGGCGCATCGGCCAGCATCTTCCCGCTGCGCGTGAAGAACACCACCGTTCCGTCGGTTGCCACCGATGCCTTCACCCGCCCCTCGTGAACCGCGCGATGATGCCGCCGGCATAGCAACACTGTGTTCCCGAGGCTCGTTTCGCCCCCGTCGGCCCAGTGCTTCACGTGATGCGCCTCGGTGAACCGGCAGCCACATCCGGGGAACCGGCATCCCCGGTCGCGCTCCTCCAGCGCCCGCCGGATGTGCGGAGGAATCGTCCGACCCGGTAATCCTGTAACTGATATAACAACAACATAGTACGGCGAACCTCGATCGGGTGTTATCACTATTGGTATCCCCACCCTGAGCCAAGAATCCATTGGATCTCAAGAGAGGTCTGTGGACGAGTGCGAGGCCGACTCGAAGCTGTTCCCTTTGCCTCAGGGAATCGGACAGGACCGGGGTCGGAGTCGGCTTGCCCGGGTGATGGATCATCCAGTAAGATCCTCCCGCCATGGGAAAGAACAAGCTGAAGGACAAAGAGCTGAGACCGTCGTGGAGGCGTTCGCTCCTCAGGGGCGCGTGCTTCGTCTTCTGCCTCTTGACCATCCGGGTGGTGGCCCTGCAGGCCTTTACCATCACCTCCGGATCCATGGAGCCCACGTTGCTGGCCGGGGACTTCGTGTGGGTCAACAAGGCTGCAATGGGCTCGCGAATCCCGTTCACCGACATTCGCATTCCCGGCTACTCCGAGCCCCGGAGAGGGGAGATCCTGGTATTCGATCCTCCGCACGAGGACGGGCTCATCGTCGTCAAGCGGCTCATCGGCATGCCCGGCGACACGCTGGAAATGCGGGACAAGACCTTGTATCTGAACGGGCGGGCGCAGGACGAGCCATACGTGCTGCACACCGATGGGGAGCCCAATTACTCGGCAGCCGCGATGCTGTGGCACCAAGAGATCCTCGTTGGCGGTCCGAGGGAGGATTACCTGCCGACCCGCGACACATGGGGTCCACTCGCGATTCCCGACGGTCGGTACTTCATGCTCGGCGACCATCGCGACGAGAGTCTGGATTCACGCACTTGGGGACTTCTGGAGCGCTGGCGCTTCGAGGGGCGGATCCTCGTCCGATACTTCTCCTACAACCGGGATTCCCACCGGCCATTCCCCTTCATCCGCGAGATACGCTGGAGCCGGATCGGAACCCGACCCAGGTAGGCACGAGGGCAACGGGCTACCGTCAGTTTGGGGTTGAAGACTTCGCTCGCCCGATCGTAGCCGACTAGTTTTGGTAGCTAGTATGGGCACCTCTCTACGACACATACGAACCTCGGAAGCGAGGTAAGCATGGAGAATCATTCGACTGCCCCCGAACCGACCGAGGGCTTCAGGGATCCGACCGCGCTGACGAGATGGACGCGGGGGTTTCTGTACGCCAGCATCGCCACGGCCCTCGTGCGCTTAGGGTCGGATGCCGCCAATCTGCTAGGAACCGAAGGCGTGGGAGAGTCGGCAGGAACCGCGTTTGACCTCTTCTGGTTCCTGACGGGGGTGCCGATCTGGCTCATTACGGCGATCCTGGTGCTCACCTGGATTCATCGGGCCAATCACAACGCACGACAACTGGGCGCAGCCGGCATGCACTTTACGCCGGGGTGGGCGGTGGGCTGGCACTTTGTGCCGATCGCGTGGTTCTGGAAGCCCTACCAGGCCATGACGGAGATCTGGCGCGCCTCCCGCAACCCTGCGGACTGGCGCGACGAACCGGTATCGCCGCTGCTTCGCTGGTGGTGGATCCTCTGGATCGTGCCGTTCTGGGGCGTCGTCATCGTGGAGTTGACGGTAGCCCGAACCCTCGCCGCGATGACTGGGCCCGGCTTGCTGCCCTTCACCGCGCCAGCTGTGGCGAGCCTGGAAGCAGCTGCAGCAGCTGCAGGGCTTGTGTACTGGATCCTGGAGATTCCGCTGATCCTTGTGCTTCTCGCCATCATCGGCGCCGTCCACCGGATGCAGAAGCAACATCGCGCGAGGTGGGTGGCGGTGGGCTGACCGCGGCCGACCGGGCTTCGCTGGGTTGGGAAGGGGGCTCGACCCCGGCGCAGGGACGGGCGGAGTCCGTCCCGGAGGCCGGGGGGACCGGCGCCGAAGCGGTGGCAACGCCAACCACGTCGTCCGCCGGTCCCGACGCAGGACCCGCTCGCGAAATCGACGGCCTCGACCGGCGGTGATCGGTGGTCGGCGGGAGACCATCCGGCGACCGGTCGCCTGGACGTTCGGCCAGGCGGGAGGGGGGCGAACACCCCCAACCGCGAACGCTGCCGGAGCGGCGGTTTTCCGGGGGGATCGAAGGGGGGCGGAGCACCCCTCGCCAGAGCGCGAATGTTTTACATTGCGTAGGCTGGCTTACGACCAATAACGGTCGTCAGCCAGCCCTTGGGGACGCCGCCGAAAGCGCCTCTCGGAGCACCGTCCCGGACAGCGTCCACCGGGCCGTCGCCGGCAAGCTCCCCGGCCTCTTGGCCGACCGCCTCAAGGACGGCGGAGACGCAACCCCCAGCGCTCTCTGCCGAGCGGCCCGGTTCCGCCCTACCCGTACCCCTCGGAGACCGGCGATCGTCGATCTCAGGCGATCCTGAGGCCCGAAGAATACCCGAAACGACCCCGTTGTGCCCCCGAAACGGCCTCCGAGCCCGGTCGCGGGCTCGGATCAGCTCCCGGCGCCCGCTCTCCCGGCCGCCAGATACGCCGACCAGTCCTGCATGACCCGGCGTCGGCGCTCGAACAGGTCGCTCCTGAAGTACGCGCCCTCGACCCCGCCGACCTTGTGCGCCAGCGCCGCCTCGGCGACCGTGCGGTCCACGCCCGCCTCGGCGGCCCAGTCGCGGAACGAGCTGCGCAGCCCGTGCACCGTGCTCGGGATGCGCAAGTCCCGAAACGCCCCCGCCACCTGAGGGCTCCGCAGCTCCCGTCCCTTGAAGCTGGGGAAGATCAACCCCGACCCGTTCTCGATCTCCCTGGCCCGGTCCAGCACCGCAAGCGCGCCCGTCGAAAGGGGCACCCGGTGCTCCCGCCCGGTCTTCATGCGCTCGGCGGGCACCGTCCACGTCTGGCGGTCCCGGTCGATCTCCGGCCACCGCGCCCTGCGCGCCTCGCCGCTCCTCGTCGCCGTCAGGGCCACGAACTCAAGACACAGCCGGATGCCCAGCCACGCGTCCGACGCCCGGACCGCCGCAAGCGCCGCCCCTACCTCGCCGTGAGGCAAGGCCCGGAAGTGCGTCCGGTGGCGCGTGCCCCGCGGCAACGCCGCCGCGATGGCGTCGCCCGCCGGGTTGTCCTCGCGGTAGCCCCTGGCCACCGCCCACTTCATCACCGCGCCGATGCGCCGGCGCACCCGCGCCGCCGTGGGCCGCTTCTCGTTCCAGATCGGTGCCAGACAGGCCAGCACGTCGGCGGTCGTGATCTCGCCCACCCGCTTGCGCCCCAGCTTCGGAAACACGTAGTCCCGAAGACACTGCCGCCACTGCTTCTCGCTGGCGTCGCCCTTCCAGTTCTTCGCGTGGAGCGCGATCACCTTCTCGGCCGCCCGCTCGAACGTCGGCATGCCGCCGCTGCGCGGATCCATGCCCTTGTGGATGGCGCGCCGATTCTCGAGCGCCTTCGCCCGCGCCTCGGCCAGCGTCACGACCGGATAGGGACCGAGGCCGACGTTGAAGGGCCTGCCGCCGATCCGCATCCGTTGCGCCCAGGTCTTCGACAGCTTTCCTGAGGCGGTGGGCTTGACCAGCAGCGAGAGCCCGTATCCGCCGCGACCGTCCCCGTACCGCCCCGGTCGCTTGACGGTCCGAACGAACGCGGCGCTCAGGCGTTTGGGTCGCGTCACGGCGTGCTCCGTGTGGATTCTGGTTATCACCGTAGGTTATCACTAACGGAACAAGACTAAGCGGAATCGTCTGAACCGTCAAGAGACATACAACACAAGTGATGCCAACGTGTTATCCGGAATTACGAGACGTTACGGGACCTTGCTGAACACCTATGGTGCGGTGGAATCGTGCGCGTCCTTCGGCCCACGCTCAGCATCGAGCCGTCCTTCGCGTGGACCATCGCGACCACCGCGGCATCGCACGCTATGCGCCGCGACGTTTCCGCGGAAACGCGAATGCCGTCCAGATCGGACCTTCCGGGCTCTCCCTCCGCCGCCAGCGTCGCTGCATCGCAGTGGACCATGACCTGGTAGCGCTCGGCGCGGGTGCCGGACTCGGCGCGGGGCCGAGTCTGCAGCCCCGGTTCACCGGGGCCGCCACCCGATTCACCCCGGCTTTCCGTCGCGAGCGCATCCGAGTCTCCGCGGGAGTCGCGCGACTCGCCGCCCCCGAACCCAGCCGCCAGCGCCCGCTCCGCGAGCAGCCCCACGGCGTCCGCCCGCCGCTGCTTCGGCCTCGGCCGGAGATCATCGGAACCAGGCTCGCGGGTCGCCGCGCCTCGTCCGCTGCTTCCGGCATCCTGTCCGCCGCGGGCGGCCCCGCCCTCGCCCCGGAACAGCGCATCCGACGCCGCCTCGACCGCCCTCATCAGCACCGCTCCGACCTCGGGCTCGAGACGCCCCTTCACCACGTACATCCCGTCGCCGTCCACGAAGACCGAGAACGCCCGGCTGCGGTGCCGGGCCTGCTCGGCCGTCAACTCCTCGTCGCGCGACAACTTCTTCCACATGCGCACCATCTGCTCCAGGTTCGCCGCCGAGCCCGCTCGCGCGAACTCGAGCAGCTTCGCCTCGCTCTCGGGCGTGGCCACGCGCGTCAGCGCCCGCACCTTCGCGTACGAGATGCTCCCCTCCCGCAGCGCGCCGGCGGTCTGCGGCAGGTTCTGCAGTGCACGGGCGGCGCGCACCCGCTCGCGCGCCGGGCCGATCTTGATGCCGATCCGCCAGGCCAGCCACTCGGCGCAGGACCCGAAGTCGTCCTTCCAGCCGCCCCGGCGATCGAAGTCGGCAATGAGGGTCATCATCTGCGCTTCCGCGGCGTTGATGCCGGCAGCCAGCTCGGCGATGCGGTCGCCCAGCCTGGCCAGGTCGTCGTCGGGCTTGGCCCCGGAAGGGGAAGGCGCAGAGACGGGTTCGGGACGGGAGGGCGCCGGGATGGCATCGGGAGACGCGGTTCGAGCGCCGGAACCGGGGGGCGCGGAGCCGACGTCGCGAGCCACGACGTCAGTGCTCGCAGGGACGGGCCCGGCAATCGCATCGGTGGCAGGTCGGTCAACAGTCGGTTCTCGTACCACTGCGGGCCACGGAGAAGGTTGCCGGCGAATGTCGTAGAGAACTTCCGGGGATGCGATCATCGTTCCTCCCAACATGAGATTGTACAATGACTTACGTACAAATATAACGCCACCGAAATCGGCTTCTCAGGATGCCCTGTAGTCGCCGAAGTGAGGTCTGGAGACCTTCGGAGGAGGAACGGGGCTGCGAGGGCCGTCAGCGAGCCTGTGGGAGCCCCTGGCGAGCCGGAGAATCTGGCATATCGGACTCCGCGGAATCGCACGCTTCAAAGTTGTCAATGGCAGTTTGGGACTCCGCCATGTGAATTCGGGACAGCCGCGCGCTGATCCCCGGCGTCACGAACTCCGAACCAAAGGTCAATGGCGGAACGAGACTCGCGAATGTGAATTCGGGACAGCCGCGCGTTGGTCCCCGGCGTCACGAGCGCCTAACCAGGTCAATGGCGAAACGAGACTTGCGAATGTGAATACGCGCGAACCATCACCGGTCTTCCGGTCGATTCAGGACCGCGGAGTGCGGGTCCCCCCGGCGCCAACAGCGCCGAAACAGGTCAATGGCGGATTGGGACCCGCGAATGCGAATTCGGAAAGCTGATCTCGGACCTCAGCGAGCCGAAGCCTCCGAACTCGGCCGAATGAGGCGATGGACGCCCGCATGTGAATCCGGGCATCCGAACCCTACCGGCGGCGAGCGTGTCCCCGTCCCGTCTACGCCGCCCTCAGCGTCCGGCGATGTAGTCAGTACCCCGTCAGTACCCCAGCGCCATCGCCCCCGGCCGGCGCGGGTCGGCGTAGCCGTAGAAGAGCCCGTCGGAGAACATCACCGTCTGCAGGCTGCCCATGCCGGCGCTGAACTGGACGTCGTGCCCGCGGGCGCGCAAGGTGCGGATCACGTCGGGGCTGAAGCCGCTTTCGACCTCCAGCCGCTCTGGATACCACTGGTGGTGCATGCGGGGGCGCGCGGTGGCGTCGGCGATGTTCATGCCGTGTTCGAGCACGTTCACCAGCAGTTGCAGGTTGGTGGTGATGATGCGGCTTCCGCCCGGGCTGCCGGTGAGCAGGAAGGGCCGGCCGTCGCGCAGCACGATGATCGGGGTCATGGAGCTCACCGGCCGGCGGCCCGCGGCGATCTGGTTGTCGGCGCTCCCCATCAGCCCGAACGCGTCGGGGATATCCGGCCGCAGGGTGAAGTTGCCGAGGTTGTTGTTCATCAGGATGCCGGTGCCCTCGATCACGACGCCCGAGCCGTAGGAGAACATCAGCGTATAGGTGTTGACCAGCGCGTTGCCTTCGCTGTCAAGGATGGAGTAGTGCGTGGTCTCCGGGCTCTCGTAGGGGGCAAGGTTGCCGGGCCCGATGTCCGATGACGGGCGGGCGCTGCTGAGGGAGATGCCCCGTGCCAGCTCCGCCGCGTAGCCCTTGCTGGTGAGGGCGGCGACCGGGAGATCGAGGTGGTCCGGGTCGCCCAGGTACTTGCTGCGGTCGGCGTACGCCAGCTTCATCGACTCGGCCATGACGTGCATGGCGTCGGCGCTGCCGTAGCCCATCTCCTTCAGGGGGAAGTTCTCGAAGATGTTGAGCATCTGGACGATGTGCATCCCGCCCGAGCTGGGCGCGGACATGGCCGCGATATCGTAGCCCCGGAAGGTGCCGCGCACCGGCTCGCGCTCGACGACGCGGTAGTTGGCCAGGTCGTCCATGGTGATCAGGCCGTTGTGCCTGGCCATGTCGGTCGCGATGCGGCGCGCGATCTCGCCCCTGTAGAAGGCGTCGGCGCCGCCCTCGGCGACTTGCTCCAGCGTCCAGGCCAGATCCGGTTGCCTGTACAGGTCGCCCACCTCGTAGTTGGAGCCGTCGGGCTTGTAGAACTTGGCCCGCGACGCCGGATTCGCGCTGAGCCGTGGCTTGCTGCGGGCGAGGTTCACGGCCAGGTCCTCCCACACCACCATGCCGTCGCGCGCCAGGTCGATGGCGGGCTGGGCCACTTCACGCCAGCTCATGGTGCCGTAGTTGCGCAGCAGGTGATCGAAGCCGGCAACCGAGGCGGGAATCGCCGACGACTTGTGGCTGAAGCGGTACTCGTCGTTGTCGACCTCGCCGTCCGCCTCGAAGAACATGTCCGCGTGCGCGGCGGCGGGCGCGGTTTCGCGGAAGTCGACCACAACCGTGCGGTCCTCCTCGGCCAGGTGCAGCAGGATGAACCCGCCGCCCCCAACGTTGCCCGCGCGCGGCAGGGTCACCGCGAGCGCGAGGCCAACCGCCACACCTGCGTCGATGGCGTTGCCGCCGCGGCGCAGGATGTCCACCCCGATCTCGGTGGCCAGGAAGTTCTGGCTGGCCACCATGCCGTTGCGCCCCACCACCGGGTGGTGGATGGCGTTGTAGGTGTTGATGGGGGCCTGGGCCGCCGGTGACTGGGCGACGGCTGCCCCGGGGAGGGCGATTCCCGGCAGTGCAGCGATCGCGGCGAGCGCGACAAGAGCCAGTGCTGCGGAGCGTCGTGCGAGCGGTCGTCTGGTCATCGATTGCATCGTGTCGTCATCCTCTCGTGCGATGGTCCGGAGAGCCGGCGCGCCTGGTGGAGTCGGCCGCCGCGCCCGCGTCCGGGGAAGGATTTCCTGTGCCCTTTGGGGGTATCCTCGCTATCTTACCGCTACATCCGGGGTCCCGATACTCCCGACCCGGAGTTCCGCAGGTCCCCACGAGCACAGGAAGGTGGCCGATGGCACGCAACTCAAGCGGATCGCAAGGCGGAAACGGGCGCGCCGGAGACGGCAACGGACAGCGCGAACCTGCAACCACGCAAGGCGAAAACGGGCACGCCGGCAACGGGCGCACCTCCACCCGCCGCATGCGCCGCGTCGACCGAAGCCTCCCCACCAGCTCCGCCGCCGCCGACTACGGCGACGCCTTCCCCAACTCCCGCAAGGTGTTCGTGGACGGGCCCGGCGGCCTGCGCGTGCCGATGCGCGAGATCACCCTCTCCGGCGGCGAGCCCCCGCTGCGCGTCTACGACACCTCCGGCCCGCAGGACACCGACGTGCGCCAGGGCATCCCCAGGCTGCGCGCGGAGTGGATCGCCGAGCGGGGCGGCGTGGGCCAGTCGCTCCCGCAGGCGTCGCTCGCGCCGCAGAGCGCCAACGGCGCCGAGATGCCGGCCGCGCTCCACAACCGGCCCCTGCGCTCCACGGGCGGGCCCGTCACCCAACTGCAGTACGCCCGCCGGGGCGAGATCACGCGCGAGATGGAGTTCATCGCCATCCGCGAGGGCATGAGCCCCGAGTTCGTGCGCGACGAGGTCGCCCGCGGGCGCGCCATCATCCCCGCGAACATCAATCATCCCGAATCCGAACCCATGATCATCGGCCGCAACTTCGCGGTGAAGATCAACGCCAACATCGGCAACTCCGCGGTCTCGTCCTCGATCGAGGAGGAAGTGGCGAAGCTGCAGTGGGCGACGCTGTGGGGCGCGGACACCGTCATGGATCTGTCCACGGGGAAGAACATCCACGAGACCCGCCAGTGGATCCTGCGCAATTCGCCGGTGCCCATCGGCACGGTGCCCATCTACCAGGCGCTCGAGAAGGTGGGCGGCGTTCCCGAGGACCTCACCTGGGAGGCCTACCGCGACACCCTCATCGAACAGGCGGAGCAGGGGGTGGACTACTTCACCGTCCACGCCGGGGTGCTGCTGCGCTACGTGCCCCTGACCGCGAATCGCGTGACGGGCATCGTGTCGCGCGGCGGCTCCATCATCGCGCACTGGTGCCTGGCGCATCACCGGGAGAGCTTCCTCTACACCCGCTTCCGCGAGATCTGCGAGATCATGGCGGCGTACGACATCTCCTTCTCGCTGGGGGACGGGCTGCGTCCGGGATCCATCGCCGACGCCAACGACGAGGCCCAGTTCGCTGAACTGCGG
Source organism: Gammaproteobacteria bacterium (assembly GCA_009840525.1). Classification (GTDB taxonomy): domain Bacteria; phylum Gemmatimonadota; class Gemmatimonadetes; order Longimicrobiales; family Gaopeijiaceae; genus BD2-11. The sequence continues at coordinate 32,581 of VXNP01000016.1, forward strand.
ACCCAGGGCGAGCTCACCCGCATCGCCTGGGAGCACGGGGTGCAGGTCATGTGCGAGGGACCGGGTCACGTGCCCATGCACATGATCCAGGAGAACATGGACAAGCAGCTCGACTGGTGCGACGAGGCGCCCTTCTATACCCTCGGGCCCCTCACCACCGACATCGCCCCCGGCTACGACCACATCACCAGCGCCATCGGCGCGGCCCAGATCGGGTGGTACGGCACCGCGATGCTCTGCTACGTCACCCCCAAGGAGCACCTCGGCCTCCCCAACCGCGACGACGTGAAGGCCGGTGTCATCAGCTACAAGATCGCCGCCCACGCCGCGGACCTGGCCAAGGGCCATCCCCGGGCCCAGGAATGGGACGACGCCCTCTCGAAGGCGCGCTTCGAGTTCCGCTGGGAGGACCAGTTCAACCTCTCGCTGGACCCGGTCACCGCCCGCGCCTTCCACGACGAGACCCTGCCCGCCGAGGGCGCCAAGGTGGCTCACTTCTGTTCGATGTGCGGTCCCAAGTTCTGCTCGATGCGCATCACCCAGGACATCCGCGCCTATGCGGAGGAGCAAGGCTACGAGACGGCCGAGCAACTGGTGCAGACGGGCATGGAGCAGAAGGCGGAGGAGTTCCGGGAGCGGGGGCGGATCGACTGATCGGGGGCGCGAAGGCGACTCAGCCCTCTTCGTCTTGAAAAATGAGCATCCAGGGTTCATTTTTCAGACATGTTGATCCCCAGGCCCGGCCGCTTGGCCGCTGTTGAGCGTAAGCTGAAAGACAATCCCGTCGTTGCGCTGCTCGGTGCACGGCAGGTGGGAAAGACTACGCTCGCATTGGAACTCGCGGTCAGCCGGGAACGCGTCACCCGCTTCGATCTGGAGGATCCTCGGGATCTGGCGAGGCTGAACGAGCCGATGCTGGCCCTCGAGCCGCTCCGTGGGTTGGTGATCATCGACGAGATTCAGACCCGTCCCGGTCTGTTTCCGATCCTCCGGGTGCTCGCAGACCGCAGACCCCTGCCTGCCCGCTTCCTGGTGCTGGGCAGCGCGTCTCCGGAATTGTTGCGACAGGGATCGGAGTCGCTCGCGGGGCGCATCGGATATCACGAGCTCACGGGCTTCGATCTGGCCGAAGTCGGTGGTGAGCATTGGCGCGAGCTCTGGCTGCGCGGCAGCTTCCCGAGAGCGTGGCTCGCGGAAGACGAAGGCCGTAGCGAACAGTGGCGGCGGGATTTCGTTCGGTCGCTTGCCGGCCACGACCTGCCCGGGCTCGGCATCTCTTTGCCGCCGGTGCTCCTGCAGGACTTCTGGACCATGCTGGCCCACTACCACGGCCAGACCTGGAACGGCTCGGAGTTGGCGCGGGCGTTCGGGCTGGCTCACACGACGGTGCGACGCTACCTGGACCGGATGACCGGTGCCTACCTGATGCGTCAGCTTCGCCCGTGGAGGGAGAACGTCGCCAAGCGCATCGTCAAATCGCCCAAGACCTACATCGCCGACAGCGGCTTGCTGCACGTGCTACTCGACATTGCGAACACCCGCGACCTGGCGAGGCATCCCAAGGTTGGAGCCAGTTGGGAGGGTTTCGCCATGGAGCAAGTGGTGCGTTGCATCCGGGCGCGGTGGGACGAATGCTATTTCTGGTCGGTCCACGGCGGGCCGGAGTTGGATCTCCTCGTGGTTCGTGGACGGCAGCGGCGCGGATTCGAGTTCAAGCGGACTGACTCGCCCAAAGTCACGTCGTCGATGCGGACCGCTCGGGAGGTGCTCGGACTGAGCGGGATCGATGTGGTTCACGTGGGAGCGCACACCTTCCCGTTGGCAGAGGGAATTCGAGCGGTCAGCGGGCGCGACATTCTGACGGAAATCACGCCGCTGTAGGGCGGCCTTTCGCCAGCGTCTGCTGCCTCTCGGGATGCCTACCCCGCCGTTCCGTCGAGCAGATCGAACATCCGCTGCATCGCGATCGCCGGCACGCCCGGCCCGATGATCTGCGGGTAGTTCGCGGCGTGGTCGCTCATGTCGATCTGCACTGCCGCTTCCTCGTAGGAGAGCCCTTGCGCGTGCAGCGCCGTCGCCCGCTCCTCGAAGTCGCGCAGGTAGGCCTGCAGATGGTCGATGATCCCGCGATCCTGGAAGGGATCGCCGTGGCCCGGCAGCACCCAGTCGAACTCCAGTCCCTTCAGATGCTCAAGGGTCTCGGCCCACTCGCCCGGGTAGCCGTCGCCCATGAAGGGCAGCCGGGGGAGCAGCAGATCGCCTGTGATGAGCACCCGCTCGGCGGGGAGGTGGACGACCACGTCTCCGCCGGTATGACCGCGCCCGAAGAAGAGGATGCGGATCTCCCGGTCGCCGGCGAACAGCGTCATCCGCTCCGACAGGGTCGTGTTGGGGCTCTCCGGGTCGAGTCCCTCCTGGCTCGCGTAGTAGTTCTCCAGGAAGGCGAGCCGGTCCTCCAGCTCGATCCGCTCCTCCTCGATGTCGGTGCGCATGACCTGGTCCGCAAGCTGGGCGATCTGGTCCGGGAGCCCACCCACGAAGTTCTCCCAGGAGCGGCCCATCGAGCCGCCGTTCTCGATCATCTCGCGCGTGAACTCGTGCCCGATGACATGCACGTCGTCCGGGTAGGCGCTGTTGCCGTGCGCGTGGTCGAAGTGGAAGTGGGTGTTGACCACGTAGCGCAGCGGCCTGCCGGTGAGCTCCATCACTTCGTCGTACGCCGCCCGCGCCGCCGCGGGAGAGATATGCGACTCCACGAGGAGTACGTGATCGTCGTTCACCACCACCGCGCCGTGGGAGCCGACATTGAGTGAGCCGGTCCCGCGGGCGTGGAAGATCCCCGGCACCACTTCCTCGAACTCGAAGGCCGGACCCTCGTACACGGATCCCGGCGGCAACGGCATTTCGGCGGATACTTCCGGCTCCCGGGCGGCCTCGGGGGCTTCGGCGCAGGTCCAGACGAAGAGGCAGAGGAGGAGGGCGGCGAGATGACGCATGGGGTCCTTCCTGTGGTTCGGTTGGTGAGCGACAGGCGGCACGCGGCTGACCGGGAGCGACCTGCCGGGCGGCGCGCCCGCGGACGGGCGCTCACATGCAAGAATCCGACGGGCGCACCGGCTCGGCAAGTGAGCGCCGGACCGCCGGACCGCTACGGGATCACCCTCGCCGGGGCCAGGTTCATGACCCAGAGCCCGGTGCGCATGTCGGACACGAAGATGTTGCCCTTGTAGGGCTGCGGACCCCACGCCATGGTCGTGTTTTCGCCTTCGGGCGTGGTCATGAAGGACGCCACTTCGCGCCCCTGCGCGAGCAGATCCCCGCGCAGCTCGCCCGACACGTCGACGATGCGCAGGCCCCCCTGGTAGTAGGCGATGTAGAGCAGATCATCCTCTACCCAGAGGTTGTGGCTTCCGGCGTCGGGCAGCCTGAACTCGGCGACTTCGCGGGGATTCTCGATGTCGCTGACGTCCACGACGTGCACGTAGCCGCGGGGACCGTCGCATTCCGGGCATCCGAAGATCTCATCCCCGAGGAACACGTAGTCGCCGTAGCGGATGGCATGGTGGGTGTTGCCGAAGAGGGCGCCGTTGATGTCGTAGAGATAGCTGTAGGAGGAGATCGGCTGCGGCTCGGTCGGCGTCCCGCCCCAGCGCCCGTCGCCGACGTCGAGCATGACCAGGCCGTCGTTCCAGTACGACAGGTAGGCGATGCCGTCCACCACGCTCACGTCGTGCAGGTACTTGTTCGGCTTGTCGAGGCCCCAGCGCCCGGCCTCGAAGGGGTTGGCGGGGTCGGAAATGTCGATGATGTGGACGTCGAGGGTGCCGTCGTTGATGGCGTAGACCAGGTCGCCGACGAACCAGACGTTGTGGATGCCGCCCGTGAGCCCCTCGGTGTAGTGGGTGATGGTCTCGGGGTCGGCGGGGTTGGTGATGTCGATGAGGGTGATGCCGTTGCGGCGATTGGAGGCGTTCTCGCTGGTGACGATGGCGATGGTGCGCTCGTCGTTGATCTTGACGTCGTTGACGCGACGGCCGTCCACACTGACGGAGTCGACGATGGAGGGTGCGGCGGGGTCGGTGACGTCCCACGCGTACATGGTGGCCGCGGACATCGTGCCCGTGTACGCATAATCGCGCCCGTCCAGGCCCTCGAAGACCCAGAGGTCCGAGCTCGTGGTGCCCAGCGGGCCCTGGCCCACCAGCGTGACTTCCCTGGCGGCTTCCCTCGGGAAGACCTCGATGTCGACTGCTTCGGCCGCGGTTCCCGCGTCCACGTGAACGGTGAACCGGCCAGGCTCCTCAGCGACGAAGGCGCCGTCCATGTAGGTGGTGGCGGTGGCGGCGGCTGCTCCGTCCGCGCCCTCGACCTCGTAGGCCAGCGCGACATCATCCACGCGCTCGCCGGAACCGTCCATGGCGGAGACCGCGAGGCGCACCACGTCGCCGGTTCGCACTCGTGACTCGGGGGCGGACACGGCCACGCGCTCCACCGGGTTGGCTACCACGTCCAGGGCGAGCTCACCCCGCACCCCGCCCGCCTCACCGACGACCGTGACCCTACCCGGTGCGACCAGCTCCAGCCGGCCGCCGGCCGTCACGGTGGCCACGGCCTCGTCCGCCGAGGACCACTCCACCATCTCCTCTGCGTGCTCCTCCCCCGCCGTGGTGATCGCCCGCCCCGTCAGCGCGAAGGACGTCCCCGCGTAGCTGGCGTAGCCGGGCGGGTCGATGTCGATGCGCGCCACCGGGTAGTCGTTCACCTTCACGGGGATCTCGGCGGCCGGCGTCCAGTTGGGCTGGTCCGGGGACGGCCCGGCCAGGCCGAGGAAAACGCCGATCACCGCCTCTCCGTATTGCGTGCCCCGCAGGACGTAGGTCTCGGGAATCTCGTCCTTGATGGAGCGCAGCTCGAACGGCCCGAGCGTGCTCACCCCCCACAGGGCTCCCTCGACCACGTTGCCGGCCTCGTCGCGCAGGATGCCGCGGAAGGTGATGGAGTCTCCCCGCTGCACCTCGATGATGGCCGGCACGATCTCGATGGTCGCCACCATGGCGGCCAGATCGGACGGGCTCGGGTCGGGAGTTGCGGCTTCCTGGTCGGGAATCGCGGTCTCCGCCGCATCGGCTGCATTGGCGGGCGCGGGCGGGGCGGGTGCCGCGTACCCCCCGCATCCGGCGGCGAGTACGAGGACGATCGGAAGGGCGAGGGCGGAACGCGTCATGAGTCCAACTCCAGGTTGATGGGTCCGGCCCGGGGCCGGAGAATCGCCATTGCTGCTCCTACACCCGAACAACATACGCGAGCCGACTCGCCAAGCGACGCCAGAGGACGGGAAGATGACGGTTTCACGTTGACCTTGGCGAGGACGAGGTGATGCGCTGAGGCGTCGAGGCTCGGCGAGTCAGGAGCGTGGGAGTTTTCAATCGCCGCGCGGTTTTCTAGCTTGACCTTCCCCTGCAATCGCAACCGCCACCCCCGGAGCCCGCCGAATGCCGACGCCCCAGGATACGCTCGACATCCTTCGCGGCATCCGCGAGCAGAGCGGGGCGAACTCCTCGCCGGGCCTCCCGGACGCCGTAATCGAGCGCTTCGCCGCCCGGGACGCCCTTCTCCACCAGGCCGTCGCCGAAGCAGGGGAATCCAGTCGCCGGTTCCGGCGCGAGTTGCCTCACCTTATCGGACTGGACGAAACGGACCAGGTCCGGGAGATGCAGCGAGGCTACCTCAACTTCTACCCAGACGACCTCGTCAACCCCTATGTCGCCCTCGCCGCGCGCGGGCCCTGGATCGTCACCTCCGCGGGCGCCGTGATTCACGATTCGGGCGGCTACGGCATGCTTGGGCTCGGGCACTCGCCGGAGGCGGTCCTCGACGCGATGAGCGAGCCTCGTGTCATGGCCAACGTCATGACCGCGAGCCCCAGTCAGCCCCGGCTGATCCGCGCGCTCGAGGCGGAGATCGGCCACCGGCGGGCGGGCGCATGTCCCTTTGAGCACTTCGTGTGTCTGAACAGCGGTTCCGAGGCGATGACCTTCGCCTCCCGCCTCGCGGACATCCACGCGAAACAGATCACCGACCCCGGCGGATCCCGTGACGGCGCGTCCATCCGAACCCTCGCGCTCGAAGGCGGCTTCCACGGGCGCACCAGCCGGCCCGCCCAGGTCTCGGACTCGACGGCCTGCTACTACCGCGACAACCTCGCCAGCTTCCGCGGCCACAACGCCCTGACCGTGCCCGCCAACGACATCGGCCGGTTGCGGCATTTCTATGCCCTCGCCGACGACGAAGGCTGGTTCATCGAGGCCTTCTACATGGAGCCGGTGATGGGCGAGGGGAATCCAGGCAAGGCGGTAACCCGCGAGTTCTACGATGCCGCGCGCGCGCTGTCCCGTGCTCACGGCAGCCTGCTTGTGGTCGATTCGATCCAGGCCGGACTGCGGGCCCACGGTTGCCTTTCCATAGTCGACTATCCCGGCTTCGAGGAGGCGGATCCTCCCGATGTGGAGACCTACTCGAAGGCGCTGAACGCGGGCCAGTACCCGCTTTCGGTTGTCGCGATGACGCCCCGGGCCGCCGCGATGTACCGGCGGGGCGTCTACGGCAATACCATGACCACCAACCCGCGGGCCCTCGAGGTGGGCGTGGCCATGCTGTCGTCGCTCACCGATGAGTTGCGCGAAAACATCCGCGCGCGCGGCGCCGAACTCGTGGCGAAGCTGGAGCGCGTGGCCTCCGATCTCGGCGGACCGATTACCGCGGTGCAGGGCACCGGCCTGCTGGTGAGTTGCGCCTTCGAGCCGGCCATCAGGAGTCACGGGTCCGGCAGCGTCGAAGAGGAAATGCGGAGGCACGGCGTGGGTGTGATTCACGGAGGCGAGAACTCCGTCCGCTACACGCCCCACTTCGCGGTGACTTCCGCCGAGATCGACCTGATCGTCCACGCTACCCGGTCTGCCGTGGTTTCCAGCTTGACGCCCGCCGGAGCGGAAGCGTACTTACCCCCTCGATGAGACAAGACCGCGGCATCCGACAGATGCCGTTTCGCGCGCGTCGACCCGCGCCGTCTGCCATGACATTTCATCCCCGTCCCCCGTCCCACGCGAGACCTGCCATGAACGCCTTCGCACCCAGAATCCCCGCCTTCTTCCTCATGCTTGCCCTGGCTGCCGCTTCCGCGCCAGCCACCGCCCAGCAGGCCCCTTCCCCCGAAGCCTACGCCGACCTCGAGTGGCGCTACATCGGTCCCGAGGGCAACCGCTTTTCCGCGGCCGCCGGCCTGCCCAGCGACCCCTACACCTACTACGTCGGCGCCGCCTCCGGAGGCATCTACAAGACCACCGACGGCGGGGTGAACTGGGACGCCATCTTCGACGACCAGCCGGTGCAGTCGATCGGTTCGCTGGGGGTGTCCGTGACCGATCCCAACATCGTCTGGGCCGGCACCGGGGAGGGGAAGATCCGCAGCCACATCTCCATCGGGCAGGGGATCTACAAGTCCACCGACGCGGGGGCGACCTGGACGCTCATGGGGCTCGAGCAGACCGGGCGCATTCCGCGGCTCGCCATCCATCCGACCGATCCCGACATCGTCTACGTGTGCGCGCTGGGGCATTCCTACGGGCCGCAGCAGGAGCGCGGCGTCTACCGCACCATGGACGGCGGCGAAAGCTGGGAGCGCATCCTCTTCGTGGACGAGAACACCGGCTGCTCCGACATCGCCCTCGATCCGGTCAACCCGCGCAACCTGTTCGCCGGCACGTGGCAGCTCGAGATCCACACCTACGGCCGCACCAGCGGCGGACCGGGCGGCGGCCTGCACGTCTCGCGCGACGGCGGCGACACCTGGGAGAAGCTCAACGGTCCGGACAACGGCATCGGGCTGCCCAACCTGCCGGTGGGCAAGGTCGCGGTGGCGATCGCGCCCTCCAACAACCAGCGCGTCTACGCCATGCTCGAGACCGGCGACGGGATCCCGTGGGACGGCCGCGAGACCGAGGACGGCCAGGTCTGGGGTTCCACCGACGGCGGCCACACCTGGGAGCGCATCACCCGCAACCGCAACGCCATGGGGCGTCCGCACTACTACTCGCGGGTCGTGGTCTCGCCGGATGACGAGGACGAGGCGTACTTCCTGACCGCGTCCTTCTCGGTATCGACCGACGGCGGCCGCGCAATCAACGTGATCCCGCGCGAGGACGCGCCGGGCGGCGACCACCACGACATGTGGATCGACCCGGGCAACGGCGACCGCATGATTGTCGCGCACGATCAGGGCCTCTCCATCTCGATCAACCGCGGCAGCACCTGGTACCGCCAGCGCCTCACCAACGCGCAGATGTACCACGTGACCGTGGACAACGAGATCCCCTACAACGTCCTCGGCAACAAGCAGGACGAGCCCACCTACCGCGGTCCCAGCAACAGCCGCATTCAGGGCCAGCGCCGCATCACCGGCATTCCGCGCGGCATGTGGCACCACGTGGGCGGCGGCGAGAGCGGATTCGCCACCCCCGATCCCGTCGACCCCAACATCGTCTGGTCCTCGGCCTCGGGGTCGGGCATGGTCGGCGGCATCGTGGTGCGCTACGAGGAGGACCGGCGCCAGTGGCGGGGCGTCGAGGTGTGGCCGGAGCAGAGCCGGGGTGCGGCGGAGGGCGTCCGCTACCGCTTCGTCTGGGATGCCCCTGTGCACATCTCCCCGCACGACAACGAGACGGTCTACGTCGGGAGCCAGCACGTGCACCGCACTCGCAACCGCGGCCAGAGCTGGGAGGTCATCAGCCCGGACCTCTCCCTCAACGACCGCAGCCGCATGGGCTTCTCGGGCGGCCTCACGGGCGACAACATCGGCGTGGAGTACGCGGGCACGGTGTTCGGCATCGCCGAGTCGCCCATCGAACAGGGGCTGATCTGGGCGGGCACCAACGACGGCCTCCTGCACGTCACCCGCGACAACGGCGCCTCCTGGACCAACGTCACGGGCAACATGCCCGATCTGCCCGAGTGGCTCGCGGTGCGCAGCATCGCCCCGTCCCGCTTCGACCCGGGCACGGCCTACGTGGCCATCGACGGCCACCAGATGAACGTGCGCGATCCCTACGTCTACCGGACGCGCGACTACGGCGAGTCGTTCGAGAAGATCACGGACGGCATCCCGCCCAGCATGCTGAGCTACACGAAGATCATCATCGAAGACACGAAGCGGCAGGGCCTGCTCTACGTCGGCACCGAGAACGCCATCTACGTGTCGTTCGACAACGGCGACAACTGGCAGCCGCTCCAGAACAACCTGCCCGCCGCCCCGGTGTCGGGCATTGTCATCCAGGAGCACTTCAACGACCTGGTGGTGGGCACCTACGGGCGCGGCTTCTGGATCTTCGACGATCTCGCGCCGCTGCAGCAGCTGACCCCGGAGGTCATGGCGTCCGGTTCGCACCTGTTCGCGCCCCGCGATGCGTACCGCTTCAGGTCCATCACGCCGCCCTCGATTCCCTACGACGATCCTACGGTCGGGGTGGATCCCGAGTACGGGGCGTACCTCAACTACTGGCTGGCGGCACCCGCGGGCGAGACGCCCACCGTCGAGATCGTGGACGGCATGGGCGCCGTGGTGCGCACCCTGGAGGGCAGCAACAACGCGGGCGTGAACCGCATCTACTGGGATCTCCGGGACGAACCCAACGATCCCATCATGCTGTACACCAGCCCGATGTACGCCGAGCACATCGTGGTGGGCGAGGAGGGACGGCCGGCTGGCGGTGCCCGGATTTCCATCCTCATGCCCCCCGGACAGTACACCGTGCGCCTGAACGTGGACGGCGCGACGCACGAGCAGCCGCTCACCGTCATCAAGGATCCGCACTCCGCCGGGACCGAGGCCGACATCGCCGAGCAAATCGCCTTCCTGCGCGACGTGCGCGAGGACGTGGTGGCCGCGGGCGAGGCCGTGCACCGGGTGGAGGCGCTCCGGGTCCAACTCGAGACCATGGCCCGCTTCGCGGAGGACGAGGCTCTGTCCGACGCCATCGCCGAGCTGGAGGACAAACTCGAGGAGCTGCAGGGAACCCTGGTGGACCTGCGCCTCACGGGGCAGGGGCAGGACGCGGTCCGTTTCGCGGCCCGCCTGCTGTCGAAGCTGGGCTACCTGACCAACGCGCTCACCAACGCCGACTTCCCGCCCACCGACCAGGAGATGGAGGTGAAGGGAATCCTGCACGAGCAGTTGCAGGCACACCTCGCCGCCGTGGAGACAGTGATCGCGGAGGACGTGGCCGCGCTGAACGAGATGCTGCGGAGCCGGGGGCTGCTGCTGATTACGGACGGGTAGGGGGTTTGCGGCTCGCGGGGCACTACGATACTGCGCGCCATCGAAGCAGCAACTTCATGAGCCGGAAATGTCAGTAAACGACATCTAGTCATCAGTAGATGCTAGCTGGCTCGTAGGTCATGGGAGGAGTACTGGGAGGAGCCAGCTGACTCGCCGCAAATCAGCTTGACTATTTCGGAGCCTTCTCCACATTGGTAGGACCATCGCCTCCTCCCCGCCACGGTCCGACATGTACTCTCGTACGCTGGACCTCGAGCTGCCGCGCGGCCAGTCCGCGTTCCTGTGGGGTCCGCGCAAGACGGGCAAATCGACTCTGCTCAGGCAGCGCTTCCCGCTCTCCGCCCGCTTCGACCTGCTGGATACGAGGCTCATGCTGGAGCTCACACGCGCCCCGTGGACCCTCGCCGAGCGCATCCGGGCCCTGGGCGCGGAGCAGCGCGGCCGTCCGATCCTCATCGACGAAGTCCAGAAGGTCCCGGCGCTGCTGGATGAGGTGCACCGGTTGATCGAGGACGAACGGCTCGGATTCGTCCTGTGCGGGTCCAGCGCGAGGAAGCTGAAAAGGGGCAGGGCCAACCTGCTGGGCGGCCGGGCGTGGAGCTTCGGGCTTCATCCGCTGACCTGGCCGGAGGTGCCCCGCTTCGATCTCCTGCGCGCTCTGAACCACGGCCTCCTTCCGTCCCACTACGACTCGCCCCGCCCCCGGCGCACGCTCCGGGGCTATGTGGACGACTACCTGAAGGAGGAGATCCTCGAAGAGGGCCTGACCCGCAACGCGCCCGCGTTCTCGCGCTTCTTCGAGGCGCTGGCCTTCAGCCACGGCGAACTGGTCAACTACAGCAACATCGCCAGGGACTGCGGCGTCAGCTCAAAGACGGCCAAGGAGTACTTCCAGATCCTGGTCGACACGCTGCTGGGCGTATTCGTGGAGCCGTTCAGCCTCCGGCGCTCGCGGGCGGTGATCACCAGAGCTCCCAAGTTCTACCTCTTCGATGTCGGCGTCGCCGGACGAATGGCGGGCCGCTGGATCGAGCGGTCGGCCGGTCCCGGCTTCGGCCGGGCGCTGGAGCACTTCGTCCTCATGGAGATTCTGGCCTTCCGGTCCTACCGCGAGCTGGACGTGCCGGTCCGGTTCTGGCGAACGAAGTCCGGGCTGGAATGCGACTTCGTCGTCGGCCGGGAGGGCAGTGTAGCCATCGAGGTGAAAGGCGGCGCCAACCCCGGCGGCAAGGCGCTGCGTGGCATCCGGGCCTTCGCCCAGGAGCACCGGCCCGGAAGCGCGATCGTCGTGTGCAACGCGAGCCAGCCCCGGCGGACTACCGACGGCATATGGGTGCTTCCGTGGGAGCGGTTCCTGGAGCGGCTTTGGGACGGAGGGCTGTTTGAGTAGGTCACCGCCGAGGGCCGTCTGACCAACCTACACCCAGCCTTCCCGCTCGATCAGCCGCTCGATGTGCGCCAGATGGTGCCGCCCGTGCCAGGCGTACAGGCCGACGTTCCTGGCCAGCGGGATTGCGCCGGCGTCCGGGTGCACGAACTCAAGCTGGAACTGCGGCCAGCTCATTTGGCGCAACAGGTTTTCCCAGCGGGCGTGGAGGGCCTCCAGTGCGTCGAGCGAGGGGCCCACCGGGCCGCGGGCGTCGGGCAGTTCCGCCCAGGCCTTTTCGTCGTAGGCCTTAATGGCCGGCCGGTCCTCGGTGAGGGTCCACTTGAAGCGGACGTAGCTGTTGGCGTGGCTGTCGAACAGGTGGTGCACGACCTGGCGCACGGTCCAGCCGTCCGGCCGATACGGCGTGTCCAGTTGTTCGTCCGTGAGGGGCGCAACCGCCGCCCGCAGATCCGCCGGCAGAGCCGCGATCTCGTCGATCCAGGCCTCGACCTGCCGCTCCGTGAGCTCGGCCGGAGGAGTGTAGCGGCCGATGGGATAGCGAAGGTCGGGCGTGCCGGGATTCGTAGCTGTCATCGGGTTCCTTTCCTCGGCGTTACCGCGTGCCCAGCACGCAGAATTGATAGACGCTCAGCCCCTCGTCCGTCGCCATGTTCTCCGCGATCTCGTCGGTGCCGTACGCCTCGCCCAGGTCTCCGATGGGTCCGGAGTCCAGCACCTTCAGCGGCGTCTCCGTCTCGAACACCGCCAGGTCTTTGAAACCGGTCGGAAACGATGCCCCCATGGCCCGCTCCACCGCCTCGATGCGCTTGAGGTCTTCCTCCCTCTCGAAATCCCGCTTCTGCAGATCCTCCGCGAAGTAGTCGAACGCGATCCGGAACGAGGAAATGCCGGCGCACAGGCTGTTCAGGAAGGGGAAGATGGTCTCGGTAGGCAGGTACATGGTGTTGCCTTCCCACACGATCACCGTCGGGGCGTCCAGATCGAATCCGGCTCCCGCCAGCTTCTCCGGGAGGTCGACTTCCAGGTAGTTGAAGGGGAGCGCCGGCGAGGGCGTTATGCCGTGCCCGCGCAGGACGTCGTGCTTGTATTGGACCACCGCTCCCTGGTCCACCTCGTAGTGGGTCACCCCCGGCGCCGCGAAGATCTGGGCGCGCATGTCCAGTCCGGCGCCCAGCGAGACGACCTGTCGCGCGCCCTCCGCGATCCCGCGTTCCACAAAGCGGTTGAAGAAGCGCGTGCGGAACCGGAGCATGTGGGTGGACTCGGGCACCGCCTCGGCCAGCTGGCGGGCCATTCCCATCGCCTGATCGGTGACGAACCACTCGGCGTACGGATCATCGAAGAGCGGCTGCGCCCGCTCCTTCTCCATCGCCCGGAAGCAGGCGATCACGAACGCGGTGGTGCCGACTTCGTTGATGTCGACGGTCATGGTGTCATCCCTTCCTTCCTCTTTGTTCGGGTTTGAAGCGCTGCGGTATCGTCCGGCGCGGCGAACTCTAGCGTTGCGGGTGTCGCGATGGCAACGACCTGACGACGCGGCGGTGGCCGGGACAGGACGGCTACCCCGGAAGCTGTCTGGGCCTGCGGTCCTCCGGGAGCTGTCCCCGCCCGCGCTCCTCCGGCAACCGCGTCAGCGTGAGCGCCAGCTCGGCCGCGAACTCCTCCGCGATCAGCCGGTCGGCCCGCTTGATCCTGAGCACGAGCTTCGAGGGATGCCTGAGCTTGAGGCCCTGCGGTCCCGCGATCTTCTCGAAGGCAAGGAGGTCCGCAGCGGTGATGGTGAGCCTCGGGCCGGCCAGCCTCCACCATTTCCGCGCTGTTACGGACGCGCCCGCCACCTTGGCAAGCGGGATCACGATTTCCTTCACGGGCTCGATCGCTTCGCGGGTCTCGTATCCGCTGCCTTCCATCGATTCGGTCACCACGGCGACACGCCACTGGATCACCAGGCGGTCCTCCTCCAGCCGCACGAGCCCATGGGCCGTCTCGGTGGTGGATTCGTATCCTCCGCCGGATGTGTAGAGATCGGAACTGCGCTTCAGAATGAAGGGAACGGCGCTCACGACGGCCATGACGCCTCCGGACGGGACCAGTGCCAACGTGGTACGTTCGCATTGACGCGGGCGGCGACGCAATGAGAGAATGGCACGCATGTCCCACTCCGTTCGCCGTCACCTGCGCGTCGAAGTCGATGCGTACGACGAGATCATCCGGCGCTTCATTCCGGGGTACGAGACGGCGCTGGATGTCGCCGCGCGTGCCGTCGCGTCCGTGCGTCCCGGCCTGGTCCTCGACCTCGGGGCCGGCACAGGCGCTCTTTCCGAGGCAATGCTTGGGCACGATGTCATCGGCACCATCGAGCTTGTCGACGTGGATCCGGAGATGCTCGACCAGGCGCGGGTCCGGCTGGAGCGCTTCGGGAGCCGCGCGCGCTTCCGCGAGCGGTCCTTCCTGGATCCGTTGCCGGAGTGCGACGCGGTGGCCGCCTCGCTTGCCCTCCATCACATTCCCCGGATGCGGGACAAGCGAGCCCTCTACCGGCGCATCCACGCATCCCTGCGCCCCGGGGGCGTCTTCGTAAACGCGGATGCCGTGATGCCGGCGGACCCCGAGGGGCGGGACGCGGGGTACGCTTTCTGGGCGGCCCACATGGTCTCGCGGGGCATCCCCGAGGAACGGGCCTGGCAGCACTTCGCGGAGTGGGCCGAGGAAGATACCTACCAGCCGATCGAGCAGGAGTTCGCGGCGATGGCGGCCGCGGGCTTCACGGCCGGGATCGCCTTGCACGAGGGGCCGATGGCGGTGCTGGTGGGGCACAGGAAGTAGGAGTGGCCCGGACCTGCCGGCGCTGGTAATGGTTGGTCGCCGGACCCGGTTGAACACGAGCAGTAGTCGTTGCTGATGATCCGAGCGCGCAGGCATTCGACGGGATTCAGATTCGCAGGCACCCTGGTGCTGCTTGCGCTGGTGCCGTCGTTCGCGCCGGACGCCTGGGGCCTGTCCTGCCTCCATCACGCGGCCCACGACGCCGCGGGCGAACACGAATCGCCCGATTCGCATCCCCATCATCCGGCCGCGCCGGAACATGAGCGCGGACACGGCGCGGCTGCGGAAACGGACCACCGGGGCGGTGACCACCACGGCCGGGCGATCGCCGCACATGCCGGCGACGACTTCGATCACGGCCCTGGGCACCACGATCCCGAGGCTCCTCCGTGCACCTGCGCCGGAGAGTGCCCGACTTCGACCGGCCCGTCGGCCCCGGTCCATGCCGGCGTCTCCGGGCTGGTTCCCGACTGGCCCCAGCCGGTTCGGTGGTCGCGCGCCGTGGGTGCTCCGGCAACGAACCGCACCCCCTACCTCCTCCCCTTCGCCAACGCGCCCCCTCTTTCCTGATCCCATCCGTACATCCCGCGGCCCATCGCCGCGCGATGAAGACCGGTCGTTCGTGCGCCGCTGACCGGGCGCGTGCGGCGACCGAATGGGTCAACCGCCGGTTGGCGCCTCCCCGACGCATCGGGAACAGGCCTTGGCGCCTGCCCGCCGGCGTTCGCCGGCGCCCGACCGGGTCAGGCATCGGATCTGAACGAAAGAGGAGAAGTCATGCATATCAGAAGCTGTTTCTGTGCCCTGGCGGCGATGGCCGCCACCGCCCTGCCCGCGCAAGCGCAATTCGAGTGGACCTCTTCCCGCCCGGACGGACACGCGCCCATCGGCGTGATGGGGGACCACACCCACGAGCAGGGCGAGTACATGCTCGCGTACCGCTACATGCGGATGTCGATGGCGGGGAACCGCGACGGCACCAGCGAGCGCACCACCCAGAGCGTTCTCGACCACTTCATGGTCGCCCCTCTGGACATGTCGATGACCATGCACATGGCCGGAATGATGTACGCCCCAAGCGACGCCGTCACGCTGATGGCCATGGCGAACTGGGTCGACAACTCCATGAACCACCAGACCCGCATGGGCATGAACTTCGCCGCCGAGTCCTCGGGGCTGGGCGATGCCAGCCTGGGCGCGCTCATCGGGCTGAAACGGCAGGGGCCGACGCGCGTTCATCTGAACGCCGGCGTGTCGCTTCCGGTCGGGTCCATCGAACAGACGGGCGTCACTCCCATGAGCAACGGCAACGCTGTTCAACTGCCCTATCCGATGCAACTGGGCTCGGGTACCTGGGATGTAACGCCGGGCATCACCGTCCTGGGCATGAGCGAGGGCTGGTCGTGGGGCCTTCAGGGCATGGGACGCCTGCGCCTGGGGGAGAACGGCAGAGGCTACCGGCAGGGCCACGGCGCCATGGGAACCGGATGGTTCGCGCTCAGGGCGTCGGACATGCTGAGCCTGTCGGTGCGCGCGGAGTGGCGGTCCTGGGGGGACTACGCGGGCCACGACGACGCCTACATGAATCCGATGATGGCGCCGACCGTTCGGGAGGAGCTTCGTGGCGGAAGCCGCGTGGATGTACCGCTCGGCCTGAACCTGTACTTTCCCGACGGCGCCCTTGCGGGGCATCGGCTCGCAGTCGAGTGGCACCTGCCCGTCCGCCAGTCGCTGCACGGCCCTCAGTTGGAGACGGACTGGATGCTAACCGTGGGATGGCAGAAGTCGTTCGATCCGCACTGATGCGGTATTGTCTGGCGATGACGAAGTCGACGCCAAAAGGATGCGGCCGACAGCGCTCGCAGATGCCCTTGCGGAGCGCACTCGCCCCGGCCGTGGCACTGGCGTGTGCCGGTGCCGCGGTCGCGGGTGGGCCGCCGGAGGCTCATGCCCAGCTTGCCGGGGACGCGCGTCTTTATGAAGCGCCCAGAGTCCCGGTTGCCCCGGTCATCGACGGCGATCTGGACGAGGAAGCGTGGCGGGCCGCGCCCCGGACGGAGTCCTTCGTCGATATCCGGGGCGAGGATTGGCCAACTCCGCAGTGGGCCACCCACGCCCGGCTCACATGGGACGCGTGTTGCCTGTATGTGGCGGCGGAACTCGAGGAGCCACACCTGTGGGCGACGCTCACGGATCGGGACGCGATCATCTATCGTGATCACGACTTCGAGGTCTTCCTCGATCCCGATGGCGATGGCCTGGAGTATTACGAGTTGGAGATCAACGCGCTCGGCACCGAGTTCGACCTCTTCCTGGACAAGCCCTACCGCAGCGGGGGAAGTGCGCACATCGCGTGGGACATGGAGGGGCTGCGCACGGCGGTGCGGCTGGACGGCACGATCAACGACCCGTCGGACGAGGACCGGGGCTGGACCGTGGAGATCGCGATTCCGTGGGCGGCGCTCCGGCCCCCGGACGGGGTTGCGGCCGGCCCGCAAGCGGTGCCGGACAATGCACGGCGCGGTGGCGAGTCGCCGGATGCAGGGAATCGCGAGCCGGGGATGGCCCCGAACCCGGGTGACGAATGGCGGGTCAACTTCTCCCGGGTTCAGTGGCCGCTCGTCATCGAGGACGGGGGCTACCGCAAGGCGCGCGAGCCCGTCGACTGGAGCGATCATCCCGAAGACAACTGGGTCTGGTCCCCCCAGGGGGAGATCGACATGCACCTGCCGGAGAAGTGGGGCGTAGTGCGTTTCGTTGAGGGTGCGCCGGATGACGTAGAGGGTGTGCCCGAATGAACCGTCGCGATTTCGTTCAGGCTGCCGGCGGCGCGCTGGCGTTTGCGCCGCTGCTGGGCTGCGCTTCGGGAGCCGATGAGGGCTCATCCTTCAGTGTCTGGAGCTGGGTGCACGGCGACCGCGACCGCGACGAGGGCGAATGGCGCCGCCGGTTCGCGCGCCTGCGGAAATCCGGAGTGGAGGCCGTGCTGGTTGGCGGCGGAGACATCGAACTGGTCTCGAGCGCGGCCCGCGCCGAGGGGCTGGAGTACCATCGCTGGTTCTGGACTATGAACCGGAACGGGGATGCGTGGGCCCGTGGGAACCATCCCGAGTGGTTCACCGTGAGCCGCAACCTGCAGAGCTCGCTCGAGCATCCGCCCTATGTGGACTACTACAGGTGGGTTTGTCCCTCGCGGGAGCCGGTACGGGCATACCTGCGCGGCCTGGTGGGTGACTTGGCCGCCAATCCTGCTGTAGACGGCGTGCACCTCGATTACGTGCGCCACTGCGACGTCATCCTGCCGCGCGGGCTCTGGGAGACCTACGACCTGGTGCAGGATGTCGAGCATCCCCAATTCGACTTCTGCTACTGCGGCGGAAGCAGTCGTGTTCACAACCTGATGTGAACATTGACCTTACGGGACTCAGACTCCGTTTTCCCGCTTTT
>VXNP01000130.1 GCA_009840525.1 Gammaproteobacteria bacterium
CGGCAGGAGATCACGTAAGTCTAACTGGGACTGCACGATCTGCCACTCCTGCCGCTTGACTGGACCTTGCTGGATCGTGCCGCGAGAGCGGGAAGACCGGTGTGGATTGGCGGGAAGTCAGGCTCGTCCGAGGCCGCCGTTTCTACACATTCGGAGTGAGTTCGCGCTGGGCACGCTGCCAGCGCACGAACTGCGCTCTCGCCGTCCCGGAATTGATCCCCTCCGCCACGGCGGCGGCAATCGTCGCCTTCCGTGTGCGGTGCCTGTCGGCCAGCGCCCAGACCCTGCCCGTCTTCGTCCCGTCCTTGGGTCGCTGGGGGTTCGTCCTGTTGGCATGTCCCTGCCGCACTTGGGTAGCGTCGCCTGCGATCGCCAGCAGCCTGTCGTGCTGATCCTTGATCCACACCGCCGCCTCCGGCCATTCGCTTTCGTCGTCACGTACCCAGCTTCGTTCGACGGGGACTGACCAGCCCCTTTCGCAGTTCCGCTCAACATCGTCACCGACCTTCTGATCGGCCATCTGCTCAAGGATCATCCGCGAACACCTCCGCATCCGTGCGAATCTCGTTTCGGTTGCCTTGCTCTCACCGGCCCGCACATAGAGCCAGAGCCGATCTGGGTGCCCGACGTAGATCCCGATCCGGTCGCCATGCCTGTTGATGGGATCGGTCCACTGGGACGGCCCGCGCCACGTGCCTTTCTGGCCGGGGACACCACCCACGCAGTCCATGAGGAACGTCCAGAAGGCCGGTGTCCGGCTCTTCTCCTTCAACTCCACCTCTACCTTTACCCCACACCGCTCGCCCAGCGTCCGGCAGAAGTCGGCGCTCTGGCGGTAGTTCCCCTTGTACGGATAGATCACCCATCCGTCATGGCCGGAAACTGCCCGCATGGTCAAGGCTCCCACCGGAGTATCGGGCGGATAGCGATTGGCCGGGTGAACGTTCGAGCTAATCGCGTCGCCGGACAGCTTCTCGGCGTTGGTCGGATCCATGCTCAGCAGGGCTCCGGCGACATTCAGCACCATTGAGCTTGCGACGGTTTCCTCGCGCCATGAGTCGTTGCCGATGCGCCACCTCAGCGGCACCACATCGGTCGGCGTTTCCTTCCGGTCTTCCCATGGCCAGCGTTTCAACGCTTGGTCCGCCAAGCCGAGGGCGCGGCGGTGAAACGCCTCTTGGTTCCAATCACTCTCCTCGGCGACCCGCCGCGTCATTCCGATGGTGCTCTCGGCGTAGACCACCTTTTTCGCCGCGAACGTGCCCGCGCCCATCGCCGTATTGATGGTGTCGCCGCACAGCGTCAGGTTCGCCAGCCGGTCGCGCCAACGCCCGTGCAGGTCCTCGGCGTCGTCTCCCAATCCCCGCTTCCAAGCCTCGGTGAGCTTGCGCGGCATCACGTGCTCGATCGTAAGCCTCTCGCGAGCGGGAGATTGCGGGCCATGCTCCTCTTCCATCAGGGCGCACAGAATGGCGAAGGACGACCGGGTGGCACTGCCCCCGTACGCCTTCCGGGTCCGGAGGCCTTCCCTCACCTCGGCGTCGCCCGGTACGCCGACACGGGTGTTTCGGAGCCTACGGATGCGGTCCAGCCAGTATGTGGAGTAGTCCACGTCCGGGCCTGGTCCCCGTCTGTGAGCGAGTTCCGTCGCAGCAGTGTTGAGCCCCGCCATCGGCCGATTGGCAACCCACAAGCGCGTGATCCATGCGCCCACCGCCTCCAAGGTCGGAGCCAACGCATACTTGACACCCTCGTGGACGCCCCTAGCCGCGTCGTCAAGTAGACGCAGCGTCAGGGGCCGGTGGGTGTCGATGCCCATGGCTCGGAGGTGCCGAAGCGCTCGCTCAGCTCCGGCGTCCGGATGCTTCCCCGCCGTACCTGTCAGAATGCCATAGAGCCTCGCAAGCCTCGCCAACTCACGGCAGAGGGCTGGCCGGTCTTGGTCCATTCCCTGCCGCACGGCCCATCGCCTGAGTTCTTCGTGGACCCGCTTGATCCCGAGATTTTTGCCGGTCTTCCAGCGGAGGAAGTCCCGCAGGAAGAGGTCCACCGGCTCCGTGTTGCGTTCGACCCCGAGCTTTCGCTCGATCACGATCCAGTGGTTGTCGTGGAGGTCCTGTTGCTTCTCATCGGCCAAACCCATGAGCAGCCAGTTCTTGACCTTCTCGCTCTCGGTCAGTGGACGCCCGGTGGCGTTTAGGCTCTCGAAGATCTGCTGCGGATCGTCCGTGGTGTCCAAGGCGATGGCGACCACCCTGAACCGCTCGATTCCCTTGAGCAGACTTGCCACATCGTCGCGGGCCACCAGCCGCCGGGCGATGCGCCACGCTTGCGCCACCGCACCGGGACCGCCGGGATCGCCCTTGAGGCCGCGACGGTATTCGCCTTCATCCTCGTCCTGTAGTCGGAGCTTGAGCCGCTTCCGCCGGGGCACATCGGTGTTGGTCAGGTGCTTCCTGAGGCGCTTCGCAGTCCAACCACCCCTATCGTCGTCCCCCAAGCTCTCGGCGATGCATGCCAGCAGGATGCTGACCGTCGTTAGCCTCTGTTGCCCGTCAACGACGCGGTGCGTCGGGACACCGCCCGCTGTCGTGGGCTCTGGAAAGGTCAGAAGCGCACCCCCGTAATGAGCGGCCCCTGGGCGGTCGGCCTCCGCGATGGTCAAGAGGTCTTCGACTAGGCGCTCGATGTCCGACTCGTCCCAGCAGTACCTGCGCTGCCAGCGAGGCACGACGTACTGCACCTCACCGTTCAACAACTTCAAGAAGTCGGTATGGTTGGCCTGCATGAAGGAATGGTCCTCCTTTCGGTGCCTCCCTGTGGACGACCTTGAATGATCGCACGGCGGGATGCGACGGGCTACCCGCGACCGTCCTTATGGCGGCGCGTAACGCGACGCGCTACAGTTGATCCATGAAGATCCGCCACAAGGGGCTGCGCGCGCTCCACGAACGCGATGACCGATCCCGGCTCCCAGCGAATCTGGTTCCCCGGCTTCGGCGCATCCTGTTCCGATTGCAGGAAGCGACGCACCCCGGTAGCGCGAGTGCCCCCGGCTTCAGGCTGCACCCCTTGAAGGGGGACCGGGCGGGCCAATGGAGCGTGCGCGCCTCCGGGAACTGGCGCGTGGTGTTCCGCTTCGAGGACGGCGAGGCGGTGGATGTGGATCTGGTAGATTACCATTGACCGGAAGGAGGAAGGACATGACCGGAGGCGGCACACGAGTCGTTGCGATGCTCAACCCCCCGCACTTGGGCGAACTGATCCGTGAGAGCATGGACGAGGTCGGATGGAACGTGACCGAGACGGCTGCCCGTCTGGGTTGCGAGCGAGGCACGCTGTCGCGGCTGCTGAACGGCAAGGCGGGCGTGTCGGCGAACATGGCGCTCGCGTTGGAGGCCATCGGCTGGGGGACGGCCGATCACTGGATGCGGATGCAGGCAAGCTACGAGCTTGCGGAGGCGCGCAGGGCGCGCGGATGGCAGGAGGAAATCCGGGTACGCGATGCCCTCCCCCGGTAGTCGATTCGTGGTCCGGGCAGTGATTCAAACGCCGGAGGGATAGCCGGATGCGTCTCTCGTGGAACGAAGTGCGGGTCCGGGCAGCGGTCTTCGCCAAAGAGTGGCGGGACGCCGCGTACGAGAAGGGTGAGACGCAGAGCTTCTACAACGACTTCTTCAAGGTGTTCGACGTGCGCCGCCGGTCCGTCGCCCGCTACGAGGAGCATGTCGCCAAGCTGGACAACCGCTCGGGGTACATCGACCTGTTCTGGCCGGGCGTCCTGATCGTCGAACAGAAGAGCGCCGGACGCGATCTCGGCAAGGCGTACGGACAGGCCGCGGAGTATTTCGACGCGCTGTCCGAGCGTGACCGCCCGCGCTACATCCTCGTCAGCGACTTCCAGACCTTCCAGCTTCGCGATCTGGACGAGCGGGAGACCGTTTCCTTCTCCCTCGCGGACCTGCCCAGCCATGTCGAGGAATTCGGTTTCATACTCGGCGTCCAGCGCCGGACCTTCCGAGACCAGGACCCCGTCAACATCGAGGCTGCCGAACTGGTCGGGCGGCTTCACGATGCGCTGGACGCCGCGGGCTACCGGGGCCACGATCTGGAGCGGTTCCTCGTGCGGATCGTGTTCTGCCTGTTCGCCGACGACACGGGCATCTTCGAGCCGCGAGACATCTTCTTCGACCTTCTTGAGGGCCGGACAGCCGAGGACGGATCGGACACGGGATCGCGATTGGCCGACCTGTTCCAAGTCCTCGACACGCGGGAGGAGGCTCGGTACGCGACAACCGACGAGGACTTGGCCCGCTTCCCCTACGTCAATGGCCGGTTGTTCGAGGAGCCGCTACGCATCCCCGCGTTCAACGGGGAGATGCGGACGGCGTTGCTGGACGCCTGCCGGTTCGACTGGTCGAATATCTCCCCCGCGATCTTCGGCGCGCTTTTTCAGTCGGTCATGGACCCGGTGGAGCGCCGCAAGCAGGGCGCGCACTACACGACCGAGAAGAACATCCTGAAGGTGATCGGACCGCTGTTTCTGGACGATCTTCGGGCCGAGTTCGAGCGCCTGAAGGTCCGAAAGGACAGCCGCCGCCGGGCCGACCTCCGCCGGTTTCAGGCGAAGCTCGGCCGGATGACCTTCTTCGATCCCGCGTGCGGTTGCGGAAACTTCCTGATCATCGCCTACCGCGAGTTGCGGGAGCTTGAGACCGAGGTTCTGAAGGAGCTTCACCGGAAGGACGACCGGCAGTTGGACGTACTGGCGGCAGAACTGTCCCTCGTGAACGTTGACCAATTCCACGGGATCGAAATCGGTGAGTTTCCCGTCCGCATCGCGGAGACGGCGATGTGGATGATGGACCACATCATGAACAACCGGCTGAGCCTTGAGTTCGGGCAGACGTACACTCGGATTCCGCTTGAGACCTCACCGCACATCGTCCTCGGGGACGCGCTGGAGATGGACTGGGCCGACTTGCTGCCGTCCGAGCAGTGCTCGTTCGTCTTCGGCAATCCGCCCTTCGGAGGCGCGAAGTTCCAGAGCAAGCTCCAGCGCGCCCAAGTGCGGAGGATCGCAGACCTCGGCGGGACGGGCGGTACGCTCGACTACGTCACCGCGTGGTTCATCAAGGCGGGTGAGTACGCCAAGGACACGCGCATCCGGGTCGGGTTCGTGGCCACGAATTCGATCACCCAGGGTGAGCAGGTCGCTCAGTTGTGGCCGATCCTCTTCGACCGCTACGGGCTGGAGATCGCCTTCGCCCATCGGACCTTTGCATGGGGATCGGACGCGCGCGGGAAGGCCCATGTGCATGTCGTCATCCTCGGACTCGATGACCGCGAGGCCGTACCCGGTCGGAAGCGTCTGTTCAGCTATCCCGACATCAACGGCGATCCCGAGGAAACCCGACACGCAGTGCTCTCGCCCTACCTGTTCGACGCCGGTGGTCTGGCCGACCCGCACCTGACCGTTCGGGAAGGGAGCACCCCGGTGAACGGATTACCGCGGCTCATCAGTGGATCCCAGCCAATCGACAACGGCCAGTACATCTTCTCGTCCGAGCAAGCGCGAGACGAGTTCCTGTCGGCGGAGCCGATGGCTGCGCCCTTTCTTCGGCCCTATGTGAGCGCGCTGGACTACCTAAGGAATCGTCACCGCTGGATTCTCGCCCTGCACGACTGCCCCCCCAACGTGCTGGCCGGTATGCCCAAGGTCCGGGAACGGATCGCCAGTGTCCGCGAGTTCCGGTCGCGCAGCAAGCGCAAACAGACCTTGATGCTCGCGGACTACCCGACGCGATACAACGTCAACGTCATCCCGGCTGCGCCCTTTCTCGTCGTTCCCGAGGTCAGTTCGGAGCGGCGGGACTACGTGCCCATCGGCTGGCTGGAGCCGCCGACGATCCCGAGTAACCTCGTTCGCATTCTGGAGAACGCCACCCTCACACACTTCGCGCTCCTGACCTCGGCCATGCACATGGCTTGGCTGCGCCACATCGGCGGACGGCTCAAGAGCGACTACCGCTACTCCATCGGCCTCGTCTACAACACCTTTCCGACGCCCACCCGCTGGGCCAACAACGACAGGCTTGAGTCTCTGGCGCAGGCCGTCCTCGACGCTCGCGCGGCCCATCCTGACGCGACGCTGGCGGACCTCTACGACCCCGATCTCATGCCGCCCGGTCTGCGACGCGCCCACCGGGCGCTCGACCGCGCCGTGGATCGGCTCTACCGTAGCCGGGGTTTCGCCTCTGAACGCGAACGCGCTGAGCACCTATTCATGCGCTACGAGAAGTTGCGCGCGCCTCTGGGCGTCGGGATCAAGAAGCTGAAGCGGCGGCGGCGATAGAGGTCTGGAGCGGTTCGCCTCTTCAACGCATCCTGAACCGGGGAAGTTTGAAGTAAGGCTGGTGTCCAAGAAGCCCGAGGACCTTGTCCGTGACGATCCGGCCACCGCCGTCTCGGGCGTCGCTGTGGAGCGTGTTTTCGGGCGTCCCAAGGCTGGCTTGTCGCATGATATGGGAGACAAGCCAGCCTACCCACCGTGGCCACACTCCGTGTGTCTCCCGGAGGGGCTGGCGAGGGGTGCTCCGCCCCCCTTCGACCCCCCGCTAAACTCCGCTCCGGCGGCGTTCTCGGTGCAGTCCGAAAGCCCCCGGTCGACCGCCGGATGTTCTCCCGCCGATGGCCGATCACCGCCGGTCGAGGCCCATCGGCTTCACGGCTGAGTCCGCGGAGTGACCGGCGAGCGGCGTGGTCGGCGGTGGCACCGCTTCGGCGCCGGTCCCCCCGGCCTCCGGCACGGACTTTGTCCGTTCCTCCCGCCGGGGTCGAGTCCCTTCCTCAACCCGGACGGAAGCAGGGCCGGTCCCAACGGCTTGAGCACCTGACGTTTTCAGGAGCCCGCGCCCACGCCTGTCGCGATGGCGGCCCGGAACCGGACCGGCTCGCCGATGGCCTTCCCGCATGGGATTGCTCGACCGGACCGACCTCCCGTGGAGGGTTGGGATGGCATGCACATCCCAGCCCTCCCCCGTGGCACGCCAAGCGTCCGCGGTGGGGCTCCGGCAAACGGCATGCGCCATCGCTGGAATGCACGTCCGGAACGCGTGTCCGCGCACACGGACCTCGATGTCGATGTGCGCTCGCCGTCCGGCCCCGGCGACCGGGTTTCCGGGACGGAAACCGCCTTCGAGCAACTGGCGGAGAAGCCCTTGCTCCGCGAACTTCCCATCGTGCAGATCGTGCAGTCCATCGAGAGAGGAATCGAACGATGGCACGCACGAAACGAAGTCGGCGCTCGTACGGCGCTGGCGAATGGGGTCGGAACCGGGTCCGGATCTTCCCGGACCCGAAGACCGGCAACTTCCAGATTGAGTGGCGCGAGAACGGACGAAGGCTCACCCGGTCGCTGGGTCACCGCGATTGGGCGAGGGCGAAGCGGCAGGCGGACGAGTTCGCTGCCGGGTTCGCCGGACCTGACCTCAACGGCAAGGCGGAAGCCGAGCCGGAGCCGCTCACCCTGGGGAAGCTCTTTGAC
>VXNP01000029.1 GCA_009840525.1 Gammaproteobacteria bacterium
CCGGGGGAAGACGGGCGGCCGGGTCATTTGTGTATCCGCCCCCGGCGCGGCCCGTGCCGCGCCCGGCGCCCCCGCCCCCCACACCCCCCCGGCGGCCCCCGCGCGCCGCCCCCCGCGAGCGGGGCACGCTGCGCCAGTTGCTGGCTACTGGCATCGGCCGGCGCGAACTGGCTCTGGGCAAGGCGCTGGGCATCGCCGGGGCGCTGGCGTTGCTGCTTGTGCCGGCGGCCCTGGTGGGCGCGGCGGCCCTGGTTGTCGGGAGCCCGGGTCCGGCGGCGTCCCCGCTGGCTCGCGGTGTTGTCCTGGCCGGCGTCTACCTGGCCTACTTCACCGCCTTCCTGGCGCTCTCGCTGGCCGTGTCGGCGTGGGCCCGCTCGGCGCGCACCGCGCTGGTGATTCTGCTGGGCGTGTGGGTGGTCAACGGGCTGGTGGCGCCGCGCGTCGCGGTGGATCTGTCGAAGTGGCTCCATCCGACGCCGTCGGCGCTCGAGTTCGCCCGCAATGTGGAACGTGAGATGGCGGCCGGCGTGGAGGGCATCCCCCGCCCGGACCGGGACGCGTTGGCCGAGCGCCTGCTGGCCGAGCACGGGGTGGAGCGGGTCGAGGATCTCCCCGTCAACGAGGTGGGGGTCTACCTGCAGGAGAGCGAGGAGTTCGGCAACCGTATCTTCGACCGCAACTACGGTGCGTTGTGGGACACCTTCGAGCGCCAGGGCGTCGTGCACGAAGCGCTCGCAGTGGTGGCGCCGCTGCTGGCGGTGCGTACGCTCTCCATGGGGCTGGCCGGGACCGATGTCGAGCAGCACCGGCACTTCGCCACCGCCGCGGAGGCGTACCGCCGCGATCTGATGCGCCGGATGAACGGTGACCTGGCCGACAACTCCCGCACGGGCGACACCTACCTGGCAGGGCCCGAACTGTGGGAAGAGACGCCGCCGCTCGAGTACGCCGCCCCGACGCTGGGCTGGGTGCTGGGCAACCGCATCCTGTCGATCCTGGTTCTGGGGACGTGGCTGGTCGGGGCAGTCCTGGCCGCTTCGGTGCGGGTCCGGCGCGCGGAGGTGGGGTAGCATGACCGCGCGCACCGTCCTCCGAAACGAATGGCGCCTGCTCATGGCCGACCGGGCGCTCCGCATCGTGCTCGGGCTCTTTGCCGTCCTTCTCGTCTACGCGCTGGCCAACGGGGTGGTCTGGATGCGCTTTCAGGAGCGCACGGTGGAGGCCGTGCAGACCGGCAACGTCGAGCGCGTCCGCGGCCTCGAGCAGCAACTGGCCGACATCGCAGGCGGAGCCGAGCCGGCATCGCGCTTCGCCGATCCCCGCTCCCCGAACGTCCTTGGCGGGGCACGAGGCAGCCATACCGCAGTGCTGGAGCCCGGTCCCCTGACGGCGCTGGCGGTCGGTCAGAGCGATCTCCTGCCCTACTACTACGACGTCAACATTTACACCAACGAGTCGTCGTTCCATCAGAATGGCGAGGTCGAGAACCCTCTCAACCTGATGGTCGGGCGCTTCGACCTGGCCTTCGTAGTGATCTACCTGCTGCCGCTTCTGGTTCTGGCGCTCAGCTTCAACGTGCTTTCCGAGGAACGTGAGCAGGGGACCCTCGCCCTGACGCTCTCTCAGCCGGTGTCGGCCCGCCGCGTCGTGGCGGCGAAGCTGGCCTTCCGCGCGCTGCTGGTGGTGGGCATGGTGCTGGCGGCCTCGCTGCTCGGCATTCTGGTCACCGGCGGATTCGGCTCGCCGGGCCGGGTGCTTCTATGGTGCGCCACCGTGGTCACCTACGCGCTTTTCTGGTTCGCGCTCGCGGCGTGGGTCAACAGTCTGCGCCGATCTTCCGCGTGGAACGCCACGGTTCTGGTGGGGGCGTGGCTGGTCCTGGTCGTGGTGCTGCCGGCGGCCATCAACATCGCGTCGGGTCTGTTGCACCCGCTGCCGTCCCGCGTACAGATGGTCACCGCCCAGCGCGAGGCCTCCAACGACGCCGTGAACCAACGAAGCGAACTGCTCGCCCGCTACCTGGAGGACCATCCGGAAATGGTGGAGGGCGTGGTGGCCGAGGAGCCTGGCCTGGGCGCCCTCGCCTGGGCCGCCACGGACGCCGTGAACAGCCGCCTCGAGGAAGTGACGGGCGAACACGATGCGCGCCGTGCCGAGCAGATCGCCCTGGTGCGGCGCTACCGGTTCCTGTCGCCGGCGCTCCTGGCCCAGGAGGTGCTGGTCGACGCCGCAGGAACGGGAGACGCGCGCTTCGCCGGCTTCCAGTCGCAGGTACGTGCCTTCGCGGAGCAATGGCGCGGGTTCTTCGTGCCCGCGATCCTCGCCGGCGAACAGATGGACGCCAGCGTCCTTCCGAACGTGCCGGAGTTCCACCTCACGGACGAGGAAGGCGCCGATGTGGCACGCCGTGCGGGTGTTCCGCTCACGGTCCTGGGCGGACTCCTTGTCCTGGTGGGCGCGGGCGCGGGGGTCGGTCTGGGCCGGGTGCGGGGCGCGGACTGAGGCGCATGGGCGGCACAATGAGCAACATTCTTCTGATCGCGCGCAGGCAGGTGGGTGCGATGCGCGAGGATCGCTACTTCGTGTTCCTGCTGGGGCTCGTCGCCGCTCTGGGGATCGTGTCCGTCCTCGCAGCCCGGCATCACGCCGCGAGCGAAGCGGAACAGCGTGCACGCTACCAGGCGGTGGTCGACCGGCAGTGGGCGGAGCAGCCGGAACGTCATCCGCACCGGGTGATCCACTACGGGTTCCTGGTCTTCCGCGAGGAGGCGCCCCTGGCGTTCTTCGACCCGGGGGTGGGCGCCTTTGCGGGGACGTCGCTCTTCCTGGAGGGGCACCGCCAGAACAGCGCCAGCTTCGGCGATGCCCGGCACGCGACGGCGATGCTGAGTTTCGGACGTCTCACGCCGGCCGCCGTGCTGGGCCTGCTCCTGCCGTTGCTGATCGTAGCGGCAGGATTCGCGTCGGTAAGCGGAGAAAGAGAGAAGGGCACTCTGCCGCTCATTCTGGCCCAGGGCGCGACGCCGGCCCGGATCATGGCCGGGAAGGCGCTGGGCATCGGGGCCGCTGCCGTAGTGGCGGCCCTGCCAATCGCGCTGGTCACCGCCGCATTCGTCGCCGCTGGAGGCGGAGACCAGCCCGCGGTCGCACGGATGCTGGCGCTTGCGGCAACCTACGCGGCGTATCTTGCGGGATGGGTGCTGCTGACGGTCTGGGTCTCGTCGCGCAGCGCTTCTTCCCGAGCCGCCCTGGCCCGGCTCGTCGCCATCTGGGTCGTGCTGTGCGTTGCCGCGCCTCGCCTGGGCACCTCCCTTGCGAACGCGCTTCATCCCATGCCGTCGCGCGCCGAGTTCACCGCCCAGGTGGAGGAGGCACAGAGGCAGGTGGGGGACAGCCACAACCCGGACGATCCCTTCTTCAGCGCCCTGCGCGACGAATACCTGGCGCGCTACCAGGTGGCGTCGGTCGAGGAGCTTCCGATCAACTGGGCAGGCGTCGTAAGCCGCGAGGGGGAGGCGGCCACCAGCCGGATCAACGAGGAACAACATCAGGAACTGCTCGCCGTCCATCGCCGGCAGGACCGGGTCATGGCGTGGCTGGGGCTTCTCTCTCCCCACCTGGCGGCGCGAGACCTGTCGATGGCGGCGGCGGGAACCGGTCCGGAGGCAGTGGAGGCGTTCCGGTCGCAGGCCGAAGCTCATCGCTATGCCATCATCCAGCGGCTGAACGACCTTCACACCCACGAGATCCACTACGAGAACGACCGCGCTCAGCGTCTTGCGCGCCAGCACTGGACACAATTCCCGGTCTTTCGGTCGGACCTGCCTTCGCTTCGCCGGGTCCTGGCCGATCGGCCTCTTTCGCTGGCCGCGCTCGGGCTGTGGATCGCCCTTCCGCTCGCGGGCCTCGGGCTGGGTCGCAAGCGGCTGCCGCGCGTGGGGGTGGACCGGCTGTCGAGATGAGAGCCGGCCAGGTGAAGTCCTCAGGCGCCACAGCGTGGGCACGCCTGATACGACTTGAACTCGCCAGGGTGATGCGCTCCGGCGGCGTCACGGTTGCGGCGGTTCTTCTGCTGGGGCTCGGAATCCATGCGGCCTGGCAGGGGAACCGGAGAATCCAGGCCGCCGAAGACGCCGCGGCAGTGGCCGAAACCGCCTACCGGGACCAGCTCGCCCATCTGATTTCCCGCTATCCTCCGACGACCGAAGCCGGCGAGTTGCTGTATTACCTGGCCCTTCCGGCATCACAGCCAGTCTCCCGACTGTCGGCGCTCGCAAGCGGCAGGACGGAGGTCGAGTCGGCCAACCTGCGAATTCGCCTGCTGGCACTCGAAGGACAGCTCTACGAACAGGAGACGCTGAATCCGCGCCTCGCGGCGGCGGGGAAGCTGGATCTGGCCTTTTTGCTCATCGCGCTGATTCCGCTCTTCGTCATTGCCGTCACCTACGACATCGTTTCGGGCGAGCGCGAGCGCGGCACCTGGGACATGGCGCGGCTCTTCGCCCGACCCCGGCGGCTGCTCGCCGGGAAGATCGGCGCGCGCGTGATTCTCGTGGGAGGCCTGGTCACGGCGCTGGCCCTGGCCGGGGCATTCCTGGTCGAGGCGCCGCTTATCGGGGCATCCCCGACGGGCATCGACGGCGGGGGCCGCGCGGGCTGGGCTGCCGCGCTGGTCGCACTGCACACCCTTTTCTGGTTCGCACTCTGCCTGGGGGTCGCGACCCGGCGCCGCTCCTCTACCGCCAACGCGATGATCCTGGTGGGCGCGTGGGTTGCGCTGACCTTCCTGGCTCCCGCGGTCCTGAGCCTGGCAAACGCGGTCCTGCACCCGGTGCCCGAGGCGCTTGAGCTGACCGTGCGCCAGCGCCAGGGATACCACGAGGCGTGGGACCTTCCGCCGTCCGTGACGATGGAAGACTTCTACAAGGACTACCCGGAGTGGAGCGACCAGACCGTCCCGGAGGACGAGTTTACGTGGGCATGGTACTACGCGATGAATCACCGGGGCGACCAGGCCGCCCGGGACGCCTCCCTGGCCTACCGCGATGTCCTGACGCAGCGGGACGAATGGGCCCGCCGATGGTCGCTGCTGGTGCCGCCGCTGGCAACCCGGCTCGCGCTCGACCGGCTCGCCGCCACGGATCTGGCCAGCCAGCTCGCCTACCAGGACGCGGTCCGGCGTTACCACGAGCGTCTCAAGGCCCATTTTCTGCCGATTCTCTTCGCAGCCGCCCCGATCCCTCAGGTGGACTGGGAGCGGGTGCCCTCCTTTGAGCCCGCTGCTCCCGCCGGCCAGGCATCGCAAGCCGGGTTCCCGGCGGCGACCGCTCTGGTCCTGGCCTCGATCTGTGTGCTGCTGGTCGCGAGGATCCGCGCCACCCGGGCGCCAGGGCGCACGGAGGCAGCGCGGTTTGGCCCCACGGACCGTGCCGGGCGACGGATTCCGGGCGGGCGCCGATAGCGCTTTCGTCGGCTGCAGGCGCCGGGCCAGCCTCGACGCGGCCTCTGGCGCTGGCGCCCCCACCGCTACACCTTCGCGGGTGCCTCTCGCCGGAGAGGCGTCATCTCCCTCAAGGCGCGCCATGCCCAGAGAAATCCATCCCGGGATCCACTGGATTCAGGAATTCGGGCCGGATCGCCCGGGGATCGCGAAGTCCCTGGTCGATCGCGGAGCCCACTGGTACCGGCCCGGGCGCGAGATCCACGTTCCGCAGAACGCATTCCTTTTCACCGGGGAGCGGACGCTCCTCTTCGACACGCTGTCGCCGGCCGCGACGGACCGGATCCTCGCGGACCTGGAGCGGGTGCTGGACGGTCGCGCGCTCGACTATCTCGCGCTCTCGCATCCGGACGTTCCCCACGCGGGCAACACCTTCCGCATCCTCGAGCGCCACCCCGGGGCGAAGCTGGTGGCGCCCAGCTTCGGACGGACCCACGAGCTCTATCATCTGGAGGACGCGCACAAGGTGGGTCCGGGGGATTCGCTCGATCTGGGAGGGAAGCGGCTGCACTTCCACGACGCCGCCTTTCTGGACGCGGCGATGTCGATGTGGATGACCGAGGAAACCTCCGGGATGCTCCTGCCGGTCGACTGGATGGGACTTCCGCTGATGGACGGGGAGGGGCTCCTGTTCGCGGACGAGTTCCGTTCTCCCGTGGACGAGGACCGCTACGCGGAATTCCACGGGCGCGTCATGTTCTGGATGCGGTACGTGGATGTGGCGCGCACGCAGAAGGAGATCGATCTGGTGCTGGAGACCTATCGTCCGCGCATGGTCGCCTCCGCGCACGGACCCGTGATTCGCGCCGACGTGCCGCGCTACTTCGAGATGATGAAGGAGGTCGTCGAGCGGGTGGCGACCGGCGGCCGGACGGGGGTGTTGTGAGCGGGGCCATGAGCGAGGATCGGGGGACGGTCACGGCGCTGGGCGCAGATCCGGAGGTTGCGCTCACGCGGGATGTGTCCTGGATTGCCGAGAACTACCCGCTCGGCGGGGGCCGCAACGTCCACGTGAGCGTGTTCCTGATCCGCGCCGAGGACCAGAACATCCTCATCGACTCGGGCTCGTTCTATCATCGCGAGAGCCTGGTGCGCCGGATCTCGCGCGCCACCGCCGGGGAAGGAATCCACTCGCTGGTGCTGTCCCACTCCGACTATCCGCACTCGGGCAACATCCCCGCGTTCCGGCGGCGCTGGGGCGACTTCGAGATCGTGGCCTCCTCCGGCGAGCCGGAGATCCAGGGGCTTCCGTACGCGCGCCGCAGCCGGATCGGGGGGAGCCTGGAGGTGGCCGGGCGGGAGATCGACTTTCTCGACCCGCCTCTGGCCGACCGATCCCACACCTCGTGGATCTACGACCGCGCTTCGCGCGTGCTTTTCGTCGCGGACGGCTTCGGCTACCACCATGCGGACGACGAGATCGGGCTGACCTCGCGCCAACTGCCCAACGGCTTCCGCAGCGAGGAGATCTACACCTTCCACCGCGACACGCTGATCTGGCTCCGGTACGCGGATCCGGCCGTGCTCATGGGGGTGCTGCGGGAGATGTTCGCGGAGCGAGACGTGTCGTGGGTGGCGCCCATCCATGGCAACCCCATCGCGGCCGAGCACCTGGACGACTACCTGGAGCGGCTCGAGGAGGGGGTTCGGCGTATCGTGCGGGAGCAGGCG
Source organism: Gammaproteobacteria bacterium (assembly GCA_009840525.1). Taxonomy (GTDB): domain Bacteria; phylum Gemmatimonadota; class Gemmatimonadetes; order Longimicrobiales; family Gaopeijiaceae; genus BD2-11. The sequence continues at coordinate 7,172 of VXNP01000029.1, forward strand.
ATCTGAGTCGCGGCGTTGGTCTACGGGTTGCACAGTCAGCTCGTGTTTCCGGCGAGCATCCCGTGTGCAGACCGGTCTGGTGGACCGCCGTCACGTGTTCGGGACACCCCCCAGGTAGATGACCTGTCCCGTTACCGCCTCGCTCTCGGGCCGCAGGAAGAAATCCAGCACGTTGATGACGTCGGCGTAGCTGCCCAACCGTTTCACGGCCATGGCGTCGACAAGGTGTCCCATCCTTTCCTTCCCCACCCCGCGGGTCATGTCTGTGGTTATGGGGGGCGGCCCGATCACATTCACGGTGATGCCGAATTCGGCCAGTTCCCGGGCCATCACCT
>VXNP01000100.1 GCA_009840525.1 Gammaproteobacteria bacterium
GCACCCGCCAGGCGCGCCCCCCCGCCCCATCCCCGCGCCGTCACCACCGTCATGACCGTGGCCAGGCCCAGGAAGAGGAACGCGAGCGCCAGGTGGGAGGATGAGATGGCGTCCGGCAGGCGCATCAGCACGGTGAGCCCGCCGAGCACCGACTGGACGATGAGCAGCGCGATCCCGGCCAGCCCCGCCCGGTGCAGCCACCGGCGCTCCGGCTGCCGGCGCCAGGTCAGCCAGGCGGCCGCCGCGAACAGCAGAACCAGCGCGCCCGCCACCAGTCGGTGCAGGTGCTCCCAGAAGACGCCGCCGGTCATCTCGGGCATCATGGTGCCGAAGCAGGTCGGCCAGTCCGGGCAGGCGAGGCTCGACCCGGTCGCGTGCACGATGCTCCCCAGGAGCAGAAGCCCAAGGGTCCATCCCAGCACGGCGGCCAAGGCGATGTGGTGAAGACGCGCGCTCATCGGCATCCTGCGCTAACGCGCCGCCACCGCGGCCTCCCAGGCCTGCTTCGCCGCCGTTGGACCGTGGGAGGCGCCTGGCTCGGCCTCTTCCATCGCCTCCAGGTCGGCCATCGTGACCACGCCCTCCTCCAGCCACCCGTAGGTCCCCTCCATGGCCCTGGCGGCCACGTCGTAGGCGGCGACATCGTCGTTGGAGAAGAGGGCGGCGAAGTGGGCCTTGATGCGCCGCCGCGCCTGACGGCAGAACAGGTCCGCGAGATCCTCCGGAGATGAGTCGCCGGGGCTCTTGGCGGCCAGCATGTCGACGCGAACGCTGACGGCGGTCATCGCGAAGAGTTCGGATCCGATGTCGACGATGCGGCCCAGCACGGCCTGGCGCTTTTCGAGCCCCGCCCCGAACCGGAGCATGCAGTGGAACAGGGAACGCGCCAGCTTGCGCGAACTGCGCTCGATGAATCGCATGTGCCCCGCCAGGCGCCCGAATTCCGAGTATCTGGGCCAGCGGCTCCAGCCCACCCAGCGCGTGGGGTACCACCAGGAATAGTGCAGCCCTGCGCGCACCAGCGCGGCCATCCGCTTCCCGAAAGGCGCCCGCGGGTCCACCAGGGCCCCGGCCAGCTTCAGGTGCTGATCCACCGCCTCGCGCGCGATGAACAGGCGCATGATTTCGCTTGAACCCTCGAAGATGCGATTGATGCGCACGTCGCGGAGCAGGCGCTCCACGGGAGCAGGCATCTCCTCGCCCCGGGCACGCAGGGAATCGGCGGTCTCATACCCGCGGCCGCTGCGCATCTGAACCGCGTCGTCGGCCAGGGCCCAGGCGGTTTCGCTGTTCCAGAGCTTGGCCATGGCGGCTTCGATGCGGATGTCGAAGGTCCCGGCGTCGGCCATCACCGACGACAGTTCCATGACCGCTTCCATGGCGAAGGCGTTCGCGGCCATCCGGCCCAGCATCTGCGCGACGGCGTCGTGCCTGCCCACCGGCGCGCCCCACTGAACCCGGTCGCCGCACCAGCGGCGGCACATGTGCAGGGCGGACTTGCCGGCCGCGGCGCACAGGGCCGGAAGCGACAACCTGCCCGTGTTCAGCGTGATGAGCGCGAGCTTGAGACCGAGCCCCTCTCCCCACAGCAGGTTCTCACGCGGCACCCGCACGTTGGTGAAGCGCAGGACTCCGTTGGAAAGCCCCTTCAGCCCCATGAAGCGGCTGGTGTGCACCACCTCCACCCCGGGCCAGGCCTTGTCCACGATGAATGCCGAGATGGGCCGCTTGCCCTTGACGCCCGGGCGCGCCGGCGTGCACGCCATGACCACCAGGAGCTCCGCCCGCGGTCCGTTTGTGCACCAGAGCTTCTCTCCGTTCAGGATGTACGCGCTGCCGTCCGCCGTGGGCGTGGCGGTGGTCGACATGTTGGCGGGATCGGATCCGGCTTCCGGTTCCGTCAACGCGAAGGCGGAGAGCGCCCCCGCGGCCAGCCTGGGGAGGTAGGCCCGCTTCTGCGCCTCGGTGCCGAAGTACGAAAGAGGTTGGGGCACGCCGATGGACTGGTGCGCGGAGAGGAACGCTGCCGTGGAGATGCAGCGGCTTGCCACGATCTCGAGCGCGCGGTTGTAGGTGATCTGCGAGAGTCCGAGGCCTCCGTACTCCCGCGGAATCTTGATCCCGAAGGCGCCCAGGGCGCGCAGCCCGTCCAGCACCTCCTCGGGGACCCAGGCGTCCCGGTCGACGGCGTCGCCGTCGATATGTTTGCGCGCGAACTCCTCAAGCTCTCTGAGGAAATGAATCCCCCGAAACTGCTCCCCGGGGTCGGGCAGCGGATGGGGATGGACCCAGCCCGCGCGGAACCGGCCCGAGAAGAGCGACTTGACGAAGCTCCGCTGCTTCCAGCGCTTTTCCCGCGCGCTCTCCGCCACCTCGCGCGCTTCGTGCGCGCTGGCGTGGCCCCGGGCTGGGTTTGGCGTCATTCGCGGCTCCGTTGAGTTGCGGGTCCGGGGTCGGCGATTCGTTCTGGCGATTCTCGCACCGGAACGGCTAGCCCGTGGTCTCGAGCAGCGAGCGCCCGATCGCGGCGACGCCCGCCCAGATCAGCGCCAGCGCGATCGCGGCGGATACGGCGTGGGGTGCGTAGGTGCGCGCCTCCTCGGGACGGCGCCGCATCACCGAAACCGGCAGTTGCGCCACGGCGGCCGCGATCGCCATGGGCATGATGTGCCCCATGAGCGCCGTGCTGAAACTGCCCGGTATCGTGAGGATGACCGCCACTCCGAGCAGGATCTGCAGGTGCAGCGATCCTGCGAAGATGGAAGCCAGCACCCGCATGGGGCGATCGTAGCGCCGGCCGGTCGCCATTCCCACCACGGCGTAGAGTATGCACGCCACGCCAAACAGCAGAACCAGGTAGCGAACTCCCGAATGAGCCATGAACATGGGGGCAGAACTCCTTGTCGGTTACTGGAAACGGGGGTTCGCCATCAGCGGAGGCCGCCTGCGTCCTCCAGCTCCTCGCGGGCGCTGGCGAGGAGGGCCTCGACGCGCTCCTTCTGCTCGCGGTGGGTCGCCGTGGGCGGATAGAGCGAACCCTGGCGGACGCCCCCGCCGTTCATCGACTGGTAGATGCCGGCCAGCGCCGCCCGGCCCTGGTTGAGGGCCTCGATCCGGTCGCCTCTTGCGCCGCCCGCGCCCCTGCCGCTCAGCTCGTCCCGCACCCGCTCCACCTCCTGCCTCAGCGCCAGCACGTCCGACAGGAACTGCTCGCGCTCCCGGTACTGGGCCAGGGTGACCGGCAACTCCGGATCACCCGTGACCACCAGGCTTTGTTCCGAAGTCGCGCCGCGAGCCTCCAGCATCACCCGGAACGTGCCCGGGGACACGAAATGGCCGCGGTCCTCGATGGTGCGCGCCAGCCCCTCCACATCGTGGGCCCGCCACTGCGTCGAGCTGCCGGGAAGCGGATGCCGGAGATCCCAGTTGACCCTGTGCACACCCGAAGAACCGGGTACCGAGAGCTCGCGCACGAAGTTCCCGCGCTCGTCCTCGATGACGATGCGCGCCGAGCCGCTTCCCTCGCCGAGGCTGTAGGTGATGATGGCCCCGTCCACGGGATTCTCACCCGCATAGGGCTCCTGGGCCCGGTACGAAGTGTCCTTCCAGTACTGGAAGATGGCCTGGGACCGGATCGGGAAGAGGTGCGCGGGCGCGGAGGCCACCCGGGCGTTCCACGCGGCGAGCGCCCCGAGGTCGTCCAGAATCAGGATGCCCCGCCCGTGGGTGCCCATCACCAGGTCCTTGTCGCGCGGATGGATGACGAGGTCGTCGTAGGCGGTGGTGGGCGCGGGCATCCTCGCCCAGGTGCCGCCCGCGTCGGTGGAGGCGAACAGTCCGTGCTCGCTGCCCGCGAAGATCAGCTCGGGGTTGTCGGGATGCTCGGCGAGCGAATTGACCGAACCGCCCGCCTCGAGCCCGACGCTCAGGTTCAGCCAGGTGGCGCCCGCATCCTCCGTGCGGAACACGTAGGGCGCGAAGTCGCCGCTGCGGTGGGCGTCGAAGGCGACATAGGCGACATCCGCCCCCCGCACCGAGGGAAGGATGCGGCTCACGTAGGTGCCGTCCGCCACCCCGTCGATGTTTCCGGAAAGCTCCGTCCAGGTGGACCCCCCGTCGCGCGACAACTGCACGTTGCCGTCGTCCGTGCCCACCCAGAGCACGTCCCCGTCGAGGGGCGACTCCATGATGATGGTGATCTCGCTGAAGCCGCTGGTGCCGTCGTTGCGCGACAGGCGGATGTCGGTGCCGCGCACGCCCATGATCTCCAGGGCGTCGCGGTCGACCTGGCGCGTCAGGTCCTCCGTGCGTGTCCAGCTATTGCCGTGGTCGCGGCTGATGAAGAGCCGGTTGCCGGCCGTGTAGACCAGGCCCTCGGTGTGCCGGGACACGAGCGAGGGCGAGACCCAGTCGAAGCGATAGCGGTCCTCTCCCTCGGGAGGCTGGGGACGGATATCGAGCTGGTCTCCGGTCTCGGTGTCCACGCGCACGTAGCCACCGCCGTTGGAGTTCACGTAGACGTAGCGGGGATCGCGCGGATCCGCCTGCTGGTACATGCCGTCGCCGAAGCCGGTCTGGCGCCAGTCGTCGTTGAGGATGCCGGCCCAGCGCCGGGTGCGCGACGGCCCGGCGAAGGAGTGGTTGTCCTGAAGCCCCCCGTGCACCCAGTACGGGTCGCGCATGTCCACCCCGATGGCGTAGAACTGCGCGATGGGGATGTTGTTGATGCGGCGGTAGTTGACGCCGCCGTCGTAGGTCTCGTGCAGCCCGGCGTCGCCGGCCAGGTAGAAGTGCTCGGGATCGCCCGGGTTGATCCACATTGTGTGCTTGTCGGCGTGCACGCCCACGTCGTAGGTGGGGCGCGCCGAGATGTCCTCCCAGGTGCGTCCTCCGTCGCGGCTGCGGTAGGAGGACGTCGCCAGGGTGTACACCACGTTTTCGTCGTTGGGGTCGATGTAGATGTGGGAGTAATACATGGGGCGGCCGTTCAGGTCGCTCATCTTCTCCCAGGTGTCGCCGCCGTCCGTCGAGCGGTACGTCCCCGTTTCCTCGGTGTGCTCGATCAGCGCGTTGAGCACCATGGGGTTGGAGCGGGAGATCGCCAGGCCGATGCGCCCCTTGTCTCCTGCGGGAACGCCTTCGGTCAGCTCCTCCCAGGTGTCGCCGCCATCCGTGGACCGGTGGATGCCGCTGCCGGGACCGCCCCCGTTGAAGCCCCAGGCTGTGCGGCGGCGCTGGTACATCGCCGCGTAGACGACATCGGGGTTCTCATGGTTGAGGACGAGGTCGATGGCCCCGGTGTCGTCGTCCACGTACAGGACCTTCCGCCAGTTGCGGCCCCCGTCGAAGCTGCGGTAGACGCCCCGCTCCTCGCTTGCGTTCCAGAGGTCTCCGCTGGCCGCCACGTAGACGACGTCGGGGTTGCGCGGATGGACCTGCACCTCGGCGATGTGCCGGGTGGCCTCCAGTCCCAGGTGCTCCCAGCTCTCCCCGCCGTCATCGCTGCGGTAGATGCCGTTGCCCCACGAGGTGCTCTGGCGGTTGTTCTGCTCCCCGGTGCCCGCGTATACGACCCGCGGATCCGAGGGTGCGAGGGCCACGTCGCCGAAGGTGTTGACCTCCATGTCCTCGAAGACGTTAACCCAGGTGTGCCCGCGGTTGAGGCTGCGCCAGAGGCCGCCGGAGGCGGTCGCGACCCAGAGCACGGACGGATCGTCCGCGAGCGCCTCCACGTCGTGGACCCGCCCGCCCGTAACCGCCGGGCCTATGGACCGCGGACGGAAGGCTTCGAGTTGTGCTTCGGAGATGGGCGCGGACTGCGCCGCAACCGAAAACGCGAGCGAGAACGCCAGCAGCAGGCTCCCCAGAGCGCCTGCGCCGACTCTCCGCAAATGGACGGACATGCTGATTCTCCTGACACGAAGAGACCCGGCCGGCCGGCGAGGGATGAGACGGGAAACGCCGTTCCGGCACTCCTGGATGGCCCGAAAAAGAATCGTATCCGCGCCGGTGCGGTGCAAGCCGACGACCGTCAGAAACCCCACTCCGGAGGTTCCGCGCCGCCCCCGGACGGTTCACGCCCGCTGAAGCGCTCGAGGGCCTGGCTCACCGCTTCGAGCACGTCGTCCGGCATGTCGCTGGCCGTCAGCATCCAGTCCAGGTAGTCGGGCGCGTTCGCCGCCACCTCCGACAGGCGCGTCCCCCGATGCTTGCCGCGGGCGAAGACATAGCTCTCCAGGTCGCCGCCCGAGAACCACTTCTGAAACTCCGTCAGAAAGGGCCTGAACTCGTCGCAGTAGGCATGGAGGCCGTCGATGTCGCCCGGAAGATCCGGGTAGCGGGCGAGCTGCGCGGCCAGAACGCGGGCGGTCATGCGGACATCGCCCTGGGCCGTGTGCGCATCGTCGTCGTGATCCTCGTCGAGGTAGAAGCGCGCGGCGGCGGCCAGGTCCCGCGGCTCTTCCCGGTGAAAGATCGCCTGGGCGTCGATGAGCCGGCGGTCCTTGATGTCGAAGGGAATCTCCGCGCGCCGGAACTCCTCGAGCAGGATGTGCAGGTCGAAGCCGCGGATGTTGAACCCGGCCAGATCGCACTCCGCGAGCAAGCCGGCCAGGCTGCGCGCCCGGCTCCGGAACGGGGCTTCGTCGGCAACGTCGGCATCGCTGATGCCGTGGACCGCGGAGGCTTCTGCGGGGATGGGGATTTCCGGGTTGAAGCGGCGAACCCTGTCCACGACCCGGCCATCGGGATGCAGGATGAGCAACGCCAGCTCGACGATGCGGTCCTCGCTGCGGTTCAGACCGGTGGTTTCGAGGTCGAGGAAGGCAATAGGGCGGGTCAGGCTGATGGGGAGGGCAGGATCCATGGGCGGTGGGTCAAGGGGGTTGTTGCGGCGCGGGCCCGTACATCCGGCGGTCGCTGCCCCGCGCGAGTCCGATTCGGGGAGCGTTGAGTCTGGCAGCGGCAACGCCGGAATGCCAGAGTTGCGGCGGATCCGGTCGCCCGCGGGCGCGGGTGTCTCAGGCCCAGCCGTGCACGTTGCAATCGAATCGCTACATCATCACGTCGGGCAACATCGACTCGCGTCCTTCATCTGCTAACGGACGAGTCGTCGACCGAGCGCTATAGCGCCAGAGGCCCTGCCGGAAGATGAGGGTTCCGACAGGGCCTCGGGTGCGTTCCCGGGGAGAAACTAGTCGCAGAGGACACCTTCTGGTCTCCTCCTTCGCGTCACTTCCAGCAGATGTCCTCGCACTCATCGGGCATCACCCGGTAGAGCACCATCCAGAGCGAGTCGTGTTCAACACGCGCGGCATCCTCACGCACCGCGAAGCGCCAGGCGCCACGGCAATACCAGCCGTCGCAGGCGATGCGCGTGTTCTCGGGACACTCGCCGAGGTCACAGCGCGGCCACCCGGACTTGAGTTCCGGCGTGCGCTCGATATCCAGAGTCCATCGCGTTCCCGGCAGAAGCTCCCAACTGAGAGACCCCTGCACCACGATCTCGTCGTCCTGCGCGATCTGTGTCGAGACGGTTACCTGGCCGGTGTCCGGCACCCGAAACCGCGGCACGCCGGGTTCCTTGAAATGTGGCGCATGGTAGACCTTGGTCGGCCCGGCCCCGGTGATCTCGATCCTGATGCCGGCCATATCTGCCGGATCGTCAAGACGGCTGTCCCGTGCCCTGACGATGAGCTCGAGCGTCGCCTCCGGCTCGCTCTCCCCCACCGAGCACGCCGCGACCGCGAGCAGCAGGACGACGAGCCTCATCCTGCGCGCCTCTTCACGTTCAAGAGCCATGTCGCGCGGATGTGGTCGGCGTTCCAGTCGTCCGGTTCGGTAGCCGACTCTGCCGCGTTCAAGGGCGGGGCGGGGCCGGTCGGAAAGTGCTTTTCATGGAGTTCTCTGTTCACGCTGCCTTCGAGGCACCATATGAAATCGGTCACATCGTCGCGCTCATCGGGCCCGCCAACCTCATCAAGCTGCACCGTGCAGCTCGCGAACACGTCCGCGATATAGCTCGCGTCGTAGGAGGTCGAGTCGGTCTTCTCGGTCTCATCGTACTCGTCGATGAGGTCGAGGATCAGTGAGCCCACGAACCCCTCGATCTCGGCCCGCTCGTAGGGGGGATCCTCGTCTGGGTGGTCGTATCCGTCCGGCAGGTCGAGCGTCCGGGAGTCTTCAGGATCGTAGTAGTAGCCCGCGTAGTCCGCGACCCCCTCCAGGAACGCGCAGGTGTAGGAGGACACGTACCAAACGTCGTGCTCCCCGCAGCTGTCGGCGGTCCAGAGGCCACCGAGCTCGGTCTCGTGCAGCGCGTGGAAGAACTCGTGCGCGGAAGTCCAGGGTTTGTCGTAGGTGATACCGAACTCGATCTTGTCGCCGAGCCACACCGGCAGGTAGCGCGAGCCTTGTTCCTTCGCCACACGGTCCCGATCTGTTTGCCAGCGCATCACATCTCGATCCCTGCCGAAATGCTCCTCCAGGAGCGGGACCGCCTCCTTGAGAAACGTCCACGGCAGGTAGTCGAGGCGCGGGCCGGGAGCCTCGATCGTGTCGCCGCAGTCGGCCGAACCCGCCTGCCAGTGTCCGACGAAACCGCTGCCGCCAACGTCCTCGTTCGACGGAAGCGTCACATGGCCCGCCCAGTACTCGCCGCTGGCCGGGCAGGTGAACGCCACGACACCGCTCTCGCCGACGGTGTGGCCCTCGGTCTTCGGCGGCCAGTCCTCATCCTCGCCTTCTTCGAGTATGGTGTTGGCGTAGGCGTAGGAATCGACCGCCGGCATCCGTTCCTCGTCTTCGAGGTAGGAGACGAACACGTACACCGGGTCCTCTTCCCCATCGGCCCCTACATCACGAGACGCAGCCGACTGGCCGGGGCTCCCGCCGCCGCGCAGCCGGAACGGGCCGGGCTGAGGCGCGATCTCGTCAGGGAACAGCGACTCGTCGAATCCGTTCGTGAGGACTCCGCCCCCACCGATGATGTACATCCACCGCTGCTGGTGGACCTCATCAATCAGGTTGCCGGAGCCCTTCGAGCCCTCCGGACCGTTCGCGCGGACATCCACGGCGATGTGGTAGTAGCCCTTCTCGACGCCATCAAGGTCGAGGACCTCCTTCCAATGGTCGCCCTCCTCCATCGCGGGCAGCGTCCACCGTGCGGCCGCCGGGATCTTCTTGCCGGCCGGGTAATACGGCTGCTTGTCCGACCCGGCGTAGTCCATCGCCGCGAAGGTCGGCAGCAGGACGACGACCTCGCCGCCGACGATCTTGCCGTTCGCCTCGCCCTCGACGCGGATCGTGATGGACGAGTCCGGCTCCAGGTCGCCATCAACGGTGACCTGCACCCCGAGCCGGGGGCTTTCGCTGCTGATGATGGGCGAGGTCGCCCGGTCTTCGCGCCCGGTAGCCACTCTAAGCCCAGCCCCGGTCCGGCGGCCCCCTACCGCCTCGGCGGGACGGCCATGACCGCGGCGGCCTTCCGGGCGATCTCGGAAGCGACCCAACGGCCGACGACGCACTTCGTGGCGGTCAAGACGGAAGCGCAGCAGGCGTTGAGGGCAACGGCACCGGCCATCGGCTCGATGTCGCTGGCCTGCATCCCGGGGTCCGCTGGCGGACGCGACCTTCGATGTGCAGCTTGCCAGATACCTGTGTCACCTTCACAAAGGAAGGACCTGATGGGTCGCTTTTCGATCCCGACGATCACGCTTCTCGCCGCAGCTGCCCTCCTCCTGCCGCCGGGCGCTGCGGCCCAGGACAGGGGGCTGGCGCGGCACCTCGACCGGGCGGCGCACCGGCCCGCGGTGCCCGGACCGAACGGCCTGGTGACGGCCGGACATCCGCTGGCCTCCATGTCGGGTCTGCGCATGCTCATGGCCGGGGGCAACGCCGCCGATGCCGCCGTCGCGACCCTCGCCACGCTGAACGTGGTGCGGCCCCAGATGTCGGGGATGGCCGGGAACGGGTTCCTGACCGTCTACGACCGCGTTTCCGACCGGGTGTACTCGCTCGGAGCGACCGGCGCCGCACCCCTGGCCATCGATCCCTCGAGCCGCACGGCCGACGAGTTGAACAAGGGAATCCACGCGGGCGTCGTTCCGGGCCTGTTCGGGGGATGGATCGCGCTTCTGGATCGCTTCGGCACCATGAGCCTGGCCCAGGTGCTGGCGCCCGCCATCGACTACGCCGAGAACGGGCATCCCATCGAGCCATCGGTGGTGGCGTCGATCGAGTCGCACAAGGAGCTGTTCGAGAGCTTCCCGTCGAGCCGGCGGATGTTCCTGCCGCTCGGCAGGGTGCCGGAGCCGGGCGAGAACTTCCGCATGTCCGACCTGGCGAACACGCTGCGGCAGGTCGTCGAGGCTGAACAGGTGGCGCTGGCGGCCGGCAAGTCGCGTTCCGACGCACTCCAGGCCGCCTTCGACCGCTTCTACCGGGGCGACATCGCCGAGGAAATGGCGCGCTTCTACAGCGAGAACGGCGGCGACTTCACAATGGAGGACTTCGCGCGCTACGAACCCATCTGGGCGGAACCGGTGCACACCACCTACAGGGGCTACGACGTGTACACCAGTCCGCCAACGTCTCGGGGCGGTCTCGAGGTGACGATGCAGTTGAATCTCGTCGAGGGCTTCGACCTCAGGGCACTCGGCCCCGGAAGCGCCGAGACCATCCATCTGCTGGCGGAGGCGATCAAGGTCGCCAAGGCGGACATCTACGCCTACGTGGCCGATCCGGCTCTGGTCGACGTGCCCGTCGACGAAATGCTCTCGAAGGACTACGCGTCGGCGCGCCGGTCCCTCATCGATCCTTCGCAGGTGATGGCGTACCCGGCGGCAGGCAATCCCGCGCGCGTCGAGGTGTTCCAGCCGGGCGGGCGCGCAGCGGGCACAGGGGTGGCGGGCGCGGGGTTGGCAGAGCGCTCACGTGGCCACTTTGCCGAGCAGTCGTACGAGGGCAGCACGACCAGCTTCTCCATCGCGGACCGGTTCGGCAACGTCATCGCGGCCACGCCCACACACGGCGGAGGCTTCGGCACGGGAGTGGTCGTCGGCAACACCGGTCTCACCTTCAACAACGGCACCCGCATCGGTTCGACATCGCCCTACCCCGACAACGTGAACTACGTCAGAGGCGGGCAGATTCCGATCCTCAACAACTCGCCCATCATCGTGCTCCGGGACGGGCGCTTCCATGCGGCTTTGGGAACGCCGGGCGGCGAGACGATCGGCCAGACCCAGTTTCAGGTGCTGGTGAACCTGCTCGACTTCGGGATGCCGATCCAGGAGGCCATCGCGGCGCCCCGCTTCGCGCTCGCCGGAGAGCCGAACTTCTACCGGCCGGGAGCGGAGATTCACTTCCGCCTGGAGGACCGACTGCCCGGCGACGTGGTCCACGCGCTCGAGGGGCTGGGGTACGCCGTGGAGCTGGCGCCGGGATACGCCTTCGGCAGCATTCAGGGAATCACGCTGGATGCCCGGATGGGGACGCTCATGGCGGGAGCGGATCCCCGGCGGGTGGCCTACGCGGTGGGCTGGTAGGGCAGCCCCCCTACTCCGCGAACGCCTCCCGGATGATGCGCCGCTGGCCCTTCATGTGGTCGGACAACTTGCCCTCGGCCGGGCTGGACCACTCCGGACGCGAAGCCTGACGTAACGTCAGGGTTTCGGGCATCAGAGCCCGCAGGAGGGGTGCGACATGGGGGCGCGCCCCCATGTTGCGGGGTTCCTCCTGTACCCACACGACCTCCCTCAGGGCCGGCAGGCCCGCCAGCAACTCCGCGATCTCGCGCCGCGGGAACGGATAGAGCTGCTCGACCCTGGCCAGCATCGCATCCTTCGCGTTGGCGCGCTCTTCGCTCGCAAGCAGATCGTAGTAGACCTTGCCGCTGCAGAGGATGAGCCGGGTCGCGAATCCGCGGGCTTCGTCCCCCACGTCTTCGGCCAGCACCGGACGGAAGCCTCCGTCGGCGAGTTCCGAGGCCTGCGAGCGGGCCAGCTTGTGGCGCAGGAGGCTCTTCGGGGTCAGGACCACGAGCGGACGCTCGGGGGTGTGCGCCTGGTTGCGCAGCAGGTGGAAATACTGGGCGGAGGTGGTGGGGTTGGCGATCCGCATGTTGCCTGCCGCGCACATCTGGAGGAAGCGCTCCAGGCGGGCGCTCGAGTGCTCCGGGCCCCGCCCTTCGTAGCCGTGCGGCAGGAGCATCACGAGGCGCGAAAGCTGTCCCCATTTGGCCTGCCCCGACACCACGAACTGGTCGATGATGGGCTGGGCCACGTTGGCGAAGTCGCCGAACTGGGCCTCCCAGATGACCAGATCGCGGTCGGCGCCCACGCTGTAGCCGTACTCGAAGCCCAGCACCGCGGTCTCCGACAGCGGCGAGTTGTGGATCTCGAAGCGGGCGCCGTCCATGGCAGCCAGCGGCGCGTGTAAGGAGTCGGTCCCGGCGTCATGGAAGACGAGGTGGCGATGGCTGAAGGTGCCGCGCTGCGCGTCCTGCCCGCTGAAGCGGATGGGAATCCCCTCCCTGAGCAGGGAACCCAGGGCAAGCACCTCGGCGTGGGCCCAGTCGAGCGACGATCCACTGGTGAAGCCGCTCCGGCTCCTGTCCAGTTGCCGGCGCAGCTTGAGGTTGACGGAGAAGTCCTCCGGGACCGCCATCGAGGCGGCGTTGATCTCCGCGAGCGTCGCAAACGGGACGGCGGTCGGGCGGGCATCCCCGTCCCACGCTTCCGTCGGATCCCCGTCGTCTTCCCCCACGACATCGCCGTCCGGGCCGGCCGTACCTTCCGCGGCGGATTCCCCGTGAGGATCGACCGCGTCCTCCGCGGACGGTTCGGGTGAACCCGTCCCCGCCTTCCCGGCGTCACCGGAGGGCTTCGCCGCGCTGGCCGCCACCAGCGCCTGCCGCAGGCGATCGGTGGTGCCGCTGCGGGCCGCCGCGACCTCGTCCGCGGTCACGATCCCGGCTTTCGCCAGCGCCTCGGCGTACAGAGTGAACACGGTGGGGTGCGCCCGGATGCGCTGGTACAGGCGCGGCTGGGTGTAGGCCGGGTCGTCCCCCTCGTTGTGCCCGTGGCGCCGGTACCCGATCAGGTCCACCACGATGTCGTCGTGGAATTCCGCGCGGTACGCCATCGCTAGGCGCATCGCGGTGAGGCAGGCGGGAGGATCGTCGGCGTTCACGCGCAGGACGGGGATGTCGTAGCCCTTGGCCAGATCGGAAGCGTAGCGGGTGGAGCGGCCCTGTTCCGGGTCGGTGGTGAAGCCGATCTGGTTGTTGACGATCAGGTGGACCACCCCGCCCGTCGCGTATCCCGCCAGCCGGGCCAGGTTGAGCGATTCCGCCACCACGCCCTCGGCCGCGAAGGCGGCGTCGCCGTGGATGAGGAGGGGCACGACCGCGGCCGTGTCCTGTGCGTCATCCTGCCGGGGACCCGCGAACTGCCGGGCCCGGGCCAGCCCTGCCACCACCGGGTTGACGAACTCCAGGTGGCTCGGGTTGGGGAGCAGCGTGACCCGCACCGTGCTTCCGTCGCGCAGGACGTGGTCGCGGGTGGCGCCGTGATGATACTTGACGTCGCCGATCCCGCTCTCGTCGTCGGGGAGGGTGAGGATGCCGTCCGGGGCCGGGGCCGCGCCCTCGAACTGGCGCAGGATCTCGTCGTAGCCGACGCCCACGCTGTGCGCGAGCATGTTGAGCCGGCCACGGTGGGCCATCCCCATGACGACTTCCCGGCATCCCCGCGCCGCCGCCACCTCGAGGACGAGGTCCACCATGGGCACGAGCATGTCGTTGCCCTCGAGGGAGAACCGCACCTGCCCCGGATAGACCCGGTGCAGGAACTGTTCGAGGCCTTCCACGCGGGCCAGGCGGGTCAGCAGCTCCACCTGCTCCTCGCGGGTCAGCGGCTGCGCGTGGGCGCCCGACTCCACCTGGTTCCAGAGCCAGCGCACCCGCTCCGGCGACTCCAGGTGCTCGAACTGGTATCCGATGGACCCGCAGTACGCGCGCTCCAGCCGCTTCAGGTAGTCCGGTACCCGTTCGTCGCCATCGTCGCCGAAGACGGTGGATGCGGGGAGCGCCTCCAACTGCTCCATGCTGGTGCCGAAGAAGGAGGGATCGAGCTGCGGGTGCCCCGGGGGATCGCTCCCCAGCGGATCGATGCGGGCCAACTGGTGCCCGTGGTCGCGGAAGGCCTGCACGAGTGACGTGGCGCGGGCGACGAGGTGGAGGAGTTCCTGCATCGCGCGCAGGGTGGCACTGCGCTGCGGGGCGGGCGCGGGTGTCGGTGCCGGGCGAGCCGGTGCGGGGCGGGCCGGCTCGGGCGCAGCGGTTGGCGCCAGGCCCCGCGCCGCCGCCTCCTTCGCGAAAACCGAGCCCCAATGGGCGGACACCGAGTCGGGGTCGGCCAGATAACGTTGGAACAGCTCCTCGACGTATCCGGCGTTCGGTCCACTGAATAGTTCGGACGAGGGCATGGGTTGCGACATCTTACCGTGCGGACAGCAGCGTTGGAGGGAGTGGAAGATAACCGGAACACCTTCCAAGTTGTACGGATCGCACGTCTCCCCCTCACTATCCCGGAGAGAGCTTGCCCCTCCCGCAGCCAGGCGCCCGCTCGGGCAGCGAACCCGTCCGCCGGGTGACCGAGACGACTCGGCATGGGCGGATTCCCCTGCGCGTGCACCCCGAGTGGGCCCGAGCCTTTCCGTGGGTCGTTCAGGGGACCACGGTGCGCGCCGGCGCCGACGCCGACTTCGGACTGTTCACGGGCGGGCCCGCGGGCGAGGTGATGAAGCGGTGGGAATCTCTGGCGGAGGACACGGGATGCGGCAGCATGGTGCACGCCCGCCAGGTCCACGGGCGCGCGGTCACCCTGCACGAGGCGACCCCGCCAGGTCTCATGCTGGCCCCGCCCTGCGACGGGCACGCCACGCGGCGGGCCGGCACGCTGCTCGCGGTCTCCGTGGCCGACTGCGTGCCCGTCTTCGTGGTCGCGCCCCGCGTCCGGGCCGTGATGCTGCTGCACGCGGGCTGGCGGGGGGTCGCGGGCGGCATCCTGGAAGCGGGCCTCGCGATGCTGGAACGGGACTTCAGAACCCCTGCGCGTGAGGCCCACATACACATGGGACCAGCCATCTGCGGGCGCTGCTACGAGGTGGGCCGGGAAGTACACGAGGCGCTGGGGCTGCCGCGGCCGGCTTCTCCCGGCCAGCCGGTCGATCTGAGGCGCGTGCTGGTCGACCGCGCCCTCGCCGCCGGCGCCGATGCCGCACACCTGACGACCTCCTCGTTTTGCACCCGGTGCGCGGACGCGCCATTCTTCTCGCACAGAGGCGGGGACGCCGGGCGCCAGATCGCGGTGCTGGGCATCACTCCGGACGACTTCGGATCCCCGGGAGGGGAATGGCTCGACGACCATCGCCGGGAGCGGGACCGGCAGCCCGTGGAAGACCGCTAGTGGACCGCTCCTTGCAGGACTTGCGCGCGGACCCCTCGGTGGGACTCTGCTCGGTGTGCGCGCACAGCCGGGTGACGGGAAACCGGCGAGGCTCCATCTTCTGGCTCTGCCGGCTCTCGGCCGAGGATGCGCGCTTCCGGCGCTACCCGCGCCTCCCGGTGGCGCGCTGCTTGGGATTCGAGCACGCCGCGGCCGGACGGATGGACGAGGACCGCAAGGACCAGGAGCCACAGGCTCCAGACAGCGCAGACCAGCAGCGAAACCGAACCGGGAGAACCGAAGAATGAGCGAACCCTTCTACGTGTCCAAAGTGGAATTCGAGAAAGTGGCCGGCGCGCGCAGGCGCGGCCGGCTTCCCGCCGGAGCCACGGTCGAACTCGGCGTCCACGGGCCGGTCAAGAGCCACTACCGGCTCGATGCCGAACCGGATCAGCCGCTCGCCGTGGACTACGTCGTCGCCGCCGCGGGCGGGTGACTGCTCGGAACTCTCAACGGCGCACTGGAGGTGCGCGGGATCAGCCTCACCCCGGACCAGATCAGCGCCCGGGCCGAAGGCTTCAACGAGATGGCGGGCAGGCTGCCGGTGCTCAAGCGCATTCACGTTCACTACCGGCTCTCGATCCCCGAGGGGTCGCGCGCGCCCACCGACCGGGCCCTCGCCAGCCATGTCGACAAGTGCCCCACGGCCGCAAGCCTGCGGGACGCCATCGACATCACCTGGAGCGCGGACATCGTCGAGCACGCCGCCGACGCGTGAACTTCCCCGCCCCCGCATCACCTGAGGGATCCCGTGCCTGAGCTGCTGGCACAGACGATCATCGGCCTCTCCCTCGCGGTGCTGGTCCTGCTCCTGCCGTTCGCCGCCCACCGGACGTATCTGCTGCTGCTCAGCCGCCGTCCGCCCCCGGAGCTGCCGCGCAGGTGGTCCGGCCGTTTGCCGCCGGTCACCGTCCAGCTTCCCCTGTACAACGAGGCTCCGGTCGCCCGCAGGGTCATCGACGCCGCGTGCTCGCTCGACTATCCGGCGCGCGCCCTCGAGATCCAGGTGCTGGACGACTCCACCGACGAGACCGTGGAGCTCGTTGCCCGGCGGGTGGCGTGGTGGCGGGCGCGGGGCGTGAACGTGTGCCACATCCGCCGGCGGGAGCGCTCGGGCTTCAAGGCGGGCGCCCTGGCCGCGGGCGTGCGCCGCGCCCAGGGCGAGTTCCTGCTCGTGCTGGACTCGGATTTCGTGCCCGAGCCGGATCTCGTCAGGAAGCTGCTGCCGCCCTTCCGGCTGGCCCGGGTGGGGATGGTGCAGGCCCGCTGGGATCATCTCAACGAAGACGCCAACTGGCTCACCCGCGCCCAGAGCCTCCTTCTCGACGGGCACTTCTTCTTCGAGCACGGCGGACGCTACCGCGGAGGGCTCTTCTTCAACTTCAATGGCACCGCGGGCATGTGGCGCCGCGAATGCCTCGAGGACGCGGGAGGATGGCAGGCCGACACCCTCACCGAGGACCTCGACATCAGCTACCGCGCGCAGATGCGGGGATGGCGCTTCGTCTTCCTCGAGGACATCGGCGTTCCCGCGGAGCTTCCGGACCAGACCGGTGCCTTCGAGATCCAGCAGCGGCGGTGGTCCCAGGGGGGGATTCAGACGGCGCGCAAGCTCCTCCCGGAACTGCTGCGCGGGCCCTGGCCGCTCTCGGTGAAGAAGGAGGCGGTGATCCATCTGTGCGGGCACATCGCCTACCCGCTCACGCTGCTCCTCGGCCTCCTCATCTATCCCTCCGCCCTGGCCCGGCGCGCGCTCGGCGGGGAGGAGTTCCTCTTCATCGACCTGGTCGTCTTCTTCCTGGCCACCATTCCCTTCGTCATCTACTACGCGGCCGCGGGCCGAAAGCGGAACCGCCCCTGGGGCGACCTGGTGCCCTCGGTGGCCGTCACCCTGGCCACGGGCGTCGGGTTGACGGCGCCGGCGACACGGGCGGTGCTGCGCGGCCTGGCGGGCCGCAGGGACAGCTTCGCGCGAACGCCCAAGAAGGGCAGCGGCGGCATGGTTCGCGAACGCCCGGGAAGCCAGACGCCGGACACCCTGTTCAAACTGGCCATGGCGATGGTGATGAGCCTCTTCGTGGGCGCCGCGATGCAGGCTCGGCTATACGCCTCGATCCCGTTCCTGATGCTCTTCGCCGTGGGCTACTGGAGCCTGGGGGTCGGCGGCCTGAAGCGCTTCGGACCGGGGCCGCGCATCCCACAGCAGCAGCGCGTAGAAGGGCAGCCAGAGGAGGAGAACCGTCCAGAGGGGCCTCGGCCACTCGCCGGTCTCCAGGTACGGACCCAGACCCAGGTACGTGACGAATGCGAGGCCGCTTAGCAGGATCCAGGCGCGGCTGCGGCGCAGGGCCGCGAAGGGCAGGATCCAGAGCGCGTACCAGGGATGGAAGGTCGGCGACAGCAGCAGCCCGGCTCCGAGGATCCAGAAGAGGGCCCGCTCCGCGTCGAGGTTCCTGAATGTCGCCCACGCCACGACCGCGAGCACGAGCGCTCCGGACAGGTAGCGGGGCGCGCTCGGTCCCGGCACAACGGCTTCGATGACGGCAAAAGCCCCCTCGTAGGCGCGCCAGTGCTCCGCATAGGTTGCGAGCCCGGCCCAGAGGGCGGATCCCGCTTCGAGATAGGGGAGATGGAAGAGGACCAGGACCACGGCACACGCTGCCGCCAGGCGCACCCCGTAGCGGCGGATGAGCGCCGGAAGCGCGACGATGGGCGCGAACTTGGTGAGGGTCGCGAGGGCCAGCACCGCACCCATCGCCCAGGGCACCCACGACCTCGGTGCGAACCCTGCGCCGGAGGAGACGGGATCGGCGTCGCCGGAGACGGGATCGGTACCGGGCTCGTCCGGGGAGCCGTGGGCGGACCCGGCCCCGCGCGCGGGCAGGGCGAGGAAAACCAGGACCACGAGCAGGAGGATGCCGACAGACTCGAAGTGGCCGCTCCAGGCAGTCTCGACCACCAGCAGCGGCGACCAGGCGAAGAGCACGAGGGTCCCGGGAACGGAGCGTCCGGTTCGGCGGGCTATCTTTGCGAGCAGCAGGCAGGCGGCCAGGTCGGCCAGCGTCCACAGCACCTTGAGCGCGAGCAGCGACCCGCCGGCGAGCCCGCCCGCCGCGAACACCAGTTGCGCGAAGGGCGGGTAGATGGTGGAAATGGACGGATTGTTGATGCGCGCGTGCCAAGCGGTGCGAATCGATTCGAGTTCGGGCGCGTCAGGGGGGTACAGGTAGGGGTTGATCCCCGCCAGTTGCACATGTCCGTCCCAGAGGTAGCGGTAGATGTCGTCGGACAGAAACGGAACGCAGGGGAGTAGAACCACGCGGAAGAGGATGGCGAAGCCCCAGATGAGGCGGATGTCGGCACGCCCGTCGAACGCGGCGCGCGCCGCCCCCCAGTAGACCGCGAACGCACCCCCAAGGAGCACGAGGCGTGGAAACGGAACCCCGGCTTCGGGCCACCAGCCCGCAGCCGTCAGAAAAACGAGTTCCAGGAGGCCCAGGACGATCAGCGTCCGCGGGCCTGCACCCGGCGTCCGCGCGCCCCCGCTCCGCAACCGACTCACCGTTCGCGCGCGGCTGAGCGCCGGCCCGGCATGACCCCTTCCCCACCACCCCAGGCACCCCCCGTCACCGGCCGCGTGGCGGTGCTCATCCCCGCGCTCGACGAGGAGCCGACCATCGCGTCGGTGATGCGCGCGCTGCCGGCCGGGCTGGTCGACGAAATCGTGGTCGCGGACAACGGCTCGCGGGACGCCACCCCGCGGATCGCGCGCGATCTGGGGGCGGTCGTGGTGACCGAGCCGCGCCTCGGATACGGCTCGGCCTGCCTGGCCGGCATGCGGCACCTGGCCCGGCGGCCTCCGGACATCGTGGTGTTCCTGGACGCCGACGGAAGCGACGATCCCTCCGGGCTGGCGCGGCTGATCGAGCCCATCCGCTCGGGCGCGGCCGACATGGTGCTGGGGGTGCGCACCGGCGACCCGCCCGGGGTGCCGCTGCACGCGCGCATGGGCAACCAGGTCGTGCTCATGTGCGCGCGCCTCCTCTTCGGCCTTCGCTTCCGCGACATGCCTCCCTTCCGCGCCATTCGCTACGATCGCCTGTGCGAGCTGCACATGGATGACCGCGACTGGGGCTGGACCCTGCAGATGCAGATCCGGTCCGGCCGGCTCCGCCAGCGCATCGTCGAGATCGACGTCCCGTACACTCGCCGGGCGGGGGGTGTTTCCAAGATCAGCGGCACGCTGAGCGGCTCTCTCAAGGCCGGCGCCAAGATGTTCTTCACTCTCGCTCGTGAGAGATTGATGTCCGTGAGACAATACAGATGAACGACACAGATACCCAGGTCATGCACCGCGCGCGGGACCCATCATCCGTCATCGACGACGTGCGCGGCCGCCTCAGGCGCATCCTCCCCTATGGGGAAGCCGAGCTCGCGGCGGACTTCGCGGGGCTCTTCCTCGCCAGAGCGCCCGCCCTCTATCTCCGCGAGCGGAGCCCGGTGGCGCTCGCGCGGCTGACGGCGGACGCCTTCGCCTTCCTGCAGAAAAGCCGTCCGGACCGGGTGGACGTGCAGGTCTTCAACCCCGCCGCGGAGCCGGAGGGGCGGCGGGCTCCCGTGACCGTGATCCGCACCAACGTGGGCGAGCGCCCCTTCATCGTCGACTCGATTCGCGAGCACCTGCACTCGCGCGATCTCACCATCGAGCACTTCATCTACCCCCTCCTGGGGATCGTGCGTCACGAGGGCCGCATCCTGCGCATCGTTCCGCCCGCCGACGCGGAGGAGCGGGAATCGCTCATCCACTGCGAGATCTCGCGCGTGACCGATCCCGCCGTCCTCCAGTCGCTTCAGCAGGAACTCGAGCAGCGTCTCGAGGACGTGGTGCGCGCCACCGACGACTTCCGGCCCATGCTGGCGGCGCTGGACCGGTCCATGAGGACGCTGGAGGCCCGCGCCCGCCAGCTGCCGGACCTCGCCGGCGAACTCGACGAGATCCGCGCCTTCCTCGCCTGGCTGCGCGACGACGGCTTCGTCTTCCTCGGCCACCGGCGCTACGACATCGCCGACGACCCGGACACCGGCGAGCCCCACGTGATGGTGGAGCGCGGTTCCGGCCTCGGCATCCTGCGTGACGAAGGGCGTTCGGGCTACGTGAACCCGGTGCCACTGGCATCCATGCCAGACACACTGCGACAGCTCCTTGCCGACGGTCCTCTGCTGCTCATCGGCAAAACCAACACCCGTTCCACCGTGCACCGGCTGGCGCACATGGACTACATCGGCGTCAAGAAGCTGGACGGGGCGGGACGACAGGTGGGAGAGGAGCGCTTTCTCGGGCTCTTCACCTCGAAGGCGTACGGCGACCACGCGGACCGGATCCCCATCCTGCGCCGGAAGCTGCGCTGGATCCTGGAGGATGCCGGGGCTGAGAAGGGAGCCCACGACTACAAGGAGATCAACACGATCTTCAACTCGATGCCGAAGGAGGAACTCTTCCTCAGTTCGGCACGGGAAATCGCCAAGGACGTCAGAACGGCGCTGACCTCGTACCACACCACCGGGGTTCAGGTGACCCGCCGGGAAGACCGGCTCCGCCGGGGAGCGTCGTTCATGGTCATCATCCCGCGCGAGAAGTTCTCCGCCAAGGCGCGCAAGGCGATCGAGAAGGCGTTCGTCAACCTCCTCGGCGGCGAAGTCCTGAATTATCATCTGGCGATGGGCGGCGGAGAGCAGGCGCGGCTCCACTTCTACCTGCGGGTGCGCCCCGAGCTGCTGGACGTCGTCACCGATGTCGAGCTCAAGCGGCTCGTGCAGGAGCTCACCCGCGACTGGACCGACCGGGTGGGCGACGAGTTGGAACAGGTCAGGCCGCGTGACGAGGCGCGCCGGCTCGCCCACCGCTACGCCGCCGGCTTCGGCGCGGACTACCGGGCCGTTGCCGACCCCGGCGCCGCCGCGCGCGACATCCTGCAGCTGGAGGCGATGGTTGCCGACGGGCGCAGCCTGTCCATCGCGCTCTCCAACCCGCAGGACAGCGCCGTGGCGCCGGGTGACCGAGTGACCGAGCTTCGCCTCTACCGGCTCGGGCCCCGCCTGGTCCTGTCGCACTTCATGCCCATCCTCGAGAACGCGGGGCTGCGCGTGATCGCGGAAAAGCCCGCCCAGCTCCGGGGATCCGGAGTGCCCGAGGGCGCCGTCCATACCTTCGCCGTGCAGACCTCCGGCAAGTCTCCGCTCGATCTCGGGAAGGTCGGCCCGGTCCTTGTGGACACCATTCTGGCGGTGAGCGCGGGCGATGCCACCAACGACCGGCTCAACGCCCTGGTGCCCACCGCACGCCTGGCGTGGAGGGAAGTGGAGGTGCTGCGGGCCTACGCCAGCTACGCCTTCCAGCTCGGCGCGGTGCCGAGCCGGGACTCCATCGTCGATGCCCTCCTCAACTATCCCCGCATCGCCCGGCTGCTCTTCGGCCTGTTCGAGACCCGCTTCCACCCGCGCGAACAGGCGCGCGATCGCCGGCAGGCCGGCATGGAAGCAACGCGCGCGAAGCTGCTCGCCTCCCTGGACGACGTCTACCTGCTGAGCGACGACCGCGCCCTGCGCCATCTGCTGACGCTGATCGAAGCCACCGTGCGCACGAACTACTACGCGACCGGGGGAAGCACGCCGACGCGGCGGTCGGGGGGCGTTCCGTACATGTCGTTCAAGGTGATGGCGCGCGCGCTGACCTCGCTGACCCGCACCAGTCTCGTCTTCGAGGCCTGGGTGCGCTCGGCGCGGATGGAGGGCGTGCACCTGCGCGGGGCGCGCGTCGCCCGGGGAGGCATCCGCTACAGCGACCGCCCGGACGACTTCCGCACCGAGGTGCTGGGGCTCGCGGAGACCCAGATCGTCAAGAACTCGGTGATCGTGCCCGCCGGCTCCAAGGGCGGGTTCGTCATCCTCGACCAGCCGTCCCTCTCGGTGGCCACCCGCAGCGAGGTCGAACGGCAGTACCGGACCCTCATGCGGGGGCTCCTCGACCTGACCGACAACCTGCACGGGGGCACGCCGGTCCCTCCCGACGGCGTGATCTGCCATGACGACCCCGATCCCTACCTGGTGGTGGCCGCCGACAAGGGCACGGCCGGGTTCTCCGACATCGCGAACGCGGTCGCGGACGACTACGGCTTCTGGCTGGACGACGCCTTCGCCTCCGGAGGCTCCAACGGATACGACCACAAGGAGCTGTCGATCACCGCGCGCGGCGCGTGGGAGTGCGTGAAGCGCCACTTCCGGGAGATGGGCAAGGACATTCAGTCGGAGCCCTTCACCGTGGTGGGCATCGGAGACATGAGCGGCGACGTGTTCGGCAACGGCATGCTGCTGTCGCCGCATATCCGGCTCATCGCAGCCTTCGACCACCGGCACATCTTCATCGATCCCGACCCCGACCCGCGCGCATCCTTCGAGGAGAGGGAGAGGCTGTTCCACCAGCCCGGCTCCTCGTGGGCGGACTACGACGCGAGCGCGATGAGCACCGGCGGCATCATCGTGCGGCGCGGCTCCAAGGAGGTGGAGCTCTCACCCGAGGCGCGCACGGCCCTGGGCATTTCGCGGGATCCCGGAAGAGTGAGCGGCGAGGAGCTGGTCCGGCTCGTGCTCCAGGCCGACGCCGAGCTGCTCTGGAACGGGGGAATCGGCACCTACGTGAAGGCCTCGGAAGAGACCCACGCCGATGTCGCCGACCCCTCCAACATCCCGGTGCGGGTGGATGCGAGCGAGCTGCGCGTCAAGGTCGTGGGCGAGGGCGGCAATCTCGGGCTCACGCAGAGCGCGCGCACCGAGTTCGCGCTGGCCGGAGGGCGCCTGAACGTGGACGCGCTCGACAATTCGGGCGGCGTTTCCCTGTCGGACCGCGAAGTCAACCTCAAGATCCTGCTCAACGCGGTGGTGGAGGATGGGCGCATGACGGGAGCGGAGCGCAATGGCATGCTGCGCGACCTGGCCGAACCCGTTTGCGACCAGGTGCTGCTCGACAACGCCTCCCAGAGCCTGGCGGTGTCGCTCGATGTCATGCGCGCCCGCGAGGGAGTCGACGACTTTCGCCAGCTCATCTCGGAGCTGGAGAGGGACGGCTTCTTCGACCGCTCCCGCGAGCATCTGCCCACCTGGGAGCAGCTGCTCGAGCGCGACGAGACCGGCTCGCGTCTGACCCGGCCGGAACTGTGCGTGCTGCTCGCGCACGCCAAGCTGCACCTGATGCGCCGTCTGCTGAAGGGGACGCTCATCGACGACCCGGTCGCGAGCGGCTACCTGGCGCGCTACTTCCCGCCGGTCGCCGTCGACACCGCGGGCGAATCCGGTCTGGCCGCCCACCGCCTGGGGCGCGAAATCGTGGCCAGTCAGCTCACCAACGACCTCGTGGACCTCATGGGCGGCGGATTCGTGCATCGCATGATGCGCGACTCGGGGGCGTCCGCGGACGAGGTGGCGCGAGCCTGGCTGGTGGCCTCCCGGCTCTCGGGACACCGGCAGCTCCTCGCCGACCTGAGGGAGCGCGAGCGCGATGCGGGGACGGCGGTCGCGTACCGGTGGTACAGGGAGCTCGGCCGGGTACTGGACCGCACGACCCGCTGGGTGCTGGGTAACGCCGAGCGCGAGGAGATCGACAGCCTGGTCGGCGGCAACTTCGGTACGCTGCGCGAGCTGCAGCGCATCTTCCCCGGCGTCGTGAGCGGCGAGGACCGGCTAACCTTCGAGCGGCTGGTGTCGGAGATCCAGGAGGTCGGGCCGGCCGCGGATATCGCGCCGGCGCTGGCCACCCTGCGCTTCCTTGACCAGTTGATGGACATCCTGCGCGTGGCGCGGGACACGCGGACGGCGCCGGTGTACGCGGCGCGGGCCTACTACGCGGTGTCGGAGCTGCTGGAGATTCCCTGGCTCCGCCATGCGATCGACGAGTGCGCTCGGGACGAACGCTGGGAGCAGCGCGCCGCGCGGGCGCTGAACGACGACCTGACGCGCGCGCACCACCGGATCGCCAACTTCTCGGCGGCGGCGGCGGCGGTACGGGACGCGCAGGCCGGCGGCGTGGCGCATGTCCTGACCGCGCTACGCAGCCGGGAGGTGGCCTACTTCGGCGAGCTGCTCACGGAACTGCGCGCCGAGAGCACCCTCACGCTGTCGGGGCTGGCGGTGGCGGTGCGAGCCATCATGGTGCTCTCCGAACGCACCGGCAAAGGCTCGGGAGAGGGCGAACCGTAGCCGGGACCCGGCCGCCAGCCCGGATGTGACGGACTGGCGGCAGCCCCCGGATTGCTAACCGATGCGGTCGATGTAGTCGTCCACGGCCGCGAGCACCCTCACGACGCCCGACGTGTCTTCCGCCGCGGTGACGTCTGCCACAAGGTCGAACATCACCTTGCGAACAGCTTCGCGGTCGATGCCCGCGGGGGCCGCCTCGGGGGCCGGTGCCGCTGCGGGCTCGGGGGCCGGCTCGGGCTGGGGAGCAGGCTCTGGCTCGGGCGCAGGAGCGGGTGCTGCAGCAGCCGGCTCCGGCTCGGGCGCGGGGGCCGCAGGCTTGCGGCGGCGGCGACGGGGCTTGATGCCGGCCGCGGCATCCGCCGCGCGCTTGGCGGCCCGCTTGACCTGAAGGGGGTAGCGGGCGTGGAACTGGCGCTTGGTCAGCTCCGCGATTCCGGCGTTCAGCTTGACCGCGCCCGCGAGCAGTTCGTCCACCGAAACGTCGGGATTGTCCTTCAGTTGTCCCTCGACCCAGCTCATGACTTCGGCGTCCGTCGTCGTCTTGCCCTTCGCAGGCGCCGGCGTTGGGGCAGGAGCCGGAGCCTCGGCGGGTGCGGCGGCAGCTTCCGCGGCAGCCTCCGAAGCAGCTTCAGCAGCGGCTGCCGCCGCCGCGGCCCTCTTGGCCCGCCGCTTTACCTGAAGCGGATAGCGCGCGTGAAACTGGCGCTTGTTCAGTTCGGCCACATCGGGCTGGAGAACCTTCGCGCCCTCGAACAACTCATCTACCGTCACTTCCGGATTGTCCTGCAATTGCTTCTCAACCCAGCCCATTACTTCAGTATCGGTCGCGACCATCGATCAACTCCCCCGTGTAACGATGAACCAGCCAGGACATGCTTTGCCAGCGCGAACGATAAGGTGTGACAAAGTGGAACGCAATATCCATCAGTGCTGATTAGAATATGATTCCGCGGCGCGGATGTCCCCGACGTCACCGGGGTTCAGAAATCAATGACGACCCGGAGCCCGAAGGTCTCCTCGAAGAGGCCTTTTTTCTGATCCACGGTCCAGCGCTCCAGCAGCACGTCGCCGGCACAGTCGGCACTCAAGCGAAGACTGCGCCCCTCCAGGGTGGCCGTGACCGAGGGGATAAGCTGACGGCGCTGCCGGTCCAGACCGTCAACCAGGCGCAGGATCGCGCCCAGGTGGTCGACGAGCACTCGATCCGCCGGGGCCAATGACGCATATGCCCGGTGATGCGACCTGGGATGGCTCTTGCGATGGTAGCGCGCGACGTTGCCCACAATCGCCATCTCGCGCGGCGAAAGGCCCGGTATTTCCGAGTTACCGAGAATATAGAGCGTGTGCTTGTGGTGCTTTTTCATCGCGACGAACACGCCGATGTCGTGCAGGATTGCCGCAACTTTCAGGAGATGCCGTGCATGGGACCCCTGGCCGTGCAGGGACTCGAGCTGGTCGAATACGCTGACCGCCAGCCTTGCGACATGACGGCCATGGGCCTCGTCGAACATGTAGCGGCGCCCGAACGACACCGCCGCCTGTGTAAGTTGCTTCTCCTGCCGGCTGTCGTTGGTGGCCCTGGAATTGAGGTCGGCCATGAGGTCGAGCGTCACGCCCTCTTTCACCCCGATGTGCGGAACCAGGATCTCCCGGGTGCCGGTGAGCTCCGCCAGTCGCCTGAAGACCACGGCGGCGGGCAATATGACGTCCGCGCGGTCGTGCCTCAGCCCCAGTTGTTCGATGCGCTCCGAATACGAAAGGCGCGCGAGGAGCCCGATGGCGGAATCCAGGCCCGATACGGGCAGTCTGCTGACACCGTCCTTCGTCTTGCCGGGGGCGGCCAGCGCGGCCAGGGCCTCTATGTTTCCTCCACAACCGATGAACCCGGTCGGCTGCCAGTATTGCGCGGGCGCCGGAATGTTCATGACCGCCACATACTCGGAGAGCAGTCGCTGAAACGCCCCCGGCTCGTTGCCGGGCTCGGCCAGCCGTTCCAGCAGACGGACCGAACCCATCGAGTGGGTTTCGCTCCAGAGCATGCCCGAGTCGTCCACCAGCGACAGCTCGACGCTGCCGCCGCCGAGGTCCACGAGCAGCCAGCGGCCGCCTTCCAGGCCGATGCGCGCCGCCACCGCCAGGTGCACCAGCCTCGCCTCCTCGGATCCGGTGATGGCCTTCAGCCGGATCCCGGTTTCGCGTGCGATGCGCTCGACGAGGAAAGGCCCGTTGCGCGCTTCGCGCACGGCGCTGGTTGCGACCGCCCGGTAGTGTTCGATGTCGAATTGCTTCAGGTATCCCTGGAAGCGCTGGAAGGCCTCGACCGTGGCGTCCATGGTCTCGGGAGCCAGCCTGCCGGTGAGGAAGACCTGGTGCCCCAGCCGAATCGGCACTCGCTCCGAATGAAGCGTGCTGTACCTGGCCGGCGAGCTGAACTCCACGGCCATGAAGCGGATTCCGTTCGACCCCGTGTCGACGCACGCAAGGCGGATCGGGAATTCAACCTGTGCGTCGGAACCATTCTGATTCGTCATGGTGGCCCCGGCCATCTGTCGAGGAGGAGCGCGATCACGCGGCCGGGCCCATGGACCCCGGTCACCATGACCTGGCCGATGTCGGCCGACTTGCTGGGACCGGAGTGCAGCGCCAGCGCGGCGCCACCGTCGTCGCGGCACGCGGCCAGCGCCTCGCCGAGGGTGGCGGCGACCGTACCGGCGTCAATCAGCACCACGTGCACCGGCGGGAGCAGTTGGGTGCGCCGCCCGTCCCGGCTGCTCAGCACCAGCGACCCGGACTGGGCGGCCGCCGCGCGCGCAACCGACACCCCCAGCGCGGCCTCCCGGGGCGGCGCCTCGGGAGCCGGCAACGCCAGGACCCTGGGAACGCCGGTCCCGTGGCTGACGCTCGCGAAGCGGGCGGCGAACCCGCATAGCCACCGGCGCGCCGCGTCCGCGTCGGCGAAGCGGTGCACCTCGCCCCCTGCCGCCCGGAAGCACTCCGCGAAGTGCTCCACCGGCGGGGGGGCATCGGGCGCCGCCGTGCTCAACTCGCCCGGATGAGGCGCCCGAGGCCGGTCCCGGAGCGCCTGCCGCACCCGCTCGAGAATCCGCTCCCTCATTCGATGCCCTCCCGCCAGAGATCGCGGAACGAGGCCCGCGACGGCTCCGGATCCTTGCGCACCTCGCGCCAGCCACCCACGACCGGCAGGGGGACGCGCCGCACCGGTTCGGGGAGCGCGTGCAGCATGGCCCCGGCGGCGCGGTACAGCCCCGGCCGGGTGGCGACCGCAGTCCACGCCTTCAGCAGGCCCGCCTTGGCACGGGAATCCATCCCGGCCTCCACCGCCCGGCGGCGCCAGCTCAGGAGCAGCTCGGGGATGGGGATGCGCACCGGGCAGGCCTCCTCACAGGCGCCGCACAGGCTGGACGCGAAGGGGAGCGGCATGGACGCGTGCAGCCCGGCCAGCCCGGGGTTCAGCACCGATCCTATGGGGCCCGAATAGACGGCCCCGTAAGCGTGCCCGCCCGTCTGGCGGTACACGGGGCAGGCGTTGAGGCAGGCGCCGCAACGGACGCACCGTAGGGCCTCCCACGCCTCCGGGTCGGCGAGCACGTCGGTGCGGCCGTTGTCGACCAGCACAACGTGCACCTCCTCCGGGCCGTCGGGGTCGTCCGCGGTCCTGGGACCGTGGATCATGGAGACGTAGTTCCCCACCGGCTGTCCGGTCGCCGCCCGGGCCGTGAGCTGCAGAAACACCGCCAGGTCGTCCCAGCGCGGCAGCAGCTTCTCGATGCCCACCAGCGCCACGTGCACCGGCGGCGCCGAGGTCGTCAGCCGGATGTTGCCCTCGTTCTCGATGAGCGCCACGGTGCCCGTTTCCGCCACCAGGAAGTTCCCCCCGGTGATGCCCACGTCGGCCGCGAGAAAGGCCTCGCGCAGGATCAGCCGCGAGACCGCGGCCAGCTCGTCGGGCGTCGCATCCAGCTCCGTCCCGTGAGTTTCTTGGTACAGCCGGCGGATCTCGTCCAGGCTCAGGTGGATGGCCGGGCCGACGATGTGGCTGGGTGGCTGTTCGAGCAGTTGCAGGATGTACTCCCCCAGATCGGTCTCGAGCACGTCGACGCCCCGCTTCTCCAGCAGCTCGTTCACCTCGAGCTCCTCGGAGAGCATGCTCTTGCCCTTGACCGCGCGCCTCGCACCCCGGCGCTCGATGATGCCCGAGAGGATGTCGTGCACGTCGTCCTGCGACCCGGCCCAGTGGACCTCGGCACCATTGGCTTGGAGCCGCGCCTCGGCATCCTCCAGGTATCGGTCAAGGTGAGTCAGCAGGTGCGTCTTCACCCCTTCGGCCCAGACCCGCCATTCCTCCGCGGCCACCCCCGCGAACGCGGCCCGCCGGCGCGCGTCGAACGACAGCGTCGCTCCGGTCACCGATGCGCGGACATCCCCGCCCTGGCGCGCCCGCTTCGGATACTCCCGGCTATGAATCTGCACCGGCCGCC
This sequence comes from Gammaproteobacteria bacterium, assembly GCA_009840525.1. GTDB lineage: Bacteria > Gemmatimonadota > Gemmatimonadetes > Longimicrobiales > Gaopeijiaceae > BD2-11. The sequence goes on from VXNP01000100.1 coordinate 29,258, forward strand.
TCCCAGAGAACGTCGGCAAGATGGCGCACGGCGAGATCCTGCCCGCGCTTTCGCATGCGGCTCGAGAGCTGGAGCAGGCAGCCGCAGTCGGCGGAGGTCAGGAAGTCGACCTCGCCCGCCGCGGCGAGCGTGTCCAGCTTGCGGTCGGCCATCCCCGCGGACACCTGCGGGAAGCTCACCGAAAACAGGCCCCCGAAGCCGCAACATTCCTCCGCGGCCTCCCATGGGACCACTTCGGCCCCGGCGTTGTCCAGCAGCTTGAGGGGCTCTTCGCGGATCCCCAGCTCGCGCAGGGCGTGGCACCCGTGATGGTACGCGATCCGGCGTCCCTCCAGGCCGCGCCCGAGCTTCGTCACCCCGAGCACCCGCACCAGGAACTCCGCCAGCTCGAAGGTGCGCCCGGCGAGGTCGGCCGCCTGCCCCGCCAGGTCATCATCGTGGAAGAGATGGGCGTAGAAGCGCCTGAGCATGCAGGCGCAGCTCCCGGAGGGAAGCACCACGTACTCGCTTTCGCGGAAGACCTCGATGGTGTGCGCAGCCATGCGGCGCGCCTCGGCGTCGCGGCCCGCGTTGAAGGCCGGCTGCCCGCAGCAGGTCTGCGCCTCGGGAAAGTCGACTTCCACGCCCAGCTTGCGCAGCAGCCGCACGGCCGAGGCGGCGGCATCGGCGTAGAAGTGGTCGCCCAGGCAGGTGACGAACAGGGATGCGCGCACGGGCGCGGCGGGCGACTCGGACATGGATGTCGAGCGCTTCAGGCTCCGAAGCCGGAACTGCGCACCAGATCGAGCTCCTTGGTGACGATGAGGCCTTCGGCACCGTCGACGCGCTCCAGCAGCTCGATGCCGCGGACGGGGCCCAGCACCATGGCCGCGGTGGCGAGCACGTCGGCGTCCATGGCGGTCCGGGCCACCACGGTGGCCGCACTGGCATGGCCGGGCGAGGCGCCCGTGCGCGGGTCGACGATGTGATGATGGCGGAGGTCGGCGGTGTGCGCCCGCATGTAGTCGCCCGAGGTGGCGACCCCCTGGTGGCGCACCTCGATCGTCCCCAGCACCGTCCCCGGCTCGCGCGGGTGCTCGATCCCGACCGGCCATCCCGTGCCCGCCACCTCGCCTTCCCCGGCCGAGATGTCCCCGCCCCCGTCGGCCAGCACGCCCGCCGCGCCCGCGCCCGTGACCAGCGCGACCACCCGGTCGAGGATGTACCCCTTGGCGATGCCGTCGAGCGAGAGCGCCATACCCGGGCGCGCGAACGCGATGCGCCCCGCATCCGCCGCGACGTGCCGGTGGCCGACCCGTGACATGGCCTCCTCCAGGGCATTCGCCGCGGGCGGCGCGTCGGTCTTCGCGAAGCTGCTCCGGTACACCTCGATCAGCGGCGGCACGGTGGGGTCGAAGGCGCCGCCGGTCAGCTCGGCGAAATGGAGGGCGCGGCGCACCACTGCCACCAGCTCGGCCGGCGGGTCGTCGAGGACACCGTCCCGGTTGAGTCGGGACACCGGCGCCTCGGGGCGGTAGCCGCTGAAAACGGCCTCCAGCCGATCGATCTCGTGGAAGGCGGCACCGGCCAGCTCGCTCGCCCGCGATGCATCCGGGTGCACCACGGTGACGTGGACCAGCGTGCCCATGCGGGTGCGGGTATCGCTCGCGCTGTGCAGCCCGGCCCGGCGCAGGATCGCGGCCGTGAGTCCGCCGCCCATCGCCAGCAGCAGGCCCGCAGCTCCGCCAGCCCGGAGCGCCTTGCGCCGGGAAACGCCTCCGTTCCCGGGACGGCCACCGCGCAAGGCAGGCATCGCGGGCCCGAACTCGGATCCCGACAGCGGCCTGGACCGGGTCTGCGGCTCGGACATCGACCCCGGCTCAGGCACCGGTTCCGATCCGGGCACCGGCTTCGACCCCGGCGCTGGGCGCCACCTTCAACTGAACCAGCCGGCCGCGCACGTCATCGATCTCGTGGCGACAGACGCCGGCCTGCTCGATCAGCTTCGCTTCGCAGATGTTGCAGCGAACGCATTCGCGAAAGTCGATGCGCGGTCCCTCGATGGCCCCCGTGGGACATGCCTGCTCGCACACCTTGCAGTGGTCGCAGTGCTCCACCCTGCGGATGCGAAAGGGCGACACCGTGGAGGCGACAGCGAGCGCGGCCCCCAGCGGGCAGGCGTAGCGGCAGTAGAAGCGGGGCACGATCGCCGACGCCACCAGGATCCCCCCGGCGATCCCCCACAGCACGATGGACGAACTCAGGAAGAAGACCGTCCCGAAGGGTTCGAAGAAGGAAAAGATGCTGGCCCGGCTCCCCGCCAGCGCCGGAAGCAGAATCGCCGCCAGGCACACGTACTTGACCAGGTACAGGCGCTCGTGCAGGGCGCGCGGCAGTTCCCGCTTGAACTTCCTCGGAACCACCTTCTCCAGGAAATCCTGCAGGACCCCGAACGGGCACAGAAAGCCGCAGAAGACGCGTCCCACCAGCAGCGTGGTCACCACCGTGAAGACCACGAACAGGAGCAGCGGGATGTCCTCCAGGAACACCGCCGGCCCCACGGAGATGACCGCGGTGATGTGCGACACCGAGAGGAAGCCGCCGTCGAACCACCCCAGGTACAGGAAGGTTGCCACCAGCGCCACCCAGCGCAGCCGGTCGCGCTTGAGGAAGAAGGCGACCGTGACCAGCGCCAGCAGGCCCAGCATCCAGGCGACCTCGGCGGGCGAGGTGCGCGCCAGCGTGCGCTCGAGGACGGTCTGTTCCTCGGCGAGGGAGAAATCGAGGTCCGGTGGGGCCGCCGGCTGGACCGTCGCGGAAGGATTCTCCTCGGCTTCGGACGGGTTCGCGGATGGCGCGGGGTCGCCTGCGGCCGCGTCGGCTGCCTCCGACTGGTCGACAGGTACAGGCGCAGCCGCGGGGTCATCGGGGGATGAGGATTCGCCCGCAGGATCCTCGGGGGATGGAGGCCCGCCTGGGGGAACCGCCTCGGCGGCGAGGCCGGCGTCCGTCACCTCCGGATCGTCCCCCGGAGCAGCTTCCGGGACAACATCCTCTTGCGCGGTCGCCGCAACGTCCTCTGTCACATCGCTCGCCACCGCGCCGGCTTCCGCCGGATCCTGCTCTGGGTCGGAGGGGACCGGCGACGGATCGCCCCTGGCGGTTTCGGGCTCATCCGCGGTGGTTTCCGCGCCCCCGACGGTTTCCGCGCCCCCGGCGGGATCGCTCCCTTGGGCCACGGGCTCAGCGGGATCCGGATCCTCCGCCAGCGGCACGTCCTCCGCCACAACCCGCGCCGGGAGCTGCGGGGGCGGATACGCGGTCGTGTACAGCCCCATGCCCGGACGGAGATCGAAATGGATGTCGAAGGCCTGCTCGACATCGAGCGCGCCCGGCACGGCCATCACCCCGACGTTGCGGAACTGCCCCTGGACCATTCCGCTGCGCGGCTCGCCCAGCATGACGACGTCCGGGTTGTCCATGTCGATGGTGTCGGCGCCCTGCACCAGCGAGAGCGTGCGCGGATAGAAGAGAAGGGCCAGCGCGCCATCGACGCCCACGAGCATCAGAGGGTCTTCCTGCACCCGCTCCCCGAGCTGTTCCGCCACCTCGGCGAACCTGCTCCGGCCGACCATCATCTCGCCGACCGAGTCGCTGCGGATGTGCGCGAAGGAGAGCACGATGCGGGTGACGTTGTTTTCGAGCACATGGATCTGCGGCACCAGCCCGCCCGCGACCATGTCGGACCAGGACAGCTCGTCCAGCTCCTCCATGCCGATGGTCAGGAGCGAGCCTCCGGACTCGGCGGACGGGCGGGTGGCCAGGTAGTTGGCGTACACCCGGCGGGCGGAGGCGCGGATGCCGCGCGACATGGCCGACACCGAGATCGTCGCCCGCGAGACCACGCGGACATCGCGCTTGGCGCGGAAGGGGTCGGAGATGGACTTGCCCGTGAACTGGGCCTCGTAGCCGGGGGTGCGCAGGAAGTCGCCGCGGGTGCGGATGTACGACTCGACGTAGTGGGTGACCCGCACACCGGTGAGGGTCCCTTCCCGGTCCATCCCCACCAGTACCTCGATGGGACCGTTGTAGCCGAGTTCCTCCGGGGGCACGTCGGATGTCAGGAAAGCATATCCGACGAGGGCGTCCTCGTCCGGCGCGTCGGCCGCGTAGCCGACGATCACCCGCGGTTCGCCGTCCCGCACTTCGAAGGAGGTCGCCCCCGGCAGGACGTCCTCGACAAGGCTTTGCGGGAACGGGAAGTCGTCCGCGATTTGCTGGGTGAAGGCAGGAATCGGTGCGAGGATGCTCGCCGCCGTAGCGGCGCATGCGCATGCGACAGCCCTTGCGGCCAGCGGCAACGCTTTTCTCCGGCGCGAGACTATTGCGGCGGCCCGCCGCGCCCCGTCCTCAGGCATCCACCCGCGCGAGCCGGAGCGCGTTGCCCGTCACCAGCAGGGAAACCCCCACGTCGCCCACCAGGACGGCGGCGATCAGCGAGACCATTCCGAGCGGGACGCCCACCACCAGCACGAGCTTGACCAGCAGGGCGGTGGCGATGTTCTGGCGGATGACCGCCCGCGACTTGCGCGAAAGCCGGAACAGGTAGGGCAGCCGGGTGAGGTCGTCGCCCATCAGCGCCACGTCTGCGCTGTCGATGGCGGCGTCGCTCCCGGCGGCGCCCATGGCGATGCCCACCGAGGCGGCCGCGAGCGAGGGCGCGTCGTTCACGCCGTCGCCCACCATGGCCACCCGGCCGTGCTCCCGCTCGAGCGCCTTGAGCGCCTCCACCTTCTCGTGCGGGAGCAGCCTGGCCATCACCTCGTCCACCCCGGTCTCCCCTGCGACCCGGCGGCCGGTCGCGGCATCGTCACCGGTCAGCATCACGACGGGTCGGATTCCCATGCCGTGCAGCCGCCCCACCGCCTCCCGCGCCTGCTTGCGGGCCCGGTCCTCCAGCGAGATCCACCCCAGCGGCCCGTCCTCGTCCGCGACGACCACCACCGTGCGGCCGTCGCCGGCCATGCCCTCGGGTGCCTCGCCGATCCCCAGGACGGCCGGCTTGCCGACGAAGTGGCGCACACCGTCCAGGCGGGCCTCGACACCCTCGCCCCGGCGGGCGGCGAAGTCGCGCACGGCGTAGTGGGTGTGGATGTCGCGCCTGGCCGCCTCCTCGTGGATCGCGCGCGCGACGGGATGCTCCGAGCGGGCCTCCATTGCGGCCGCGCGCGCCAGCACCGTGGCCGGTGGCGCCCCCCGGGTCGAGCGCACATCGCGCACCTCCAGGTGCCCGACCGTGAGCGTGCCGGTCTTGTCCATCGCCATGGCCCGCACGCCGCTCATCGCCTCCAGGTAGACCCCGCCCTTGATCAGCACCCCGCGGCGCGCGGCGGCCGTGATGCCGCTCACCACCGCGACCGGGGTGGAGATCACCAGCGCGCACGGGCACGCGATCACCAGCAGGGTGAGCCCCCGCACCAGCCAGGTGATGAAGTCCGCGCCCACGAGGGTCGGCACGGCCACCACCAGCACGGCCGCGACGGTGACCGCCGGCGTGTACCAGCGCGCGAACCGGGTCACCACCCGTTCGGTTTTCGCCTTCTGCGCCCCCGCCCGCTCCACCAGCTCCACGATGCGCGCGAGCGAGCTCGAGTCGGCCGGCTTCTCCGTGCGGATTTGCATGAAGCCGTCGCGGGTGATGGTGCCGGCGAATACCGGGTCGCCGGGGTCCTTCTCCACCGGGAGCGACTCCCCGGTGAGGGGCGACTCGTCCACCGCCGAGCCCCCCTCCACCACGCTGCCGTCGACCGGAATCCGCTCGCCGGGGCGCACCACCACCACATCCCCGACCGCGACCTCCGACGCCCGCACCGTCTCCTCCACCCCGCCCCGCAGCACCACGGCCGTCTTGGGGGCGAGGTCCATCAGCGACTCCATGGACGCCCGCGCCCGGTCCACCGCATAGCTCTCCAGCAGCTCGGCGGTCGAGAACAGGAAGGCGATGGCTGCGGCCTCCAGGTACTCCCCGATCGCGATCGCTCCCAGGATCGCCACCGTCATCAGGAAGTTCATGTCCAGCGAGAGCTCGCGCGCGGCGCGCACCCCGTCCGGCATGAACCTCCATCCGCCCACCAGCGCCGAAGCGACGAACAGCAGCGAAGGAATCCGCACCTCGTTCAGCGGCAGCGTGAACAGCAGCGGCCCCACCCCGGCCAACTGGAGCGCGAGCCCGACCGCGAACAGCGCCGCCGACGCGTACGTGATGCGGGCGTCCCGCGTCGCCCAGGTCGCGGCCGCGCGCTCCTCGCGCGCGCCGGTATCCGGCTCGGCCAGGTGCCCGAGGCGTCCGATCGCCCGCCGCACCTCCTCGGTCTCGACCCGGCCGGCATCGATTTCGACGGTCACGGTGCGGCCCACCAGGTTGGCTCCCACCCCGAGCACTCCGTCGACCCCGCGCAGCCCGTCCTCGATGCGGGTCACGCAATGCGTGCAGTCCATGTCCCGGACCCGGAACCGAACCGCGGTAGCGGTGCCTCCTCCGTCCCGGTCCAGCATCACGCCGCCCCGCCCCACGACCATTCCCGTCCGGCTAGACCGCCGCCGCCACGGCCTTGCGGTCCACCGCCGCTCCCGGATAGGGCGACTCCAGCCGGTACTCCGGCCGCGCGGCGAGGAAGGCGGCCACCCGGTCCTCCCGGGTCACGGCCTCGGCGATGAAGTCCAGCGCCTCCTGCAGGCGCTCGTCGGTGGCCGCGCAACTGAAGCGCAGGAACCCGGCCCCGGCATCGCCGAAGCACTCGCCGCCCAGGCAGGCGACCCCGAAGTCGTCGTCGGCCCCCTCCAGCAGGTACATCGCCAGGCCGTGGCTGGTGATGTCCATCCGGTTGCACACCGGCGCCACCTTGGGGAAGACGTAGAACGTGGCGTGCGGGTCCAGCGACGAGAATCCCTCGATGCCGTTGAGCCCGTCGGTGAGCAACTCCACCTTGCGGCGGAAGCGGCGCATGGCTTCGTCGCGCTCGCCGGAGTCCCGCTCCAGCGCGGCCACGCCCGCCAACTGCACGAAAGGCGGCGCGCACGACACGCTCGTGTTGATCATCTTGCCGATGGCCTCGACCGTCTCCGGCGCCGACACCGCGAACCCCAGCCGCCAGCCGCCCATGCTGTACGACTTGCTGAAGGTGTAGGCGGCCACCGAACGCTCCATCATCCCGGGCTGCGCCAGCGGCGACACGTGCTTCCCCTTCCACACCATGTGGCAATAGGGCTCGTCGCTGAACACGGCGACGCGCGTTCCCCGCACCAGGTCCGCGATCCCGCGAAAATCCTCCTCCGTGGCCACGCCCCCGGTGGGATTGTGGGGCGAGTTCAGAAAAATGGCCCTGGGCCGCGGATCCTCGGCGAGAAAGCGCTCGACCGCCGCCAGGCTCGGGCGGAAGGCGTCCTCCTGACGAAGCGGCGTGAACACCGGACGCCCCCCGCGCCTGAGGATGTTGGGAACGTACGTCGGAAAGTAGGGGCTGAAGACCAGCACCCCGTCCCCCGGATCCACGAAGGCCTCGCAGAAATACTGCTCGAAGACCTTGGTGCCGGTGGCGATAACGACATTCTCGCGCCCCGCGGGCACGCCGAACTCGTCGCGCATGTAGCGGGCCGCTGCGTCGCGCAGCTCCGGGAGCCCCAGGGAGGCGCAGTAGCGCGTGTGCCCCGCGGCGATGGCTTCCCTCCCGGCCTCGGCCGCCGCGCTCGTGGTCGCGAACGGGCTGTCGCCGATCTCGAGCTCGACGACGTCCTTCCCCTCGGACTGAAGCCGCTTGGCGACCGCCAGCACGGTAAAGGCGGCTTCCGCCGTCAGCGACCGCGCGAACCCGCTCAGTTCCATAGCCACTCGTCGATTCTCCGGATGTCGTTGCGTCGGGAGCGAAACGGGCAGCGGCGTCACGCGCAGCGCTGCCCGGACCGGAATGATAGGCGACCCTCCCCACTAACCGGAAGGGTAGGCGCCGTTTGCGCTAGCCGCCAGACCGGGAAGTGCTACTCCCGCCGAGATGCAGCGGCAACTCATCGGCTAACGGTTTCGCGGCCCTCTGCAGGGTGTTGCCAATGCGAAAATGCAACACATTGTTGCCAATGCAAGAATGCAACGCCGTGCAGAGGGGGTGGGCGGCGATCAAGAAGCCCCGCGCGTCTCACCCACGGTGCCCGCCCGCCTTGCCCACATCCCACAGCATCTTCATCTTGCGATGCTCGCTCCGTTGTGCGAGGCGATGAACATCTGTTTGGAAGGGGGATGCGGAAGATGACAGGACAGGACCGTCAATCACGGATGCCGGCCACGCGAGCCTGGTGCTGGCTGGCCCTCGTTTCGCTCGCAGCGGGCGCGTGCGCCCAGACCTCGGATGCGGGCCCCGCCGGAAGCGTGGTCACCGAGGGCGACTGGGCCTACATCGGCGGCGACGCCGGCAGCCAGCGCTACACCGAGCTCACGCAGATCAACCCCGCCAACTTCGACCAGCTCGAAGTGGACTGGATCTGGGACGGCTCCGCGTATCCTAATGTTAACGCGCGCGCGACCCCCATCTACGTCAACGGCAAGCTGATCAGCGTCGCCGGCGAGAAGCGCCACGTGATCGCAACCGATCCGGCCAGCGGCAAGGTGCTGTGGGACTGGGTGGAGCCCGAGACCTTCCGCTGGGAGTACTCGATGCGGAAGAACCACGGCAAGGGCGTCGCGTACGCGAACGTCGACGGGCGCGACATCGTCTACGTGGTCACGCCCGCATTCTTCCTGCACGCGCTCGACGCCGAGACCGGCGAGCCCATCGAGGGCTTCGGCGGCTCTGTGGACATCGAAGGCTTCCCCAAGACCGGGACCGTGGATCTGCTCGACGACCTGGGCCACGAGCACGACGACTACATGGGCGTCCCGCTCGAGAAGGGCTACATCACCAGCTCGTCCCCGGCCATCGTGGTCAACGGCGTGATCATCGTCGGCAACTCCGCCGAGCAGGGGTACAACCAGTCGCGCATGGAGAACATCCCGGGCGACATCCTCGCGTATGACGCGCGCACCGGCGCGTTCCTGTGGAAGTTCAACGTGCTGCCGGGACCCGGCGAGTTCGGGCACGAGACCTGGGAGAACGACGCCTGGGAGTGGACCGGCGACATCTCTTCGTGGGCGCCGCTCTCGGCGGATCCGGAGCTGGGGCTCGTCTACATCCCCACCAACGGCGCCACCCAGGACTTCTACGGCGGTTTCCGGCCCGGCGACAACCTGTTCAGCACCAGCCTGATCGCGCTCGACGTGCAGACCGGCGAGCGGGTGTGGCACTACCAGTTGGTCCATCACGACATCTGGAACTACGACACCCCCACCGCGCCCGTGCTGATGGACGTGACCGTGGACGGGGAGGACATCCCCGCGGTGGTGCAGATTACCAAGCAGTCCTTCGCCTACGCCTTCAACCGCGCGACCGGCGAGCCCATCTGGCCCATCGAGGAGAAGCCGGTGCCGAAGTCGAAGGTGCCGGGCGAGAAGCTGGCGGAGACGCAGCCGCATCCGACGAAGCCCGCGCCGTACGACATGCAGGGTCTGAGCGTGGACGACCTGGTCGACTTCACGCCCGAGCTGCGCCAGGCCGCGCTCGACCTGCTCGAGCCCTACGACTGGGGTCCGTTCTTCCAGCCCCCGCTGCACCGCGACAACGACGAGGGCAAGCTGGGCAGCATCTGGTGCCCCGGCGACGTGGGCGGCACCAACATCGACGGCACGCCCGCGGTGGATCCCGAGAGCGGAGTCATCTTCGTGACCTCGCAGAAGGGATGCTCGTCGCGGCTGGTGGTGCCCGGCCACGAGGTCGACGAGAGGGTGGAGGCACCCACCGGCACGACCATCAACGACTTCGCGGTGCTGGGCGGCGCGCGCATCGGGCGCGTGCAGGGCCTGCCGATGTACAAGCCCCCGTACAGCAAGATCACCGCGATCGACATGAACACCGGCGAGCACCTGTGGTGGATCCCGGTGGGCGACACCCCCAACAACGTGCTCAATCATCCCGCGCTGGAAGGGATGGACATTCCCAACACGGGGACCGGGCGGCAGGCCGCGCAGATCGTGACCCCGGACATGCTCATGTACACCGGCAACGCGAGCGACAACACGCCCATGCTCTACGCCGTCGACAAGGCTACGGGGGAGCGGTTGGGCGAGGTCGAGCTCCCCGGCAACCCGCGCTACGGCATGATGACGTACATCCACGAGGGCAAGCAGCGGGTGGTGATCCAAGCGCCGAACATGCTTATGGCGATGAGTCTGCCGTAAGTTCAGGAGCGAAAGGGCGTCCCTCGAAGACGAGCAGGCCTGGGGTGACCTCTGAGGCCCCCCGCGCAGCGGAGTCGGTGTCCAGGCGACCGCAGTCGCTGGGCAACCGCATCCTCCAGTTCGGGCTGACCCGGATCGTTCTGGGTGTCGTGACGATCGTGGGGGTGGGGATCGTCACCAACTTGATCGTGCTTGGCCTGTACAGGGCCCTGGGCTTCGATGCACCGGGCCAGGACTCCCTCCACTACGTCATCCCCCTGGTGATCGCGGTCCACTTCGCGTACGTCGGTTTCGTGCGCCTCGTGGAGCGCCGCCGCGCCGAGGAGCTGTCCGGAAAGGGCGCCGTGCGGGAGACTGGCGCGGGGATCGCGGTCGGCGCGGGCCTGCTGGCAGCCACCATCGGCATCATCGCAGCCCTGGGATACTACCAGGTGACCGGCTCGAACCCGTGGACCGCGGCGGTGCCCACGTTCGCCACGGCCGTGGTCTCCGGGTACGTGGAAGAGGTCGTCTTCCGCGGCGTGCTGTTCCGCATCATCGAGGAGAGCCTGGGCACCTGGATCGCCCTGGCCTTCACCGCACTCCTGTTCGGGTTCGTCCACATCCTGAACCCCAACGCGACGCTGTTCTCCTCGTTCGCCATCGCCATGGAGGCGGGCATCCTGCTGGGCGCCGCCTACGTTCTCACCCGTCGGCTCTGGCTCGCGGTCGGCATCCACTTCGCCTGGAACTTCACCCAGGGAGGCATCTTCGGCGGGAGGATGTCGGGGCTCACCGTGGATGGCCTGCTCGAGTCGGAGCTGAGCGGCCCGACGCTGCTTTCAGGCGGGGAGTTCGGGGTTGAGGCGTCGATCTTCGCGCTGGTGCTGGGGCTGGGGACCGGGGTCTGGCTCCTGGTCCGGGCCGGCCGCAAGGGCCACTTCATCGCGCCGTTCTGGAGGAGGGGGTAGGGCGCAGCCGCGAATCAGAACCGGACCCTCCGCTGGAGGTTGAACCCGAAGCGCCATGACCCCGGGTCGAAGAAGTCCTCGGCAGCCCCGGCCAGGGTCTGAGTCGGGTTCATCTGGTGCTGATTGGTCACCACCAGCTTGAAGAAGTGCCCGCGGGTGCGGATTTCGGCGCCGAAGGAACCCGCATCGTACTCCTGATCCTCGCGGGTCTGGCTGAAGATCCACTCACCGAAGAGGCTCCACGTTCGGTCGAGATACAGTTGGCCGTGCACGCCGACTGAAACGGAGGTCTCCGGGTCGTGGTCTTGAATCCGGGGATTCCACAGGAGCGTGGGCACGACACCGAGCGCGAGTCGATCGGCGAAGATCGTGTTGGCGATCGCCTGGACGTACGCCTGCATCTCGTTCGGGTCGGCTGTGTCGTCGTGGCGATGGCCGGCATCCATGTTGGTCCCATGGTCATGACCGGCGTGATCGTCGCCGCCTTCGACTTGCAGGTTCCACGCCACTCCCGCCTGCCCGGCAAACTCGAATGAGCCGGTCGCGGCATCGAGGGCCACTCCGCCGAAGCGCGCGTTGAACTCCAGGTTGTCGAAGCTGTTGGAGCGGAGAATTCCGACGGTGAGGTAGTCGTTAGGCGAGACCGCCAGGCCGAGGCGATTCAGAACGAATCCATCGAGTCCCCACAGTTCGCCCGCGCCACCCGACAGGTAACCGAACCTGTGGGAGATCTCGATATGCACGTCGCCTGCGCGCGATGGGGCCGCGGTCGGCAACGTCGCCGACTGGGTGGAGGCGAAAACGTTCTGAGCCGAGCTCGCGTCCGGGGCCGTCAAGCAGATGACAAGAACGGCGAAGGCGAGCCGTGCGCGCGTGGTGATTTCCCGCATGTTGATAACCTACCCTTCAAGTCAAGGCGTCGTCACCGACGGTTGGCAAGCGCGAGGCCGATGTGTCCCGTCAGTTGCAGGCGTCGGCCGCCTGATGCGCGATCGTACGCGGTGGCGACTTCGAGCAGCCGGCCGCTCAGCCGGGCCCGGTAGGCGCCGCGCACGTCCATCGTCCAGCCTGTGGGGTGGGCGTCCGGTCCCGGGGTCATGCCTGGAGCGCGGTCCTGCCAGAGCGCGAGGCCTCCTCCGGTCGGGCTGCCCCAGCGGGGCGACGCGGAAAGCGAGAATCCCTCTTCCCCGCGTCCGCCCACCGTGAGGGTCAGGCCGGCGCCGCTCTCACCGTAGCGGGTGGCCGAATGGAAGGCGAGCCACCTGCCCTGCAGGTCGAGGCCGACGACGCCGATCTGGGTGCGGAGCCCGCCGGAGACGTCCACGCCGCGTCCGGTCCGGCCGTCGCCGCCGTCATGGCGCACGTGCACCGCGCCGAACGGGGCGAGTCCCGCGCCGCCGACCCGCATCTCGCTTCGCGCATCGAGGCCGAGGCGGGCCTGGTGCACGCGCCCGCGCAGATTGTCGATCGTCTCCATCCCCTCGCCGGTCGAAAGGCTGGCCCACCCCGCGTCGGCCCTCAGTCCGAACGCGACCGGACCCCCCGCCGGTCCCAGCCGGCGCTGGAACTCGACGAGCCCCATGGCCAGGTCCAGCGGGCTCTCGCCGACGCGGCCCGTCGCGGTCCGCTCGTTCCGGGCATCTCCCCTGCCCGCGCCGAATGTCGTCCAGATTGCGGTGGCCCCTCGGGACCAGCGCAGGTACGGGTGCACCGACGTCATGGAGGTGCTCAGCCGGCCACTCGCCGCCCCGGCGTTCCAGTCGCCGGCGCCCTGGCTGTGGCCCAGCGCGACGCCGAAGAGCCAGCTCGGAAGCTGTGCGTCAAGCCCCAGGTAGCGGACGCGCAGGTCGCCATCGTAGTCGCCGGAGATGCCGGCCAGCCCCGACCCGAGCTCGGCGGCACCGCCATCGTAGCGCTGCACGTCGGTCTGACCCCACAGCGACCACGCGACGCCGGGGCGTGCCGAGTCGGCGGACTGGCCTCCCCAGGCAAAGGTGAAGTCCGTGGCGGAGATGCCGGTCGGAGCTCGGATCTGGTTCAACGGGTTTGAAACGCCCGCGAGAGCGAAGTCCGACGATGAGAGTTTCGAGTCCGGAGCGGGCGATGGCGCACCGGGCGTCGACATCGCTTGGAGGTCGGGCAGCCATCCGGCCACGACCTGCGTCGCCGCGTCCCAGAAGGTGTGCCCGTCCGGGAGCGCCACGGATCTGCCTCCAACGCTCAGCCCGGACCGCTGGCCCGCACCGGTACCGCCTGTGCGAGCACCGGGCGCGACGCGTCGTTCGAGCGTCATGCGGGCACTCGAGAGATAGGACCGCGCCATGGCGGCGAACGCGTCGCTCAGCACGGCTCGCCCAGACCGGTCGCTCACGCCGACTGTCACGCGCTGGGTCGCGGCCAGTCCATCCGGGTCGGTGGCCGTGACGGTGACCGTGGCATCCCCGTAGGTCACCGGCAGCAGGGCGAGCGCCGCTCCGTTCACCACCGCTGTGACGACGTCCGCGTTGGAGGTCTCGGCCGCGAAGGCCAGCGGATCGCCGTCGAGGTCGGTGAAGAAGGGCGTGAGGTCCACGGTCACCCCGCCTGCGCCCTCGTCCAGCATCTGATCGGGGATCGCCCCGACCGCCAACGGCCCGTCGTTGACCGGAACCACGGTCACCTCGACGGTTGCGGTGTCTGTGAGGCCGTCCATGTCGGCGACGACATAGGTGAAGCGGTCCGGGCCGTGGTAGTTCGGGTCCGGGATGTAGGAAACGTGCGTTCCGCCCCCCGCGACCTCGGCCGCCCCGTGCCCGGCGGGCGAGACGCTCCGGACGCTCAGCCGGTCGCCGTCCAGATCCGCGTCGTTGTCGAGCACGGGAATCTCGATCGCCTCGTCCTCCCGCGTGGTGGCCTGGTCGTCGGCGGCTTCGGGCGCGTCGTTCACGGGGGTCACGGTGACTTCCACCGTCGCGGTGTCGGTGAGGCCGCCCGCGTCCGCGACCACGTACGTGAAGCGGTCAGGGCCGTGGTAGTTCGGGTCCGGGACGTAGGTGACGTGCGTTCCGTCCGCCGCGACCTCCGCCGTGCCGTGCCCGGCGGGTGAAACGCTCTGGACGCGCAGCCGGTCGCCATCCAGGTCCGCGTCGTTGTCGAGCACGGGAATCTCGACCGCCTCGTCTTCCCGCGTGGTCGCCTGGTCGTCGACCGCTCCGGGCGCGTCGTTGACCGGAGTCACGGTGACTTCGACGGTCGCGGTGTCGGCGAGGCCGCCCGCGTCGGCCACGACGTAGGTGAAGCGGTCGGGGCCGTGGTAGTTCGGATCAGGCGCGTACTGAATGGCCGCCCCGGCTCCGACAACCTGCGCCTGCCCGTGTCCGGGCGCGCCGACCGAAACCACCCGAATCCGGTCTCCGCGATCCGGATCGTCGTCGTTGGCCAGGACATCCACCCTCGTCCTCCGGTCCTCGGGCACGCTCAGCGCATCGTCCACGGCTGCCGGGTGTTCGTTCACATCGGCCACCTGCACCTCGATCCCCGCCTGCGCTTCGTCGCCCGGCTCGTCGGTCGCCGTCACGGTCAGCGCGTAGCGGTTCGGGCCCGCTTCGAAGTCCTCCCCAGGGCCGATGTAGCTCAGCGCCCCCGACGCCGCATCGATGACGAAACGGTCGCTGCCCGACACCAACTCGAGCTCGACATCGTCTCCATCGGGATCAGTCACGCGAACCTGGCCGAGCGTCACGGGCGTCCCGCGGCCATCGCGGTTCTCGGCAAGCTCGAAACGCAGTGGCAGGCCGAACACCGGAGGGCGGTTCACGACCTCCACCGCGACTTCCGCAGCCGCCGTCCCGCCCCGGCCGTCGCGGACCGCAACGCGGATGACGACGACGCCGATGCGGTCCGGTGCCGTCCAGCGCGCATCAGGCCCATCCGTCGCGCCCGTGAACGTCCCCTGCCCGGCGCTCCAGTCGTATGCGATGGCGTCCCCGTCCGGATCCGAGGCGTCGGCCCTCAGGCGCACCTCGCCGCCGCGCGGAACCGCGCAGGGCTCGCACGCCACCTGCACCGTGGGCGGGTTGTTCGGCGTCGGCGGGGGCGTCGTCAACCTGGTGAACGTGAGCCTTGCCATGCGCACGTTGGAGAACGGGCCCGTCCCCGCAATGCGCGTAATGACGCCCTGCGGGCTCGTGTCGGGATTGGAAAGCGAGAAGTCGTCGCCCTCTTCGGTGCCGGCATCGTAGGGAAAGAGATCCACCACATGCGATTCCCGCCACTCATCCGCACCGTCGAGCAGGGACACTCCCGACACACCCACGAACCAGTCGGGACTGGGACCGATCATCGACAGCAGCGTTACCCGTGGATGCGTCCTCGTGACGTCGATATCGAACCTCGCACCGCCGGTGCCGCCTCCGGAGACGCCCCGCTCAATGATGGACCGCGTGTGCGGACTGGCCGCAACTTCGCCGCGGAAGGTCGCCGTGAAGCCCGTCTCGGCCACGCCCTCGACGCCGGGACTGGCTCGCTCGCCGGGCCGCCAGAACGTGACGCCGCTCCCGTGCACGCCGCCGATCAGCGTCGTGAAGTGCCCGCCCGGCGCCACCCCTCCGGGTGTGCTCGCCAGGGTCCAGTTGCCCTCGAACGTCACCCGGTAGGTGATCTCCTGCGGGGCGGCGGGAAGGGGGGAAAGGCCCATGGCCACGGTAACGGCAAGCAGAAAGCCGAGGCGTCGACGGCGCGGGAATCGAGGTTGCATTCGCGGAATCCCGGCCGCTAACGCGGAATCTACCCCTTGGAAGCCGAATCGTGGGGCCTGAAGGCGAGGCATTTCAAGTAGTCGTCGATGCGTCTGTACTCCGACTCGTCCGAACCCATGAAGTCCTTGAGTCTTCGGAGCACCTCGTCCTGGCTCTCGGATGCCGCCATGTCAACGAGCTCGGCGTTGGACAGAAGCTCCTGGCGGTAGATCCGATACCAGCCGAAGGCATCGCCCTTCATGGGGTACTTGCCTGGATCGAGTCTGTTAATCGGCGTCGCGTGCATGAACTTCTTGAGCCGGTCCAATGGGGAATGCTCCTCTCGACCTTCCTGCCCTTCGTAAAGGTAGAAGCTCACCCGGACTCCGTGATACGTGAACGTCATGCCCCAATGGAGGGAGTCCTCGTTGCCCACGAGGCTCTGCGACGTGTCAGCGAGATTCTGATCCGTCCAGGTCAACCAATAGTGCGTCAGCTTGGGATTGTGGGAAAACGAAGTTGTACAGCCTTGGCCCTTCAAGTAGTCTGCTACCGCCCTTCGTAGCCGCTTCGGATTCTGTCTGGATTCCTTCACCAACTGCAAAAGCGCCTCGCGGTAATCCGCCAAGTCCTGCGGCACCACATCCCGGACGCCGTCATCGCCCTCCTTCCCCAAGGTCTCGCGCAACTTCGTCAGGATGGAGCGATGGGCGCCGAGAAGTGTCTTGAAGCCCTCGCTTCCCGCGGGACCGAACCACCTGTCGACCAGGTTGAGGTACTGTGAGACGAAAGCCTCCACGCCACCTGCGTGGAAATCGCCGTTCTCATGGAATGAACCGATGGCTTCGTGAACGGACATCCAACTGACATGGGCAATGCCCGGGCTCTCCGCGCTTCCGTCCGGCGAGGTGGTCAACAGGACGCCCCCTACGGTGTGGTCTTCGTACTCGTCGCGTAGCTCCTTGACGTACCTCCTGATCTGATCAAAGTGGGCGGGCAATGCCGGCCCCGGCTTGTTCTCGATAGCGATCACGTACTTCTCCTTCTTGAAGAAGATCGTGACGTCGACGTAGTGTAGCTCTCGCCTGACCACGACATTCGCCGCCGTGAGCTCGGTGGCGGGAAGAGGCCCTCCACCCGCCGCTGAGAGCCGCTCCTTGACGTGGTCGACGAACCATTCCAGGAAGCGTCTGCCGAGACCGTGGGTGTCGGCAGGACGGAGCAGCCAAGCCACCACGTTGCTGTGGCGTATCTCGTAGTCCGCGTACCGGAGAACATCGAAAGTGTTGAATTCCCGTGGCCTCAGGAATTCCCGATGATAGTTCCGGAACAGGCGATCGTCGATCAGTTTCCGCAGATCATCTTCCACGCTTCTACCCTCCTCCGTCTTGGACCGCGCATAGGTCCCTCCCTGCACCCCAGACGAGTATCGCAGTGCCAGGTGCTTCCTCCCGGCGTCAGCCCAGCCGCACCGCGACGAGCGTGCTCCAGAACAGGAAGAACGAGTAGACGTTCAGCCAGCCGACCAGGCCCGCGGCGATCAGCGCGGTTCGCGTCCAGAGCCCCGCGCCCCGGAGCCCGAAGACGGTTCGCAGCGACCGGCTCAGGTACCATGTGGTCAGCCCGATCAGCCCGGCCACAACCGCCAACGTGGCTACCCGGGACATCACCGGATCATCGAGGAGCGAGTCCAGAGGAACCCCCATCACGCGCATGAAGATGTTGCCGAAGAGGATCACGACGAGGACCCACGCAACGAAATCCGTTGCGTAGACCAGGTGTTCTCCGAACAGCCGACGTGGAAGCAACACCTTGGTAAGGATGGCGATAGCCGGGATCATCAGGAAGAAGAAGGTGGGTGCATGTTGCTCGATCGTGAAATCGAAGCGCAGCTCATACATCCCCGCGCTCATCCCCAGGTCGAGCAGTTCCCGCTCCACGAACGGGCGAAAGAACGCAGAGGAGGCGACACGCTCATCCAGATAACCGTCGAGACCGAAAGCGACCGCGCCGACGTACGGACCCACCAGGAAGACGACCAGGTTCGCCACCAGAAACAGCTTCAGCGCCGACAGGTAGGCGTCGCGCTCTCCGTCCAACGCGGCCCGGGTCAGAAAGCCCGGTTGCGCGAACAGCTTCCCGAGCGAACGCGGGAGGCGGCCTTCAATGCCGACCACCTCCCGCACCCACTCGGAGAGGATGCCCCGGAGGGAGAGATCGCGAGTCATGCGATCATCGCTCCACGTCCCAAGCCCGCCGAGTACGCCCGTTTTGTAATGTTTACCTCACGTTCTGTAATGCAGACATAACACCCCGTGGACCGGAATGGGCGCTGGGCCCTTCACTCACCGCGGCGGCCCACCTCCCCGGCTGCTGCCGCCGATCGGGTCGCCCTGCGGCATCTCCAGCGCGCCGCCGGGCACCGTGTTCTCGATGCGCTGCTGCCAGCGGCGGATGTCCGCAGCCACCAGGCGCTGGTGGGGTGACGGATCCGCCATCGCCTCCAGGTCCGCGGCCAGCCCCTCCAGCCGGTCGGCGAGCACGGCGCGCACCTCGGCGGCGTTCCCGTCCCGGCTGGCCTGCTGCATCATCCGGTCGGCGACCGAGCGCTGGATGGCGTGCAGCACCCGCTGGCGGTAGGCGTCCGGGGCCGCGTCCGCCCCCCAGGTGTGCTCGATCAGGCGGTCCGCGACCTCCTCAAGGCCCGGGTAGTCGCCCATGCTGCCGAACACCAGCAGGCGGGCCATGCGGTTGGGGTGCAGGATCTCGCCCACCGCGAAGTCGGCCGCCGCCTCGGCCGCGCCCACCGGGTCGAAGATGATTCCGGTGTAGCCGGGGAAGACCTCGCCCTCTTCGTGGCGGAAGGCCGGGGGCGGGATCATCGACACGACTTCCTCGGGCAGCGTCAGGAAGTCGACCGTCAGCGTCGAGAGAATCGTCTCCAGCGCATCGCGCTGCTCATCCGCCGGGATGATGGTGAACGGCGTCTGGCCATCTCCCTTGAGCGCGTAGCGATAGTCGGCG
Organism: Gammaproteobacteria bacterium; assembly: GCA_009840525.1. GTDB lineage: Bacteria > Gemmatimonadota > Gemmatimonadetes > Longimicrobiales > Gaopeijiaceae > BD2-11. The sequence continues at coordinate 48,247 of VXNP01000100.1, forward strand.
CCGCCGATGGTCTGCGCCGCGGAGCGGAGCTGGAAGCGGTGGTGCATGTAGAGCGGCATCAGGACGTATTCGAGGTCTGAGAGCGGCTCGCCGGGGCGGATCACGTCGGTGCCGAAGTTCTCGAGCCCGATCTCGCGCACGTCGATTTCGAGCTTCAGATGGTCGACCAGGTTGGCCCCGTTGTCCCATACGCTCGCCCCCGGATGGGCGGCCCCGATGAAGTTGTTGTTGGTGTGCATCATGAAGACGAGCCCGTCGTCAATGCCCTGCATGACGATCTCGTTCAACGCCGCCCGCTCGTCGGTGCCGTCCGGGAACTCCCGGTAGAGCCAGTTGACGGAGAGCTTGTCGTAGGTGCCGATGCGGGGCACGTAGGCGTCGGAGAGGTCGATGTTGCCGTTGTCGTCGATGGTGGCCATGGGCGCGGGATAGTCCATGACGCTCTCGCGTCCGTAGGCGCTGGCGAGATAGTTGTGCGGGAAGCCGAGCGTGTGCCCGACCTCGTGCGCGGACAACTGCCGGACGCGCGCGAGCGCCATCTCCACCGCGTCGGAGTTGCCCGCGACCTGGGCCAGGTACTCGAAGTCCGGAGCCCCCGCGAGCATGCACGCCTCCCAGTAGGCGCGCGCCTCGGCGCTCATGGGGATGTCGAAGTAGCCGCCCCCGTCGTCGGAAGTGATCCCGCCCGAGAACGGCGGCACCATCCCCTGCCCGTGCAGGTAGTCCTGGCGCAGCCGCAGGCTCCCCAGGTTCACCACCCCGCGTACGATCTCGCCGGTGCGCGGATCGATCACCGAGTTGCCGTACGAGTAGCCGCGCGTCCGCCGGTGGGTCCAGTGGATCATGTTGTAGCGGATGTCCTGCGCGTCGACCCCCTCGGGCAGCACCTCGACCCGGTAGGCGTCGATGAAGCCGGCCTCCTCGAAGGCCTCGGCCCACCACTCGGCCCCCTCGATGAGCGCGCTCCGCACCGGCTCGGGCGTGCCCGGATCCACATAGTAGACGATGGGCTCGACCGCCTCGGAACGCTCCGCGTCCGGGTCCCGCTTCTGCAGGCGATGGCGGGCCACCCAGCGGATGCGCATGTCCTCGTCGATGGGACTCGCATAGTCGCGCACGGTCGGCCCGTTCACCCCGATGCGCGGATCGGCGACGCGCGGTTCGTAACCGGGGCCGGGCAACTGGATGAAGGAATGGTGCTGCCGGACCGTGAAGGTGCTCCCCGTGGCCGCGACCCCGCTGACCAGGTTGCCGGGCGCGTCGCTCGTGAACGTGAGCATCGCCTCGACCTCGGTGTTCTCCGGGAACGACTTGGTGTTGGGCAGATAGATGGCGCTGCGGGACGCGTCCAACTCAAACTGCCCCTGCCCCCGCTGCGCGATCTGGGTGATCACCCCGCGCGCGTCGCGCATGAAGAACTCGGTGGCGTCCACCAGCACGCGATCGCCGGTGCGCGCCACGATGTCGAAGCCCCAGTGCACCGACGGCGCGAAGGCATCGCGCACGGCCCGCGCCTCGGCGGTGTTGTCGGTGATGGCCCGGAACTCGTAGTTGGGCTCGACCAGCAGCACCCGCGGCCCGATGCGCCGCGCTTCGAAGACGTGCGTCCCGCGCAACTGCCCCCGGTCGATCCCCACCGGATTGCTCCCGAGCCCCGACCCCATCGAGATCTGGTAGAGAAACTCGGTGTCCAGCTCGGCGATCTCCCAGTAGAGCGACCCGGCGTCGTCGTCCCAGTAGAGGTTGAAGAAGCCCTCCATCGCGGTCGTGCCCTCGGTGTGGGCTTCGATGGTGGGGAGGGTTTGGGCGCAGTCTCATAAACACATCAGACCCTTCCGACGAACATACGCG
>VXNP01000102.1 GCA_009840525.1 Gammaproteobacteria bacterium
GGCGGGGACGGTGCGGGGATCGTCTGGGAGGTGGATTCGGTGGCGTTCGGCGGCCGCTTCGACCCGCTGGCGCGCCGCGCGCGCGACCTCCTCCTCCTCGCCGGCCCGGCCGGCACGCACCTCGGCGATGGCGCTCTCGACTTCGCGGCGGGCTTCGAGCAGGATCCGGCGCGCTTCGGCCCGCGCGCGGCGCCGGACGTCGCGTTCTTCGCGGGCCATCCCGCGCTCGCGAGCCTTGAGGGTGGCGCCGAGCGCGGCGTTCTCCCTGGCGCGACCGTCGACCTCGGCCTCCCTGGCGGCGAGGGCGGTCCTGGCACTGGCAGCGTCCGCCTCGAGGCGCTCCAGGCGCTCCAGCAACTCATCCATGCGCACCTCGTCCCGTGATAGACGAGCTTCGGCCCCGTCGATCAGGGATCTCGCGAATCCCAGGGAGCGCGCGATGGCGAGCCCGTAACTGCGCCCGGGCCTCCCCTTGCGAAAGCGATAGGTGGGCCGGGTGCGCTCCGGGTCGAAGTGCAACGAACCGTTCACGATGCCGCTTCCGGGAGCATCCAGCCTCTTGAGCTGTCCGAGGTGCGAGGTCACCACCACCCGTGCCCCCCGGTTCGCCAGCGCTTCCAGCACCGCGGCCGACAGGGCCGCCCCTTCATCCGGGTCCGTGCCGGTACCCATCTCGTCGATGAGCACCAGCGCCGTATCATCGGCGCGCGCAAGGATGTCCTTCAGGTTGGCGAGATGGGCAGCGAACGTGGAGAGGTCGTCCTCGACCGATTGCTCGTCACCGATGTCGGCGAAGAAACGGCGAAACACGGGAATCCGCGTCCCGGAACCCACCGGGGGAACGACGCCGCACTGTGCGAGCACGCAGATCAGGCCCACGGACTTGAGAAAGACGCTCTTGCCACCGGTGTTGGGACCCGACACCACCAGAACCCGTTCCTCCGGCTCGAGCAGCAGGTCGAAGGGCACGGTCTCCACATCCTCGCGCAGCGCCAGCAGCGGATGCCTTCCCTGGACGATGCACAGCCCGTGTTCCCCCTCGGGAAGCAGGGCCGGGACGCTGCCGTTCCATCCGAGAGCGGTGCGTGCGCGCGCGTCGAGCGAATCGAATTCGATCAGCGCCTCCTGGCTGCCGGCCAGGCTCTCACGGAGCGGGGCGAGCGCGCTGGTGCACTCTGCGAGCACCCGGTCGATCTCGCGCGCCTCCGCCGATTCCAGTTCGCGAACCCGGTTCATCAACTCGATCGCCAGGGGCGGCTCGACGAAGAGGGTGGCGCCGCTGGCCGATGTCCCATGCACGACTCCGCCGACGTCGCTCCGTCCCGCGCGCCGGACGGGGATGACGTAGCGGCCCTCGCGCACCGTTACCGAGGCGTCGGGGATGACCCACGGGGCCGGAAGCGTACGCACGTAGGACTCGAGCCGCCCGACGATCACGCCGCGACTGCGCTTCAACCTGGCACGCAGCCGCGACAACTCCCGGCTCGCCGTGTCGAGCACCGCGCCGGTCCGGTCTACGGTACGAAAGATGCGCTCCTCCAGGGCGCGGTCGAACAGGAGGCGCTCACGCAACGGTTCCAGCAGGAGCAGCGGCGGATCCGCTGCCGACAGGTCATGGGCGAGTTCGCGGCCGGACCGCAGCAGAGTGCCCATCGAATGGAGTTCGGCGGGCGAGAGCACCCCGCCCGCGGCGCGCAGTCGGCGGAGGGCGTCGCGGGCATCCGGGATTCCCGACAGGGATCGAACTGCGCCGGCAAGCCGGCCGGTGTCGCGTACCCGTTCGAGTTCGCGCCGGATCATGCCGGGGCGGGTTGCAGGCCTGAGCGCGAGAACGGCATCGCGACCCGCGTCGCTTGAGGCCGAGGCTGCAACGCGTGCGAGCACGTCCGGCAGCCCGAGAACTTCGAAGGCGTGTTGCATCAGGATGGCGCGTTCATGCACCGCCCTCCCCGACGGCACGGGCGGGTGGTCGCGGATTGGGGAAGGAAAGTATCCGGCGCTGTCAGAGGGGTCAACGCGGCAGAGGGACCGGTCGCTCCTGTCACAGAAGCCATCTCCGCGGCACAGGAAAGCACCAGGACCGTCGCTACGATCGCGAAACGTCCCATTCGGCCATGGGAGAGCCCGCCTCAAGAGCCTAACCTATCTGGGACTCATTTCCGGGAACCTCCCGGTGACAGCGCGACCTGCTCGAAAGACGGAGGTTCTGGTTGACCGAGATGGCGGACCGGATCGGCCGAGTGATGTCGGAGACCTCGATGATCGCCGCCAGCCTGGACACCCTCGTGCACAGGCTCGGACGCGACGGCGAGGCGGAACCCGGAGCTCGCGAGGTTGTCGAGGCTGTGCTCCACCACCCCGAGCGGTACCGCCTCCTCGATCCCATGCGGGGAGCGTGGAGCGCCGGCGACTTGCACCAGTCGCCGGGACCCTACGCCGATCCGCTCTCGGAGCAGTATCTCACGCCCTGCCCGTGGGTGGTCCTTCTTGAGGCCGATGATCGACGCTACATGCACGGCGACCCCCTGGTGCGCTGGAACCACCGCACCCTCGCCTGTCTCGCCCGCAGCCTGGATGTGAAGTCACCCTCCGCCGTCAACCGCTGGTTCCGGCTGCTGAGGGAGCATCGGCGCCTGCGGGAGCGACGCAACGCGGCCGAGCTGAGGTTTGCCTACCCGTCCGCCGACCCCGGGACCAGACGGAAGGTCCCTGCCCACCAGCCGTCTTCGGCATCGTCGTCCCGGAGACGGAAACCGAAGGGCGCGGCCTCGTAGGCAAAGTCGCCTGACTCTTCGGCGAGCAGCCCCGACACCACCAGCCATCCGCCCGGCGCCAGGGCGCCTGCAAATCCCGGCAGAAGAGCGGTCAGCACCCCGCTCTCGATGTTGGCGGCCACACCGTCGAGGGGGTGGTGCGCTGCGAGCCAGTCGGGCGAGACCCTCCGCTCGTGGATCTCGACCGCATCCGCGGCCTGGTTGGCGACCACGTTGACGCGGGCCGCGGCACACGCGAAGGGGTCGTTGTCTGCGGCCAGCACCCGACCGGCACCGAGTCCGGCCGCGGCGATGGCAAGGATTCCGGTACCCGTGCCCACGTCGGCGATGCCGGCCCCGGGGCGAACCGCGGCGTCGAGCAACCGCAGGGCGCAACGGGTCGAGGCGTGGCGGGCGGTGCCGAACGCCATACCGGGGTCGAGGGTAATCAGCACGCCTCCATCCGGCTCCGGGGGGACGTCCCAGGTCGGCGCTACGGTGATGCGGCGACTGACCCGCGTTGGCCCAAGTCCCCGCCTCCAGGTCTCCGCCCACTCCTCGTGCGGCTGCCAGCGCCAGCTCAGATCGACGGTCCGGCCGGCTGCCCCGTTCAGTTCGCTGCCGAGGGCGGCCAGAAACGCAGGGATGTCGCCGGGGGGCGGGAAATGGGTGACCAGCGTCCCGTCCGCCTGCTCCACCACGGCGCGCGCACCCCTGTGCACGAGCTGCGCGGCCACCACGCCGACCGCGGCGGAGTCGGGTACGCCGGCGACGACGGTGAGCCAGCGGTCGGGTATCACGGAAGGCGCCTCGCCGCTCTCCGGTGCCCAGGCGGATGCATCCACGGGACTGCCGCTAAGGGACGAAAGCTTCCTTCACGCGCGCCCAGAACCCCCTCCTGCCGCGCCCCGCATCCTCGGGAACCGGATCCTCCACCTCCCGCAACCGTTCCAGCGCCTCCCGCTGCCGACGGTCGAGGTTCTCGGGCGTCCATACGACCACGCGCACGAGCTGGTCGCCCCTCATGCCGCCCTCCAGATCCGGCACACCCAGGCCGCGCATGCGCAACATCTCGCCGGTCTGAACCCCGGCGGGCACCGAAAGAGGCGCGCTGCCCTCGACGGTCGGCACGTCGAGGCGATCACCCAACGCGGCCTGGGTGAAGGTCACGTGAAGCTCGTGGACGAGGTCGTTGCCGTCCCTCCTGAAGTCGGGATGATCCTTCACGGCGATCAAGACGGTGATGTCGCCGCGCGGCCCTCCCCGGGGTCCGGCATTTCCCTGCCCGCGCAGGGTGATGTAGTTCTCCGAGGAGACGCCCGCCGGGACCTCCACCGTGACGGTGGATTCCTCGCGAACCCTTCCCTCTCCGCGGCATGCGGGGCAGGGATCCTGGATGACCTGTCCCTCCCCGCCGCATCTGCGGCAAGGTTGCACGCTCACGAACTGCCCAAAGGGAGAACGTTGGCTGATGCGCTCCTGGCCGGTGCCGCTGCAACCCGGACAGAGCGTCGGTCCGGCACCGCGCGCGCCTGTGGCCCCACAATCCTCGCAGGGATCGAGCACGCTTACCCGCAAGCGCTTGTCGACCCCGCTCGCGACCTCGGCCAGCGTGAGGGGAAGCCTCAGCCGAATGCCCTTCCCTCTCCGGCTGCGCGGGGTGCCCGGCGAACGGCGGCCAAACAGGTCTCCGAAGCCGCCTCCGCTGCCGAAGTCCCGCATGAAGATCTCGATCGCGTCCGAGAAGTCGAAGCCGCCAAAGCCGGCCCCTCCCTGGCCGCGGTTCAGTCCCCGCTCCCCGTACCGGTCGTAGACCTCCCGTTTCTCCGGATTGCTCAGAACCTCGTACGCGCGGGTGACCTCCTTGAAGCGCTCCTCCGCCTCCCGCGAACCCTGATTGCGATCCGGGTGGTGCTGCATCGCCAGACGCCTGTACGCCTTCCGGATCTCCTGCACGTCCGCGCCCCGGGACACCCCCAGGGTCTCGTAGTAGTCTGCCATTCGGACCCCGCGCTCAGCGCAGAATGTCGTTCACGAGTGAAGAAGTGTAGCCCACCAGGCTGATGACCTTTTCGTAGGGCATGCGCGTGGGGCCGATCACCCCCACCACCCCCTTGAGCCCGCCCACATGGTACTCGGCGGTCACGAGCGTGAAGCCGGACAGCGCTTCGTCCTGATGCTCCCGGCCGATCGTGATGCGCAGTCCGCCGCTGTGGCTGCGGTTGCTCAGCACGCTCTCCATCAACTGGTTGCGCTCGGTCAATTCGATAAGGCTCTTGAGCCGCTGGCCGCTGGTGAACTCCGGCTGGCTGGCAAGCACAGAGGTCTGCCCGAAGAGTACGGGCGATCCACCGGCTTCCGGCCAGTCCAGGAGCGACTGGGCGGACTCCATGAAGATATTCAGCAGCTCGGTGGCGGTATCGCTCTCCGTACCCGGATCGCGCAGGCGTTCGGGCAGAGACTCCCTCAGGTCCGCGAAGGTGAGCCCGGCGAGGCGCTCGTTCAGGATGACCGTGAGGGTCACCAGGGTATCTCGCGGAATCTCCAGTGGGAGATCGACGTAGACCGTGCGCACCAGGCCGTTGCGCACGCTCGCCACCATGAGCGCCTTGTGCGATGAGAGCCGGATGAGTTCGATCTTCTCGAGTACCGCCGAGTCCAGGCTCGGCACCAGCCCCAGGCCGAGCTCGTGGCTGATGAGGCTGAGGGCGCGGGTGGTTCGCCGCACCAGGCGCTCGATCGGGGAGGCGGCATCCGGGTCGAGCTCTTCCTCGATCCGGTCGCGCTCCGCGTTGGTCAGCGGCGCGGGGCGGATGAGGCGGTCGACGAAATACCGGTACGCAGTGTCGGTCGGCACCCGGCCGGCGGACGTGTGCGGCCGGGCCAGGTATCCCTTCGACTCCAGCTCCGCCATGGTGTTGCGGATGGTGGCGGACGACACCCCCAGCTTCCAGCGCCGGTTCACCGAGTGGCTGCCTACCGGGCCGGCCGTATCCACGTAGGTGCGCACCACGGCCTCCAGAACCTGTCGTTCTCGAGGCGTCAGCTCCTCGCGGACAACGATGCGCTCGCGCAATCGCCCTGTCCGCATCGTCATTCCCCGTTCCTTCGATTCGTCACTGCTTCGTCCAATTCGATGGCGAGAGCGTCGAGCAGCAGCCAGCCTTCGACGGTAAGGCGAAGTCTGCCGGCTTCGGCCCGGGCCCAATCCCTCCGCATCCATCGCTCCGTCACGGCCGCCGCCCGCGCGGGAATCGACGCGAGGGAAACGCCACTGCGTGCGCGGAGTCCCAGCCAGATCCGCTCCAGGCGCAACTCGGCCCGCTCCAGCAGCTCGTGTCCCGCGATCGCGGAGTCCCCCTTCGCGACCGATGTACTGTATTCCTTCCAGTCACGCAGGTTCCAGCGGCGCAAGGGCTTGCGAAAGCTGTGCGCCCCATTCCCCAGACCCAGGTAGGGACGGCCCGACCAGTACACTTCGTTGTGGCGCGACTCCCGGCCCGGGATGGCGAAACTGCTGACCTCGTAGTGAAGGTAGCCCGCCCCGGTGAGCCGTTCCACTGCCACCAGATACTCGTCGCGGTACCGACCCGCGGAGGCGACCCGCTCGCGCCCGTCGGCCACGGCACGCCCCAGGGGCGTGCGCGGCTCGACGGTCAGCCCGTAGAGACTCATGTGTTCGACGCCGAGGTCGAGCAAGCGTTCGAGGTCGTCGTCCCAGTCTCGCGCCAAGTGCCCCGGAAGGCCGAAGATAAGGTCCGCGCTCACATTTCCGAAGCCGGCCCGACGGGCGTTGCGCACCGCCGCCGCGGCGCCTGCGGAACCGTGCAGGCGTCCCATCCAGCGCAGCGACGGCTCGTGGAAGCTCTGTACGCCCAGGCTGACGCGATTCACACCCGCCTCTCGCCAGGCTCGCGCGATGCCGGGAGTGAAGCTCTCCGGATTCGCCTCAGCCGTCCACTCCAGGAAGGGATGGCTCAGAAGGCGCGAACCGAGAACGGATGCGAGTCCATCCATGGCGCCGGTACCCAGTAGGGACGGTGTGCCTCCGCCGACGTAGAGCGTCTCGAGGGGTTCCGGAAATGAGAACAGCTCCTCTCGCCGAATCTGGTCCCATTCCATGGAAATCGCCCGCAGCCACGCGTCATGCCCACCCTCGCGGTCGACCGTTACGGCGAAATCGCAGTAGAAGCAGCGACGGACGCAGAAGGGCGCGTGCACGTAGACGGATGATGTCGCGCCATCCGGCGGAGACGGCGTCTCCCGGGACTGGTTCCCGCACTTGCTTCGGGTAGCCGGCGGCACTTCGTCCATGGGCCGTCAGGTCGGGGGTCTGGCGAAGCGCAGCCCGGGTGCGCGCCGCACCCATCCGTGAACCTCCATGACCGACAGGGTCGCCGCTGCGGTGGCGATATCCAGACGGGCCCTTCGGGCCAGGAGGTCGATGTGGTCGGGCTCAGCCTCCAACGCATCCCACAGGGCTCGCTGGCGGGCGTCCATTCCCGAGGGGATCCGGTCGCGGGAGCGAGCCTCCGGCAAAGCGTCCGCGAGGCCGGTTCCGAAGAGTACGTCGTGGGCGCTCGTAACCAGGCCGGCTCCGT
>VXNP01000013.1 GCA_009840525.1 Gammaproteobacteria bacterium
CCTCGTCGTGGTCGTGGGCCTCATCCTCGTCGTGGTCGTGGGCCTCATCCTCGTCAGGCTGCTGGTCCTCGCCGGCAGGGTCACCTTCTACACCTTCGGGCGCGTGCACCTCCGCCGAGTCCAGCGTACACGTCGCTCCGTCCGGAAAGGCGATGAGACGACCGCCACCGGTTCGGAGCCTGTCGAGGGCCTCCGCTACGGTGGCCCGCTCCTCCGCCGAGCGGGGGGCGCGCTCGAAGCCGAACACGGACTCCGCGGGGAGTTCCAAGTCGACGGTGAGCAGGGTGCCATCGACGGCCAGACCCAGTCGAGCGATGCCATGTTCGTGGGCCCCAACCGTCCCCAACCGTTCGCCCTCGACCAGGGGAGGACCGGGAGACGCGGAGGATGAATCGCCGCATGCGACGCACAGCAGGAGACAGGGGATCGTCCACCCGACGAAGAGGGAGCGGACCTGGGGTCGATCGAGTGCAGGGTAGGTCATGGCGAGTGAACCGGTGAGGGTTGCGTCCGTTCCGCGCAGGTGCATTAATGATATTGTATTCTCGTTATCATGTCTTGGTTCCCGGAAGGGTGAGGATCCCTGTCAAGTTGCCGAAGCGGCGCTCCCGATTCCCGATTCGCTGGACACCCCTCCAGTTCGCCCTGGTCATCATGGGCGGCTGGCTTGCGCTCACGTCGGGCCCCCGCTCCGTCCTGGCCGATCGGAGCGATGGAGCGAGGATCCGCGCGGCCAGCGTCCCGGGGCACTCCATTGAGGTGAATTGGCAGCTGCTGGCCTCCCTGGATTATCGCACGGGCGAGGTGTCCAGGGAACTCGAGTCGGTCGTGGGGCGAGGAGTGAAGGTGCCCGGATACATGGTCCCCCTGGAGGATTGGGCCGGCGAGGTCTCGGAGTTCCTCCTGGTCCCGTACGTCGGGGCCTGCGTGCACACCCCGTCTCCGCCCCCGAACCAATTGGTCTACGTCAGGATGGAGAACGGTCGCCGCGTGCCCGTCTCCTTCTGGAATCCCGTCTGGATCCAAGGCACCCTGACCGTGGAGAAGACGACGAACCAGTACGGGTCGGTGTCCTTCAAGATGGCCGGCACCTCGGTTACGCCCTACAGGTGGTGACGAGCCGCAGCCCTGCTGCCATCCCAGGCTTAGTCTCCGTTTGGATGGGGGCTGGCGCCGCACAGCGGGTCGACGTCCAACCCTGACGTTACGTAAGGGTAGTCCGCGCCCCACGGGCATCCAGGATCCATTGCCGCGCGCACCGCTGGATCGTGCGGCCCCGCGAACCAGCTCCATCGCCGGCCGGCTGGCAGATTACCTCCGTCCGGGAATAACTTGGTGCATGCCTGACGACATCACCTCCACAGGATCATCCGCCTTCGCCCGCAGGGGGCGCCGTTCGCCCGCGACCCAGGAGACCCACGATGGGCGTCCGTCGGCACACGACGTCCCGGTGCCGCCCAACCAGACGGCGCACTCCGAACTCCACCCCTGGAACCCGGGGACACCCCTCGAACTCGACTGGCTGCGCCATCTGCGTGTGAACCGGAGCGCCGCGGAGAGGCGCGCCGCTTCCCTGCCCGGACGCCGGAGCGTGAAGCGCGAGTGGCAGGCGGCGTGGCTCCTGCGCGCGGTGACCTGCATCGACCTCACCACGCTCGCTGGCGATGATACCCCCGGGCGCGTGCGCAGGCTATGCGGCAAGGCCCGAAATCCCGTGCGGGCCGACCTGCTCGAAGCGGCGGGTGCGTCCGGGCTGCCCATCCAGGTCGCTTCCGTGTGCGTCTACCCGAGCATGGTCGCCACCGCAGTCGAGGCGCTTGCCGAGTCCGGCATCCCCGTGGCGGCCGTCGCCGCAGGCTTTCCCGCCGGCCAGACGCCCTTCCCGGCGCAGCTCGACGAGATCCGGACGGCCGTGGCGGCCGGCGCCTCCGAGATCGATATCGTCATCAGCCGCGAGCACGTGCTGCGCGGGCGCTGGGGCGATCTCTACGACGAGGTCGGCGCCTTCCGCGAGGCGGCCCGGGGCGCCCACCTCAAGACCATCATCGCCACCGGCGAACTCGCAACCCTCACCAACGTAGCGCGCGCGAGCCTGGTGTGCATGATGGCCGGGGCCGACTTCATCAAGACCTCCACGGGGAAGGAGAAGGTCAACGCCACCCTGCCCGTCGGCCTCACCATGGTGCGCCAGATCCGCGCCTGGCGCGAGCGCACCGGCTATCGCGTGGGGTTCAAGCCCGCCGGCGGCATCGGCACCGCGAAGCAGGCGCTGGTCTGGCTGGTGCTCATGCGCGAGGAGGTGGGACCCCGCTGGATGCAGGCCGGGCTCTTCCGCTTCGGCGCCAGTTCCCTGCTGGGCGACATCGAACGCCAGATCGAGCACTACGTCACGGGCCGCTATTCCGCCACCCACCGGCATCCCACCGCCTGAGCGAGCCCCGCGACATGCCGCAAACCTCCGAGATCTTCGAGACCCTCGAATACGGGCCGGCGCCTGAAAGCGCGGAGCGCGCGCGAGCCTGGCTTGACGAGCGCGGACGCTCCTTCGGCCTGTTCATCGGCGGCGACTGGGTCGAAGGCGCGGGTGCGGAAGCGTTCGACACCGTCAACCCGGCGAACGGGACGGCGCTCGCGCGCATTACACAAGGAGGCTCCGAGGATGTCGACCGAGCCGTGCGCGCCGCCCGCGCCGCGCAGGAGCCATGGGCGCGGCTCGGCGGTCACGCCCGCGCCCGCTTCCTTTACGCGCTGGCCCGCCGCATCCACCGGCATGCGCGCCTCTTCTCGGTGCTGGAGACGCTGGACAACGGCAAGCCCGTGCGCGAATCGCGCGACATCGACATCCCGCTCGTGGTGCGCCACTTCTATCACCACGCGGGATGGGCGCAACTGATGGACGCGGAGTTCCCGGACCAGGTCCCCGTTGGCGTCGCCGGCCAGATCATCCCCTGGAACTTCCCGCTGCTGATGCTGGCGTGGAAGATCGCGCCAGCGCTGGCCACCGGGAACACGGTGGTGCTCAAGCCCGCCGAGTTCACGTCCCTCACCGCGCTGCTGTTCGCCGAAATCTGCCGCGAGACGGAACTGCCCTCCGGGGTCGTGAACGTGGTGACGGGGGACGGGCGCACCGGCAAGGAACTGGTGGCGCATCCCGACGTCGACAAGATCGCGTTCACCGGGTCGACGGAGGTAGGGCGCCTCATCCGCAGCCGGACCGCGGGCAGCGGCAAGCGTCTCTCACTCGAGTTGGGGGGGAAGTCGCCCTTCATCGTCTACGAGGACGCGGACCTGGACGGCGTGGTCGAGGGGGTCGTCGACGCCATCTGGTTCAACCAGGGACAGGTGTGCTGTGCGGGTTCGCGGATTCTGGTTCAGGAGGGCGTCGCAGAGGCCTTGGAGCGCAAGCTCAAGGCGCGCATGGAGATGCTGCGCATGGGCGATCCGCTGGACAAGGCCGTGGACATGGGCGCCATCATCGCACCCGTGCAGCTTGAGAAGATCCGGCGGCTGGTGGACGAAGGCCGGCGGGACGGCGCCCACGTCTGGCAGCCGTCGTGGAGCACGCCGGCGGAGGGATACTTCTACCCGCCGACGTTGTGCACCCGGGTGGCGCCCGCGTCCGCCATCGCGCAGGTCGAGATCTTCGGGCCGGTGGTGGTGATGATGACCTTCCGCACCCCGGAGGAGTCCGTTCGGCTCGCCAACGACACCCGCTACGGGCTCGCCGCAAGCATCTGGAGCGAGAACATCAACCTGGCGCTCGACGTCGCGCCGAAGGTGAAGACGGGCACGGTGTGGATCAACTGCACCAACGTCTTCGACGCGGCATCCGGGTTCGGCGGCTACCGCGAGAGCGGTTTCGGGCGCGAGGGTGGACGCGAGGGGCTCCACGAGTACCTCCAGCCCGCGTGGCAGGCGCGCGACGGGGCATCGACAAGGGAGAACGTCGGTGCCGTCCCGCAAATCGTCGCGGACGAATCCGTGTCGTCGGAGGATGGGCTGCCGGGCCCGCTGCGGGAGGACAACCGGTCACCCCTTGCAGGCGACGCGATGCCGCGAGTAGACCGCACCACCAGGATGTACATCGGCGGCCGCCAGGCGCGGCCCGACGGCGGCTACACGATGCTCGTCCGCGGGGCCTCGGGCGAGGTGGTGGGGGAAGTGGGCCGCGGCAACCGCAAGGACATCCGCAATGCGGTCGAGGCGGCGCGGCGCGCCGGCGGATGGGCCGACCGAACGGCGCACAACCGCGCGCAGATCCTCTACTTCATTGCCGAGAACCTCGCCGTGCGCGCATCCGAGTTCGCGGCCCGCATCCGGTCGCTGACCGGCGAGAGCCATGGGCGCGCGTCCGAGGAGGTCGATCTCTCGATCCGGCGGCTCTTCAGCTACGCGGCGCACGCGGACAAGTGGGACGGAGACGTGCACCGCACACCCTACCGCAACGTCACCCTCGCCATGCCGGAAAGCCTGGGGGTGGTCGGAATCGTGTGCCCGGAACGCAATCCCCTGCTGGGCTTCGTCTCGCTGATCGCACCCGCCATCGCAACCGGCAACACAGTGGTCGGCGTTCCCTCCGAACGCTGGCCGCTCTCCGCCACCGACCTCTGCCAGGTTCTGGACACTTCCGATCTGCCCGGCGGGGTGGTCAACGTCGTCACGGGCGAGCATGCGGAGCTGACGCCGGTGCTGGCCGCGCACGACGACGTGGACGCCATCTGGTACTTCGGCGCGGATTTCGGGGTGGAGGAGGTCGAGCGCCTCTCGACGGGCAACATGAAGCAGACCTGGACGGAAGCCGGCCTGATCCGACGATGGCGCACGCGCGAGCAGGGGGAAGGCGACGAATTCCTGCGCCGGGCGACGCAGGTCAAGAACATCTGGATACCATACGGGGAGTAGATCCCCCCGCCCGGCCCCGGGCTGCCGCTAGTTGAAGGTGTAGGTGCAGACCAGCTCGGGGACCTGGTCCGACAAGACGGATGCGACCTCGCAGATCGCCTCGTCGCGCACGAACAACTGCAGGCTCACCTGGGGCATCGCCTCCGTCTCCGGAGGTCGGCCGACGCTCACGAAAATGCGGGCCCCGCCGCCCAGCTCGAGATCTGCCCGGTAACCCGGATCGACGGTTGAAGTGTCGGCCGAAACAACCTCTTCCCGGCGGTTGCCGAAGTTGTCCCAGATGTAGACGAACTGGTTCGACGTGACCAGGGTCAGGGGACCCGGGCCCGGGCCGCCGACAACGATGCTTGCGGTCGTGGGGGCTTCGGTGGGTCCGTCCAGGATGGAGCAGGCCGTTAGGGCCGACACGCCGGCGACCATCGCGAACCATCTCATCCGCACCCGCTTTGCGGAGTATGCACTCATGGAATCACCTCATTGCAGGAGAGCCGCGACGCGCGCGGGCACAATCGGGGTGGTACGCACACCACCACCTTAATCGTGTCGGATTCGACAGGGCTCCGCCAGTGCGCCGGGGAGCAGCTTCCCTCAGGGAAGCAGCGCGATGGCGTCGATCTCGACGCTCACGTTCCTGGGGAGCGCGCCCGCCTGCACGGTCGAGCGCGCGGGACGGTGGTCGCCGAAGTGCTCGGCGTAGACTTCGTTCATGGCGGCGAACTCGCCCATGTCCGCGAGGAAGACGGTTGTCTTGACGACGGTTGAAAGCGACGCGCCGGAGGCCTCCAGCACGGCTGCCAGGTTGCGCAGCACCTGATGCGTCTGTTCCTGGATATCGCCCCTCAGCAACTCGCCCGTTGACGGGACCAGCGGGATCTGCCCGGAGGCGAAGAGAAGCCCTCGCGCGGCGATCGCCTGGGAGTAGGGACCGATGGCCCTGGGGGCGCTGTCCGTGTGCACGACCGTTGTTTCGCTCATCTGGTGTCAGACTCCGTGGCTGAGTTGTTCGGGGGATGCGACCCGTCCTCTTCCTTCGATGGGCCAGGTTTCGCAGCGGTCTCCTTCGTGTGCGATGACGCGGTCCTGCAGGTTCACCGAGACGCAGACGTGGTTCGGCAGCAGCCGCACCAGCTCGCCCACCCGCGGGCGCCAGTCCGTGCCCGTGATGTCCAGCACGCCGTGCTCTTCCGAGAGGGCGACCACGCGCACCTCCGGCCGCCCGGCCAGGGCGGCGTATCCGGTGCCGGCGGTGCCGTGCAGTTCCTTTGAGAGCGCTTTGGAGCCCGCGTCCACCACCGCCCGCCCTGGGACTGCGGTGCTCACCACCGTGGCGAGGATCGAGTAGGCGCACTCGCGGCCGCGGGCCACGCCCATGCCGGTCATGTCGAGGTCGTTGTAGATGACGGTGCCCGCCCGCACCTCCGTCAGACGGGGAAGAAGGTGACTGTGCCAGAGCGTGGGGCTCGACCCGCCGCTGACGACCTCGGGCGCGAGCCCGGCCCCGTCGAGCGTCGCACAGCAGGATTCGAGCCGCTCCGCGAGCGCACCGATCGCCTGCTCCTGCTCCGACAAATGCGTGCGGATGTGCCCCGGGTAGAACATGATGCCCCGGTACTCCAGACCCTCCGTGTCGCGGGCGAGCGCCGCCAGCAGGCCGGCCTCCCGCGCCGTCTGCACCCCCGTTCGTCCCAGCCCCACATCCACCTCGACCAGGACACCTATCGCCCTTGCAGCCGCGCGCGCGGCCTCTGCCAGGCCCCGCAGCGCCACCTCCGAATCCAGGGCCACGGTCAGCGCGACCCGCTCGGGAAGGGCCATCAGCCGATTCAGCTTCCTCTTTCCCAGGAGCGGATAGGCGAGCAGCAGATCATCGCAGACCCGAGCCATGACCTCGGCCTCGTGCGGCGTGGCCACGGTGAGCCCCCGCGCACCGGCCTCCAGCTGGATGCGGGCGAGCGCGAGGCTCTTGTGGGTCTTTACGTGCGGGCGCCAGGCGATTCCGTGGCGCTCCGTGTAGGCGGCCACCCTGGCCGCGTTCGCTCGCGCCCTCGCCAGGTCCACGAGGGCGACAGGGGTCTCCGCGTCCGAGAGACCGGCGGGGATTACGCTCAACCGAGGGCCGCCTCCAGGGCGTCGAAGAACGCCCGGTCTTCCTCGGACACCGGACCGACACGCACGAAGCGGATCGTGCCTTCCCGGTCGACCAGATAGGTGGCCGGGAGACCGACGGCGCGGAACGCGTCCATCGAACGCATCTCCGGATCATGCAGGATCGTGTAGGTCACGCCGTACTCGCCGGCAAACTCGCGCACCACATCCTCGAATCCGGCGTCGTCCACGGAGATGCCCACGATCTCGAAGCCCCGCTCGCGGTGCTCGTCGTAGAGCGACTGCAGGAAGGGCGTCTCGAATCGGCAGGGCGCACACCAGGTGGCCCAGAGGTTGACCAGCAGGACCTGGCCGCGCAGGTCGGAGAGCGCTACCGCGTCGCCGTTCAGGGTGGCGGCCCGCACATCGGGCACCGGGTCCCCTGCCACCGGAGGTCGATCGACCGGCGCGCACGCCGTGCCGAGCCAGAGGATGGCCAGGGCTGCCCGAAACGGACGGGGGGCCGGTCCTGCCGGGCTGAACCATCGGATGAGAGAACTGATGTCCCGGCTCCTGGTTCGCGGTTCGCGGGAAGATGCGTAGCGCAATCACGGGCGCGGGCCATAAGTTCAACTTCCGTCCCCGTGACCGCAACGATGCCGCTCGCAGCGCCCGCGAGCGCGCGCGGACCTTACCCCCCAAGCACCGTGTACTGACGCCATCATCCGCTACGCTCGCCCACGCCTCCAGTCAGCATCCGGCTGCGCGACGACATACGCCAAGGTCAGGCCATGACATCCTCCTCCTCGTCCGCCGTCCGCCGGAGCCTGTGCGCCGGAGTCCTGCCGGCCGTCGTCGCATTGACGGCCCTGCTCCTGCCCGAACCTGCCGAAGCTCAGTACTTCGGGCGAAACAAGGTGCAATACGACTCCTTCGATTTCCGGGTCATGAAGACCCCCCACTTCGACATCCACTACTACGACGAGGCTGCAGTCGCCATCGAGGACGCCGCCCGCATGTCCGAACGCTGGTACGAGCGGCTGGCCCGCACCTTCCAGCACGAGTTCGAGCGGCCCAAGCCGGTCATCCTGTACGCTGATCATCCCGACTTCCAGCAGACCAACACCCTCGCGGGCTTCATCAGCGAGGGCACCGGCGGCGTGACCGAGTCGCTGAAGAATCGTGTCATCATGCCGCTGGCGGGCACCTACTACGACACCGACCACGTGCTCGGCCACGAGCTGGTGCACGCCTTCCAGTACAACATCGCCCAGTCCCGGAGCGGAGGCGGGCTGCGTGGCATGGCCCAGTTGCCGCTGTGGGTGGTGGAGGGGATGGCCGAATACCTCTCGGTCGGCCGCGAAGATCCGCTTACGGGCATGTGGCTGCGCGATGCCCTTCTGCGCGACGACGTGCCGACGCTCGAACAGATGACCCGTGAACGGCGCTTCTTCCCGTACCGCTTCGGTCAGGCCTTCTGGACCTACGTCGGCGGCACCTACGGTGACGAAGCCGTAACCGAGCTGTACCGCCGCTCGCTCCGGGTGGGGTGGGAGAACGCCATCGTGAGCGTGCTGGGCAAGACGCAGGACTCGGTGTCCGCGGACTGGCACCGTGCGATCGAGAGCGAGTACCGCCCGCTCATGGCCGGCCGCTCGGCGCCGGGCGAAGTGGGCGCCCTGCTTCTCGCTCCATCCACGGGGGCGGGAAGCCAGAACGTGGCGCCCTCGGTCAGCCCCGACGGCCGTTACGTGGCCTTCATCTCCGAAAGGGACCTCTTCTCCGTCGACCTGTTCATGGCCGACGCACGCACCGGGAGAATCATTCGCAGACTGTCGAGCGCCGCCTCGGACGCGCACATGGACGCGCTCCGCTTTCTCGACTCCTCGGGTTCCTGGTCTCCGGACGGGCAGTTGTTCGCCTTTGTGGCCATCGCCGACGGAGACAACCAGCTCGTCATCGTGGATGTCGATAACTCGGACGTGGAGCAGCGCTTCGAGGTCGAGAAGGCCAACATCGGGGCCATCTCCAACCCCGCCTGGTCTCCGGACGGCGGTTCGATCGTGTTCGCGGGACAGTCGGGGGGCATCTCCGACCTGTTCATGCTCAACCTCGAGACGGAACAGATCACCCGCCTCACCAACGACAAGCACGGGGACATGCAGCCGGCGTTCTCACCCGACGGCTCCATGCTCGCCTTCGTCTCCGACCGGGGACCCGAGACGGACTTCACCGACCTCGTCTACAGCCGGCCGCGCATCGCGCTTCTCGACATGGAGACCCGCGAGGTCCGTACGCTCGACCTGTTCGACAACGTCAAGCACCTCAACCCCCAGTTCACGCCGGACGGCCAGGGCCTCTACTTCATCTCCGACCAGGACGGCTTCAGCGACATCTACCGCGTGAACCTTCCCACCGGCGAGATCTATCGGGTGACCAACATCGCGACCGCGGTCAGCGGCATCACGAGCGGTTCGCCGGCCATGAGCGTCGCCTCCCGAACCGGCACGCTGGTGTTCTCGGTCTTCGATGAATTCGAGTTCCACATCTACTCGCTCTCCTCGCAGGAAGCGGGCGCCGCCCAGGAGCTGGCGCGCGAGGGAACGGAAGTCCCCGAGGGCCGTTTGATTCCGCCTGCGGATCCGCTCGTGCGCAGCCGGGTCGCGAACTACCTGGCCGATCCGCTCACCGGGCTGCCTCCCACGGGGACGTACGTCTCCGAAGAGGCATCCACCTACGACCCCGGCCTGAAGCTCGACTACGTGGGTCAGCCCATGATCGGCATCGGAGCCGGCGACATCTACGGCAACAACCTGCAGGGCGGAGCCGCGGCGTTCTTCAGCGACATGCTTGGAGACCGCACTCTGGGGGTCGCCGTCCAGGCCCAGGGCACCTTCAAGGATGTGGGCGGACAGTTCCTGTACCAGAACATGAAACGGCGCTGGAACTGGGGCGTCTCGGGAGGACGAATACCCTATCAACTGGTATGGGCGAGCTTCGAACGTTCGCCGAACGGCATGCCCGCCTACCGTGCCCTGCGGGAGCGGATCTACATCGACTCCGCGATCGGGATGCTGGCGTACCCGTTCTCCACCACACAGCGGGTGGAAAGCCGGTTCGGGCTTACCCGCTACTCCTTCGATCTGGAAGAGGAGTACCTGTTCTACGATCCGCTCGGGAGGCTGATGGATCGCCGCGTCCGCGAACTGGAAGACCCGCAGGCGCCGCTCACGCTCGCGCACGTGGCGATCGCGCTGGTGGGCGACAACTCCTATTCCGCCTTCACTTCTCCGGTGCGTGGATCCAGGTACCGCTTCGAGTACGAGAACACGGTGGGCACCGCCGACTTCCATACCCTGACCGCCGACTACCGCCGGTACTTCAATCCCATGCGCGAGCTCACCATCGCCTTCAGGGGGATGCACTACGGGCGCTACGGGATCACCCCCGACGAGACCCAGTCCGGGCTGCGCCAGATCTTCCTGGGATACGAGAGCCTCATCCGCGGCTACGCGAGAGAGAGCTTCGACTTCACCGGCTGCGGGGGGGAGATCTGCCCGGAAGCCGAGCGTTACCGGCAGCTGTTCGGCCAGCGCATCCAGGTGTTCAACTTCGAATTCCGGGTTCCGATCACCGGCGTGAGCCAGTTCGGCCTGCTCAACCTGCCCTTCCTGCCCATCGAGCTGGTCACCTTCGCCGACGTGGGGCTGGCGTGGGACGACTTCGGGACCGTGGATCTGCGCTTTGACAGACGGACGACGGATCGGGTTCCCGTCTTCAGCACCGGCGTCTCGGCGCGGGCCAACCTGCTCGGGTTCCTGATCCTGGAAAGCTACTACGCCTACCCGTTCCAGCGGCCCGACAAGGGCTGGCACTGGGGCTTCACCCTGGCGCCGGGCTGGTAGACGGCCCGAACCTCAGGCCGTTCAGAAGATCGAGAGGCTGATGTACCTGCCGGGATTCTCGCGGATGTCGTCCAGCAGCAACTGGAGACTCGACGCGCCCGCGGTCAGGTTGTCGTAGAGCGACTCGTCGTGAGACAGCCTTCCCAGGGTACCCTCCCCGCGCTCCATGCGTCCGAGGATGGCGCGCAGGTCGGCGAGCGCCGGATCGAGGATTTCGAGATTCCGGTTGACCGCCGCGAGCGCGGAATCCGCCCGCATCGCGGCGCTCTCAAGCGCGGGCGCCGTTGACGACGTCGTGCTGCTCACCGAGCGAGCGGCTTCGTTGATCGACTCGACCAGTTGGCTGATCTCGTTCCGCTGCTCGCGGACGATGACCGCAAAGTCCGTGAGCACGGACTCCAGTTCCTGCGCGCTGGTCTGAAACGACGCCACCGTGGGCTCGTTCAGCAGGGCCGCCATGCGCTGGATCATGTCTTCGGCATCGTCGCCGATTTCCGATACGATGCCGAAGACGTCCGAGCTCACTGTCCCCTGCACGACGTCGCCGCCCTCCGCCATGACGGCTGAGTTTCCGGGCACGATCTCCACGGTGCGACCTCCCATCAAACCGATGCCCACCAGCCGCACCTGGGAGTCGCGGGGAATCTCGTATTCCCCTTCGATCTCGAGCTCGATGCTCACCCCCGCGGGCACCATGACGAAGCTCATCACCCGCCCGATGTTGACGCCGCGCATCTGCACGGGATCGGATCTTCGCAGTCCGCCCGCGTTCTCCACCACGGCCATGACCGAGTAGCGCCCCCGGAACATGGACGGATCGGTCAGCATGAAGAGGGCGATCAGCGTAGCCAGCACTCCTGCGACGATGAAGATGCCGACGCGCGCCTCGCTCATGAGCGCCCGCGGCGGGACGGCTTGCCTGAGTTCCGCGTCCGAGGGCCCGGAGCTCGTCCGGTAGTCCGTTTCCGCTTCGTTCATGTCGTTGCCACCAGGTCTACCGCCGCCTCGGCAGCGGTTCTGTCCACGAATGCTCTCACGATCGGATCGCCGCTTGCCCGGAAGGCCGTCGGGCTTCCGAGGAACCGGAGCCGCCTGCCCTCCAGCATCGCCACCCGGTTACACATCTCCAGCCCTCCCTCGATGTCGTGGGTCACGATGACCGAAGTCACGTCCAGTTCGCGGGAGAGGCGCCGGATCTGGCGCTGCACTCCCGCGGTGTTGACCGGGTCCAGCCCGGTGGTCGGTTCATCCCAGAGGAGGATGTCCGGCCCTCCCACGATGGCGCGCGCGATCCCCACCCGCTTCTTCATCCCGCCGGAAAGCTCGGCGGGAAGTTTGGTCATCACTTCACGCGGGTCCAGGAGAACCCGTTCCAGCGCCTCCCACACCAGGCGCGCGATGCGCACACCGTCCATGGCCCGAAGGCGCCTGAGAGGCAGTCCCGTCTCTACGTTCTCAAAGACGTTCAGCGAATCGAAGAGCGCCGCATGCTGAAACACGTACCCGACCTTGTCGCGGATCTTCCGCACGTCCCTGCGATCCCCGAAGAAGACCGACCTGCCGTCCACCTCCACGTCGCCCCGGTCGGGCACGATGAGCCCGATGGTGGTCTTGAGCAGGACACTCTTTCCGGCACCCGAGGCGCCGAAGAGGCCGAACATCTCTCCCGGGAAGATGTCAAGGTCGATGCCCTCCAGGACGGGCAGGTCGAACGCCTTGTGCACTCCGCGATACCGGATGACGGGGCGAGTCTGCATCGCGCCCTAGTCGAGCAGGAGGGGTGGGAAGAGGGCGTCCATGATCAGAACCGCCAGCGTCATGAACATGACCGCCTGCGTCGTCGTCTTGCCGACTCCCTCGGCTCCTCCCTCCGTCCGCAATCCCATGTGGATGGCGACGACGGGGATGGTGAAGCCGAAGACGAGCGCCTTCGTGAGGGAGTAGAAGAGATCCCAGGACTGCCAGTAGAGACGCGCCCCGTACAGGAAGCTGTTGGGCCCGAGCCCCACGGTGAGCTGGGCCGAGACCATGCCGGCCAGGATTCCCACCAGGTTCGCGACCGCAACCAGGATGGGGACCACGATGATGCCCGCGACCACCCTGGGAGCAGCCAGAATCGACACTGGATCCCGCCCTACGCTGTAGAAGGCGTCGATCTGCTCGGAGACCTTCATGGTCCCGAGTTCCGCGGTGATGCGGGCACCCACCCGCCCTACCAGGACGATCGCCGTCAGGACCGGCCCCATCTCCAGAACCACCGACTCGGCGACGATGCTGCCCAGCACGTACAGGGGAATGGCGCCGGTGAACTGGTAGCCGCCCTGCTGGCTGGTGACGATGCCGGCGAGCACGGCCGTCAGGATCACGATCGGGAGGCTCTGCACGCCCATCACGTACATCTGCCGCAGGATCGAGCGCAGCGAAACCCGGAGGCCGACGAGCGCAGCGACGATGTCGCGCAACAGGATCGCGATCTCGCCGGAGTGCTGCAGCACGGTGCGGCCGGCGCGCGCCACCTGCGCCAGTCCGCGTTCGGCCCGGGAAGGGGTCTCGGAGGATCCGGGCATGTCTTCGGAGGGCTCTCCAACCTGTGGGAGGATACATGCCCGCGGGCGCGCAACATGTTAACGCGTGCGCAGCATCCATGGGCGTGGAAAGCATCTACGATTGCGCAGCCGATGGCAAGGGATCGGGGCGCGCACGAGCGCTTGCGGGCCTATGCGCCGGGTGCTGCGAGGTCGTCGGCGCGGCGGGTCACCTCGTTCAGCAGGAACTCGAGCCGATGCCGGTCCTCCCGATGCCGATCCTCGCGACCGGAGTCGTCGTCCGGGCCATCCCCGGTGTGGTGGTCGACTTCGAAGCGGCGCACGCATACGCGCACCCGGGCGAATGGTTTGGGGATGGTCATCCGGTCCCAGGAGTCAAGGCGCCAATGCCGGTCGGAGGCGAGGCCCATGATCAGGATGGGCGCGCCGGACATGCGTGCGAGTACGAGTATCCCCCGTTTCAGGCGTCGTGCGGGACCTCGGGGGCCGTCCGGAACCAGGATGGGACTGGAACCGTGGCGCCGGAGGACCGAGCGAAGCGCCCACATCGCCTCGCGCCCGCCCGCGCTCGACGAACCGCGAACAATGCGCGCGCCCCATCGCCGCATGATGCGCGCCACCAGCTCGCCGTCTCCCGACCGGCTGGTGAGGGCGGTGATGTCCACGCCCTTCCCCCGCGCCATGCGGGCGCCCGTGAAATACGCTCCGGGGATGACGCGGTCGTGCCAGAAGGCGAGGATGGCGGGTGGCCCCCCTGCGGAGAGCGCGTCCAGGTGCTCGCTGCCCTCTACTACCTCGATGCGCCAGGTGCGGCCGAGCGCCTCCACGAACCAGCCCAGCAGAGTGGTGGCGAGGGCCGTGCGCCCGAGCTTGAGCCGCGTTGCGATGTCAGCACGCATGCGGCACTTCCCCCGGTCCGTGCGTGAGTGCCGGGAGTGGGACTCGAACCCACACGCCCCAACGGGCAAAGGTTTTTGAGACCTTCGCGTCTACCTGTTCCGCCATCCCGGCAGGATGGAGCGGTATAAGCTACCCGGTCGCGCCTGGCGCGCAAATGGGGTTGGCATGGGGCCGACCGGATCCGTCCTGGACGGCACGGCGGGGCCCGGGAGGGGTGTCAGAGTGTCACCCGGTCGCCGGTCGGCGTCTCCAGCACGGCAACCAGCCCCGCCTGCCCCGCTGCCACCGCCAGCCCAACGCCAAGCTCATCCAGTTCGCGCCGCACCAATTCCGGATCGGGATGGCGCCCACTCAGGCGAACGAGGCGGACTCCCCGGTCGGGGAGTTCGGCGCACGGATGGGGGGTGTCACCCCAGTCGATGAAGAAGGGGATGATGCCCTGCCGGGGAAACGGCTTCCGGGGCATCGTGAGCGTCCAGGCGATGCGGTCGCCGCCCGGCCTGGTGCGGGACATGGACCGCACCGGACCCAGCAGGTGGCCGCCCGGACCGGCGGCGAGGCCGTCGAGGTCGACAGAACGCACCGCCCAGGTTACCAGCGCCGGCAGCCGCGCCCGGCCGCCGGTGAACCAGAGGCCGCCGGACGGCGCCGGTTGCTCCGGGTCCGGGCCGATGACCTCCAGGTAGACTCGGCCGCCGAGGCGCAACAGGGAGTTGCGCGTTCCCAGTCCCGGATGGCTGCCGCCGGGCGTCTGGCGTGCCCCGAGACGCGCCTCGAGGTCACGCACTCCGGCATCGAGGTCGGGAACCGCGTAGACGAGGTGGTCGGTCCCCGGGGGCGCGGGCCGATGACGCCGACGAGCCGCCTCCGGGCGAGCAGACTCCGAATCAGTCATTGGTCGTGGCGGTGGAGGACGAGTTGGCGCATGGGGTCCACAGGCGAAGGAAGATCCTTCAATGTAGCGCCGAACTGCGGGATGTTATCTTGGAGCCGACGAATCGCGTCGCCTTGCGCGACGATGCGCCGGCTTCAGGACCCAGGGACAGACCCGTGAAATCATCGACCAACGCCTTCGGCTCACTCGCCAGCCTCCACCTGACCGAGGGCGACACCTCCTTCTATCGCCTCCAGGCCCTCGAGGAACAGGGCGTTGCCTCCCTCGACCGCCTTCCCTTCTCCATCCGCATCCTGCTCGAGAACGCGCTCCGGCACGCAGGCGGGGGCTATGTGGGCGAGGAGGACGTGCGCGCCGTGGCCGCGTGGAGCCCGATCAACGCCGGCGCGAACGTGCCCTTCCTGCCCACCCGGGTGGTGCTGCAGGATTTCACGGGCGTGCCCGCCGTGGTGGACCTGGCCGCCATGAGGTCCGGGATCGCGGCCATGGGGGGCGACCCGGAGCGCATCAACCCGGTGGTGCCCGCCGACCTCGTCATCGACCACTCGGTGCAGGTGGACTACTTCGGGTCGGACACGGCGTACCGCAGGAACGTCGAGCGCGAGATGGAGCGCAACTGGGAGCGCTACGCGCTGCTGCGCTGGGCGCAGGACGCCTTCCGCAACTTCCGCGTGGTGCCGCCCGGCACGGGCATCGTGCACCAGGTCAACCTGGAGTACCTCGCGTCGGTGGTGGAGCGCCGCCGGCACGGCGACGCCTGGGTCGCCTGCCCCGACACGCTCGTGGGCACGGACTCGCACACCACCATGATCAACGGACTGGGGGTGGTGGGCTGGGGCGTCGGCGGCATCGAGGCCGAGGCGGTCCTGCTCGGGCAACCCTATTACATGCTTCTGCCGGAAGTGGTCGGGGTGAAGTTCACCGGTGCGCTGCAGGAGGGCGCGACCGCCACCGACCTGGTGCTCGCCGTGACCGAGAAGCTGCGCGCGTACGGGGTGGTGGCCCGCTTCGTCGAGTACTTCGGGTCGGGGCTCTCGAGCCTCTCTCTGGCCGACCGCGCCACCATCGCCAACATGTCGCCCGAGTACGGGGCCACCATCGGCTTCTTCCCCGTGGACGACGGCACGCTCGACTACCTGCGCGGCACCGGGCGCCCGGCTTCGGTCGTGGAGCGGGTCGAGCGCTACACGAAGGAACAGGGACTCTTCCGCACCGACGAGACGCCGGATCCCGAGTACACGGCGCGCCTCGAGATCGACCTCTCCACGGTGGAGCCTTCGGTGGCGGGGCCGAAGCGGCCGCAGGACCGCATCGCCCTCACCGGCCTCCGTTCGAGCTTCCGCCGCGATCTCCCGGGGCTGCGTCCGGGCATCCCGCTCCCGCAGGCCAACGGCGGCTCCGCGGCCGGGGGTGCGACGGCTTCCGCGAACGGGGACCGGCGCAGGGTCGAGGTCGACCTCGAAACCGGAACCGCCGAGATCACCGACGGCACCCTGGTCATCGCGGCCATCACGAGCTGCACCAACACCTCCAACCCGTCGGTGATGGTGGGCGCCGGACTGCTGGCCCGGAACGCGGTGGCGCGCGGCCTCGCCGTGCCCCACTGGGTCAAGACCAGCATGGCGCCCGGGTCGAAGGTGGTGAGCGACTACCTGGACGCCGCCGACCTCACCCGCCACCTGGACGCCCTCGGGTTCAACGTGGTGGGATACGGCTGCACTACCTGCATCGGCAACAGCGGCCCCCTCCCGGACCCCATCATCTCGGCCGTCGAGAACCAGGGGCTGGTGGTTACGTCGGCCCTGAGCGGCAACCGCAACTTCGAGGCGCGCATCCACCAGCAGATCCGCGGCAACTATCTGGCGTCTCCGATCCTGGTGGTCGCGTTCGCGCTCGCGGGCCGCATCGACATCGACTTCACCGAGGAGCCCCTGGGCACCGGGACCGACGGCGAACCCGTCTTCCTCGCCGACGTCTGGCCAGCTCCGGAGGAAATCCGCGACACCGTTCAGAACGCGCTCCGCCCCGAGATGTACGAGAGCCGCTATGCGGAAGTCTTCGAGGGCGACGACCTGTGGAAGTCGCTGGCGCAGGCGGATTCCGGTGGGCTCTACGACTGGAATCCGGCTTCGACCTACATCCGCCTGCCCCCCTTCTTCCAGGGGATGAGCACGGAGGCGGAGCCCTTCGCCGACGTCGCAGGAGCCCGCGTGCTGGCGGTGCTCGGCGACACCACCACCACCGACCACATTTCGCCGGCGGGCGCCATCCCGCGCGACGGCTCCGCAGGCCGGTTTCTGCAGGACGTCGGGGTCAAGCCGTGGGAGTTCAACACCTTCGGCGCCCGGCGCGGCAACCACGAAGTGATGATGCGCGGCACCTTCGCCAACGTGCGCATCCGCAACCTGCTGCTGGACGACACCGAGGGCGGATTCACGGTGCATCATCCCACGGGCGAAGTGATGTCGATCTACGACGCCGCGATGCGGTATCGGGACGACGGGACACCGCTGGTGGTGCTGGCCGGCAAGGAATACGGCACCGGCAGCTCACGCGACTGGGCCGCCAAGGGGACCAGCCTGCTCGGCGTGCGCGCGGTGATCGCCGAGAGCTACGAGCGCATCCACCGCTCGAACCTGGTGGGCATGGGCGTGCTTCCCCTGCAGTTCAAGGACGGGGAGGGCGTCAAGGCACTCGGACTCACGGGCCGCGAGACGTTCCGCATCTCGGGCATCGCAGACGGTGTCGACGTGCACGAGCTGCTCGCGGTTACGGCCGAACGTGAGGACGGCTCGACCGTGGCTTTCGAGGCGATCGCGCGGCTGGACTCCGCGGTGGACGTGGAGTACTACCGGAACGCGGGGATCCTGCACACGGTGCTGCGGCGCATGGCGCGCGGGGAGATGTAGTCGAGACTTAGCTAGACTAGCTAACGGCTACCCCGTCTCGCGCCGGTCCGCCGGGCGCTCCGAGGTCGGAGCGTCCAGGATTTCCTTGAGCACGAAGGCCCGCCGGAGCGAATCGCGGCCGCCGGTCCCGAAGAGCTCCCTGTAGATCGGGGAGCGCCAGCGGTCGCCGCGTCCGGTGCCCGGCGCGGCGGCGGCCGGCTCGAGGCGACGCCGTTTCCCGGAGGATGAGTCCTTCAGGGGCGCTGCCTCACGGGGCGCCCGCGCCGGGCGACCTCTGCTCTCGTTCCGTTTGGACAGTCGACGGTCGCGCTCAGGGGGTTCCCGGTCAACGCGCGCCCGCCATCCCTCGGCTTCCGGCACCTGGTCGACCCGCGCCCGCCTTTCGGCTTCGCCCCTCCGGCGCTCCTGGTCCGAGGTCCGCCGCTCCCGCGCGATCGTCCTGCGCTCGTCGCGGTCCAGCGAGGGCCGCCGCCGCTCATCCGAACTCGCCGGCGGCACCTCCGCAGGTTCTTCCGGGCTGTCTTCCTCATCCTGTATTACACCCGTAATACCGGGCCCCATCAGCTTCTCGAGGTACCCCGGGCCCATGAGCTTCTCCAAGCCAGCAAGCTCGCCCAGGGCCTCGGCCGGCTCCTTCTTCCGGGTCTCGTGCTCCTCCGCCTGAGCGGACGACGGCTCCGCACGCCACTCCTCGTCGCCCTCGTCCTCCGCGGGAAGCGCCTGTTCCTGCTGCTGGCTGCGGCGCGCCCGCGCGACGCTGTCGATGATGGACAGCGCCATGAAGATCAGGAAGAGAAGAAGGCCGGTGCTCATCCGCCGCCCGCCGCGCTACGCCAGGGGCTCGCCCGAAGCGGACTCGTCATCGCCTGCGATGGAGTTCCGCATCGCGGTGTCCGCCTGCACGTTACGGTACCGGATGTAATCCATTACGCCAAGGTTGCCGTCCCGGAAGGCGTCCGCCATGGCCAGCGGCACCTGGGCTTCGGCCTCCACCAGGTTGGCGCGCATCTCCTGCACCTTGGCGACGTTCTCCTGCTCGGACGCGACCGCCATGGCGCGCCGCTCCTCCGCCCGCGCCTGGGCGACGCGCTTGTCGGCCTCGGCCTGGTCGGTCTGCAGCTCGGCACCGATGTTCTTGCCCACGTCGACGTCCGCGATGTCGATGGAGAGGATCTCGAAGGCGGTCCCCGAGTCGAGCCCCTTGGCCAGCACCGCCTTGGAGATGCTGTCCGGGTTCTCGAGCACCGCCTGGTGCGTGTCGGACGAACCGATGCTGGAGACGATGCCTTCCCCGACGCGCGCGACGATGGTCTCCTCGCCCGCACCCCCGACCAGACGGTTGATGTTGGCGCGCACGGTCACGCGCGCGACCGCGATCAGCTGGATGCCGTCGCGCGCCATCGCCGCCACCCGGGGCGTGGTGATGACCTTGGGGTTCACCGAGACCTGGACCGCCTCGAAGACGTCACGGCCCGCCAGGTCGATCGCCGCGGCCTGGTTGAAGGAAAGCTCGATGTTGGCCTTGTCGGCGCTGATGAGGGCCGTCACCACGCGGTCCACCCGTCCGCCGGCGAGGTAGTGGGCCTCGAGGTCCGCGATGCGGATGAACAGCCCGGCCTTGGTGGCCCAGATGAGGGGCCGCACCACGGCGGGCGGAGGCACCTTGCGCAGGCGCATGCCGATGAGGTAGGTGATGCCCAGCCGCACACCGGCCGAGATCGCCTCGATCCACAGGCGCACGGGTACCGCCCACAGCACCATGAGGACGAGGACGACGATGAGTACGGGGAAAAACAGAGTGGCGATGGCTTCCATTGGGTGTCATCCGTGTGGGGACAGGGGAGGTTCGAGTTTCAGGATTCGGGCTGCTCGGCGGACGAGGACCTCTTCACGGGTCTGACCACGCACCGATAGCCTTCGGCGCTCAGCACCCGTATGGCTTCTCCCTCGGAGATGAACTCCGAGTCGGCGACGACGTCCACCCGCTCGTCGCCGAACTGGCCGGTGCCGGCGGGGCGCAGATCGGTGAGAGCCACGCCCTCGGACCCCACCAGATCCTCCCGTCGCTCTGCGGACTCGAAGCCGTGCTCGCGGTCGGTGGCGTCCCGGAGCAGGAGGCCGGAGCGCGCGATGTGGCGGCTGCGCGGGAGACGCCGCAGGAGGGCCCAGGAGGTCACCAGGATGATGACCAGACTGAGAGAGACCACGGTGCTGGCCTGGGAGAAGTCGGCAGCGGTGGGCAAACCGCCGAGCATGCTCATGAACACGCCGCCTACAATCGCGGCGATACCCAGCACGCCGAGGATGCCGAACCCGGGGATCAGGAGGGCTTCCACCGCGAGGAGTCCGACGCCGCCCCCCACGAGGAGCAGATCGGTCCAGGCGGCCAGCCCGACGATAACGTGCGAGCCGAAGTACGCCGACAGGCAGAGGACGCCGACCAGCCCCGGGGCGCCGAGCCCGGGGGTGCGGATCTCGATGATGATCCCCAGGAACCCCAGGGAGAGCAGGAACGGGGCGACGGTCGGGTGCGAGAGAAAGCGCACCAGGCGCTCGGACCAGTTGATCTCGTGCCTGCGGATGGGGGCCTGGGCTGCGCCGGCGACCTCGAGCACTGCATCGAGGTCGTCGACGGCGCGCGCGTAGCCGATGGCCACGGCCTCCTCGGTCGTCAGCGTGAGCAGCTGACCCTCCTCCACCACGCCGGGGATGCCGATGGCTTCATCGACCATGGCCTCGGCGACCGCCGGATCGAGTTCCGCCGCCTCGGCCAGCGCGCGCATCTCGCTCCGCATCGCCGAGACGATCTTCTCGCTGGCCCTCTCTCCGGAGCCATCCACCGGGGTCGCGGCGCCGATCACCGATCCGGGACGCATGAGAATCCCGTCGGTGGCGAGGGAGATCAGTGCACCGGCGGACAGAGCCCGGCGGTTGACGTAGGCGTACACCGGAATACCGGCGTCCGCGATGGCGTCGCCGATGCGTTCGGCGGCGTCCACGCGACCTCCGGGCGTGTCGATGTCCAGCACCAGCGCCGCAGCTCCCTCCTCCTCCGCTTCGCGGATGGCCCGCTCGATGGACGGCGCCAGCCCGAGCTCGATCACCCCGGTGACGGGCACGACCACCACCGGCGCGCGGCCACCGAGCTCCTGCGGCGCCTCGTCGACGGCGAAGCCCAGACTCGCCCCGGCGGCGACGAAGATACCGCCGGCCATCACACGCATTGACGTCTTCACCAGTGTCGGCCCTCCTCCACTTGCTGCCTCACGATACCGCGCTTCCGTGCGCTCTGGTGTAATCCCCCCGTGCGCGCGCGCCGTTCCAGCAAACTAGCAGCCCATACATGAACGGGCACCGAGGGTGACGCGGCAGGGGGCTCGCAAGCCGCCATGAGGGCTTGCGTCCCCGCCCGCGCCAGGCAGCACCACTTGCCCGCCGGACCCGGCTCCGGCATGGTGGCGGGTGTTGCGAATCCCCGGTCGTGGCCGGCGCCGGCTCTTCCGGTCGCTGCACCCGCTGTCCTCGCCGACATCCCGATTCCTTCTGCTCACGAAATCAGCCATGCCCGCCATCGTCCGATCCGTCCGACGCCCGCTCACCGCTCTCGCGCTCCTGACCTGCGCACTCGCCTCGCCGGCACGCGGCCAGGTCTCCGTCGCCGACGCCCTTTCCGACCTGACGCTACGGGAGATCGGGCCGGCGGTTGCAGGGGGGCGCATCGCCGACATCGAAGTGAACCCCGTCGACCCGTCCGTGTGGTACGTGGCGGTGGGCTCGGGCGGCATATGGAAAACCACGAACGCCGGGGTCACCTGGACGCCCGTGTTCGACGACCAGCCCACCTACTCCATCGGCGACCTGGCCCTCGACCCCGCCAATCCGGAGGTGGTGTGGGCGGGCACCGGCGAGAACGTGAGCGGGCGCCACGTGGCCTGGGGCTCGGGCGTCTACCGCAGCCGTGACGGGGGCGGCAGCTGGGAGCAGGTGGGACTCGCGGACAGCGAGCACATCGGCAAGATCCTCATTCACCCCGACGACGGGAACACCGTGCTGGTAGCCGCGGAGGGGCCGCTCTGGTCGGCCGGCGGCGAGCGCGGGGTCTACCGCTCTACCGATGGTGGCAACAGTTGGCAGCAGGTCCTCGCCCTCGACGAACACACCGGCGTCACCGACATCGAGTTCGCTCCCGGCAACCCGGACGTGGTGTACGCCGCGGCCTTCCAGCGCCGGCGCCACGTGTGGGGCTACATGGCGGGCGGTCCGTCGTCGGGCATCCACAAGTCCACCGACGGGGGCGAGAGCTGGCGCGAGGTGACGCGCGGCCTTCCCTCCGGTGACATGGGCAAGATCGGACTCGCGGTCACGCCCGCCGATCCGGACATCGTCTACGCGACCATCGAAGCGAACGACGAGGAGCGCGGCTTCTACCGCTCCACCGACCAGGGCGAGAGCTGGGAGAAGCGCAACTCCTACATCTCCGGGGGCACCGGCCCGCACTACTACCAGGAAATCGAAGCCTCGCCGACCGACGCGGACCTGGTGATCCAGATGGACGTGTTCTACCAGATCACGCGCGACGGCGGAGCCACCTTCGCGACCCTGGGCGACGGTCGCCAGAAACACTCAGACAACCACGCCCTGTGGTTCGACCCCGAGGACACCCGGCACATGCTGGCGGGGACGGATGCCGGACTCTACGAGACCTTCGACGAAGGGCAGACCTGGCGCCACTTCCCCAACATGCCCATCTCGCAGTTCTACAAGGTCGCCGTCTCCAACCGGGAGCCCTTTTCCGAGATCCTGGGCGGGGCGCAGGACCTGGGGACGCTGTGGGGGCCCTCGCGCACCACCACCGTCGAAGGCGTGCGCAACTCCGACTGGTATTTCCCGATGGGAGCCGACGGGTACGGGGTGCAGTTCGATCCTTCGGACCCGGACATCCTCTACCTGATGACGCAGGTGGGGAACCTGTACCGCGTCGATCGCCGGAGCGAAGAGGCCATCCAGATCCAGCCCCAGCCCGAAGTCGGGGATCCGCCCGAGCGCTGGAACTGGGATTCCCCGATTCTGGTGAGCCCGCACTCCACGAACCGGCTCTACTTCGCGTCGCAACGAGTCTGGAGAAGCGAGGACCGGGGCGACTCCTGGACGGCGGTCAGCGGCGACCTGACCACCAACACCAACCGCTACGAGCTGCCCTTCATGGGCCGGGTGTGGGAGCTCGATGCGCTCCATGACAACGGCGCGATGTCGATGTACGCCACCATCACCTCCATCAGCGAGAGCCCGGTCCAGGAAAACGCGCTCTACGTCGGCACCGACGACGGGCTGATCCACTTCAGTCCGGACGGCGGCGGCAACTGGAGCCGCGCGGCGGAGCTTCCCGGGGTCCCCGAGCGCTCCTTCGTCAACGATGTCGAGGCCGGCCAGCACGATGCCGCGACGGTGTTCGCGGTCGCGGACGCGCACAAGATCGGCGATTTCGCGCCCTACATCTTCCGGAGCGACGACAACGGCGAGAGCTGGTCGTCCATCTCCGGAGACCTGGAGGACGGAACCATCGCGTGGGCGATCCAGCAGGACCACGAGAACGCGGACCTGCTCTTCCTCGCCGCGGAGTGGGGCCTCTACTTCTCTCCCAACGGGGGCGAGAACTGGCACCGTCTTCCTGGCGCGCCCACCATCGCCTTCCGCGACCTCAAGCTGCAGCGGCGGGACGGCGATGTCGTGGGCGCCACCTTCGGGCGGGGCTTCTACGTGCTCGACGACTACAGCCCGCTGCGCGAGATCGCGGGCGGGGCGCTGGCCGCGGAGGATGGCGCAGGCGTGTGGCCGGTGCGCGACGCGTGGTGGTACATCCCCAGCGTTCCCAACCAGGCGCCGGGGCGCCCGACGCTCGGGACCGACGCCTATTCGGCGCCCAACCCGCCATTCGGGGCCACGCTCACCTACTTGCTCCCGGAGGTGCCTTCGACGGCCGAGGACCAGCGCGAGGAGGAGGAGCGCGCGATGCGCGAACTGGGCACCGACGCACCGTTCCCCGGATACGAGACGCTGCGGGCCGAAGCCGCCGAGAGCGGACCGCGGGCGCTGGTGCGGGTGTCGGACGCGAGCGGCGACCCGGTGCGC
The DNA here is from genome assembly GCA_009840525.1 of Gammaproteobacteria bacterium. GTDB lineage: Bacteria > Gemmatimonadota > Gemmatimonadetes > Longimicrobiales > Gaopeijiaceae > BD2-11. The sequence goes on from VXNP01000013.1 coordinate 24,272, forward strand.
TGGGTCGAGGGCCCCGCGCGTGCGGGGCTGCATCGCATCACCTGGGACCTGCGTAGACCCGCGCCCAACCCCATCAACCTGACCACGCCGGCGTTCGTCCCGCCGTGGGCGTCCGCTCCGGCCGGGCCGCTGGCGCCTCCCGGCGACTACTCGGCGCAACTGGTGCTCGTCACCGCCGACGGCGTGGAGGAGGTGGGCGGGGCGCAGAGCTTCCGGGTGAGGCCGGTGCCGAACGCGCCTCCGGGCACCGATTTCGTGGCGGTGGCGGCCTTCCAGCACCGCGTGAGCGAGTTGCAGCGGCGCATCGGCGTGGCCAGCTCCGAACTCGGGCGCCAATCGGAGCGGCTCGGCTACATGCGCGCCGCCCTGCTGCGCACGCCCTCGGCAGGGACCGAGCTGTTCGGCCGCATCGACGAGGTCGAGCAGGCATTCGCCGGCATCCGCCTGCGGCTTCAGGGAGATCAGCTGCGCGGCTCCCTCAACGAGCCCAGCGTGCCGTCGGTCGCCAACCGCGTGGGCAACGTCGTGGGAGGTCACTGGCAGACCCGCCAGAACCCGACCGCGACCCAGCGGCGCAACATCGAGATCGCCGAGGAAGGCCTGGGCGCGGTCGAGCAGGACCTCGCGGGCATCATCGAGGGGGCGCTCGCCGAACTGGAGGAGGCGCTGGCCGCCGCGGGCGCTCCCTGGACGCCCGGGCGCGCCGTCGGTCTGTCGAACTGAAGGGTTCTCGTCTGCCGGCAGGCTCCGAGCCCGGATCGGATCCGCCCCCTCTCGCGGGTCCCCGGGCCGGAGCCGTGGCACTATAATTGTGCGCCGATTCGAGAAGCCAACGCAGCCATCACCACGGAGAAACCCGCATGACCGACCAGACCCTGGTCCACTACGACGTCAAGGACGGCGTCTGCATCCTGACCCTCGACGATCCCCCGGCGAACACCTACACCTACCAGATGATGCAGCAGCTGGACGCCTGCGTCCTTCGGGCGCGCATGGACGAGAACGCGCACGTCATCGTGCTCACCGGAAGGGGCGAGAAGTTCTTCAGCGCGGGCGCGAGCATCGGGATGCTGAACGAGGTCACGCCGACCTTCAAGTACTTCTTCTGCCTGCACGCGAATGAGACCCTGAACCGACTGGAGCACACCCCGAAGCTCACCATCGGCGCGCTCAACGGGCATACCGTGGGGGGCGGGCTCGAGATCGCCATGGCCTGCGACCTGCGGGTCGCGCGCGCCGGCGGTTCCCGCATCGGGCTTCCCGAGATCAACCTGGGCGTGCTGCCCGGCACGGGCGGCACCCAGCGGCTTGCGCGCCTGGTCGGCAAGTCGCGCTCCATCGAGATGATGACGACGGGCCAGCTCTTCGGCTTCGCCGAGGCACTCGACCACGGCATCATCAATCGCGTAATCGAGGCCGACTCGGGCGACGACTTCATGGACAAGGTCCTGGAGTTCGCGGGGCAGTTCACCCCGCCGGCCAAGGCCTCCAAGGCGGTGGGCCTTATCAAGAGATCGGTCCAGACGGGCGCCGAAATCCCCTTTGAGACGGGCCTGGCCGTCGAGCGCGAGCTTCAGCAGCAGCTCTTCCAGAGCGAGGACGCCACGGAAGGCATCGCAGCCTACGTCGAGAAGCGCCGAGCCGCTTTCCAGGGCAAATAGCGCGATGAACGAAGTGCCCACACGCGGTCTCTGGATCGACAACGAGATGGTGGCGTCGGCTTCCGGGGCCACCTTCACAACAACGAATCCCGCCACCGGCGAGGCGCTCGCCGAGGTCGCCGAGGCGACCGGGGAGGATGTTGCGCGGGCCGTGGAGTCTGCACACGGCGCGCTGGCGTCGAAGGCCTGGCGGCGCACCGACGCGCACAAGCGCTCGCGCCTCCTCTGGCGGCTGGCGGACCTGATCGAGCGCGACGCCCAGTTGATCGCGGAGACGGAGACCCGCGACAACGGCAAGCCCATCTTCGAATCGCGCTACGTCGACGTGCCCAGCGTGGTGGAGAACTTCCGCTACTTCGCCGGGCTGGCCGACAAGATCCAGGGCGAGACCATCCCGGTGAAGGGACCGTTCCTGAACTACACCCTGCGCGAACCCGTGGGCGTGGTGGGGTGCATCGTGCCGTGGAATTTCCCGCTCTCGCTCGCGACCTGGAAGGTTGCGCCCGCGCTGGCGTGTGGGAACGCGGTGGTGCTGAAACCGGCCATGGAGACGCCCCTCACGGCCCTGCTGCTGGGCGAGCTGGCGGCAGAGGCGGGCTTTCCGCCCGGCATTCTCAACGTCGTTCCGGGGCGCGGCACGCGGGCCGGCGCCGCCATGGTGCGCCATCCCGGAGTGGATGCCATTGCCTTCACGGGCTCGACCGAGGTCGGAAAGACCATCATGCGAGAGGCGGCGGAGACGCTGAAAAAGGTCTCCCTCGAGCTGGGCGGCAAGTCGCCCAACATCGTCTTTGCGGACGCCGAACTTGGCAGCGCGGTGCGCGGCGCCAACACCGGCATCTTCTACGGGAAGGGCGAGGTGTGCGCGGCGGGCTCTCGCATCCTGGTGCAGGAGGCGGTCTACGAGGAGTTTCTGGACGGGCTGGCGGCGCGCGCGGACAAGATGACGGGGGGCGACCCGATGGGCCCGAAGACGCGCATGGGCGCGATCGTGAGCCGCAGGCAGCGGGACGTGGTGCTCGGCTACATCGAGGCCGGCAAGGCCGACGGCGCCCGGCTGGTGACGGGGGGCGAGGCCGCCACGGTCGACGGCAAGGGCAACTTCGTGCAAGCGACCATCTTCGCGGACGTCACCCCCGACATGCGCATCGCACAGGAAGAGATCTTCGGGCCGGTGGCGGCGGTGATCCCCTTCTCGGATACCGCCGACGCCATCGAGAAGGCCAACCAGACCATCTACGGGCTGGCGGCCGGCATCTGGACCCGCGACGTGGGCCGGGCGCACCGCATCGCCCGGGAGATCCGCGCCGGCACGGTGTGGATCAACACCTACAACCAGTACGACTCGGGATCGCCCTTCGGCGGATACAAGCAGAGCGGCTTCGGCCGCGACCTCGGCTACCAGGCGGCGCTGGACAAGTACACCCAGGTGAAGAGCGTCTGGGTGGCGCTGGACGGATGAGGGCCCCGGTCGAATGAGGGCGGCCGGCCGATGAGGGCGCGCGGCCAGTGAGGCGGGCGGTCATCGTCGACGCCGTGCGCACTCCCATCGGCCGGCACGGCGGCGCGCTCGCCGCGGTGCGCCCGGACGACCTGGCGGCCGGGGTGATCCGCGCCCTCGTCGACCGAAACGGCCTTGACCCGGCCGGCATCGACGACGTGATCTTCGGGTGCACCAACCAGGCCGGCGAGGACAACCGCAACGTCGCGCGCATGGGGCTGCTGCGGGCGGGGCTGCCGGTCACGGTGCCTGGCCAAACCGTCAACCGGCTGTGCGGCTCGGGGCTGCAAGCGGTCGACAGTGCCTTTCACGCCATCGCGGCCAGCGAGGGAGAGGTGTTCATCGCCGGCGGCGTGGAGAGCATGAGCCGGGCTCCCTGGGTCATGCTGAAGCCGGCCGCAGGGTACGCGCGCGGAACGCCGACCATCGCCGACACCGTGCTGGGGTGGCGGTTCCCCAACCCCGCCTTCACCCCCGAATGGACCATCGGGCTGGGGCAGACCGCCGAGGTGGTGGCGAAGGAATTCGGGGTGACACGAGAGGAGCAGGACGCCTTCGCGGCCGAGAGCCAGGCGCGCGCCCAGCGTGCCATCGCCGACGGCCGTTTCCGCGACGAGCTGGTCCCGGTGGAGGTGCCCAGGCGGAAGGGCGGTCCGGTTCTGGTCGACACCGACGAACACCCGCGCGCCGGCGTGACCCCCGAGTCGCTGGCCCGGCTCGGGCCGGTTTTCGCGAAGGACGGGACCGTCACCGCGGGCAACTCGTCGGGCATCAACGACGGCGCCGCCGCGCTTTTGGTGTTGGAGGAGGAGCGGGCACGCAGCCTGGGACTCGCCCCGATGGTCCGCATCCGCGCGAGCGCGGTGGCCGGGGTGGAGCCTCAGCGCATGGGGATCGGGCCCGTGCCCGCCACCCGACGGGCGTTCCGGCGCGCCGGCATCGGTCCCGGAGACGTCGAGTTGGCCGAAGTCAACGAGGCCTTCGCCGCGCAGGCCATCCCATGCCTGAGCCTGCTCGACCTCGACCCGGAGCGGGTCAACGTGAACGGGGGCGCGATCGCGCTGGGGCACCCGGTGGGCTGTTCGGGGGCGCGCATCCTGTGCACGCTCGCGCACGAGATGGTGAAGCGCGGGAGCGGGGTGGGACTCGCCACGATGTGCATCGGGGTCGGCCAGGGGATCGCCACCGTGGTCACCGCGGACTAGCCGGCCGTGGACAGCCGGCACGCCACGGCCAACCGGATCGACCGCGTCGCCGTCCTCGGCGCGGGGGTCATGGGCCACGGCATCGCCCAGGTGGCGGCCATGGCCGGGCACCGGGTCACCCTTCACGACCCCGACGCGGGGGCGGCCGACCGCGGCCTCGCCCGCATCCGCGCGAACCTGGAAAAGGGCGTATCCCTCGGAAAGGTGAGCGAAGAGAGGCGGACAGCCGCCCTCGACCGAATCGCGCCCGCGGCCTCGCTGGCGACCGCCTGCGCGGAGGCCGACCTGGTGGTGGAGGCCGCGCCCGAGCGCATGGAGCTGAAACGGAGCCTCTTCCGCGAGGTGGAAGCCGCTGCCCCCCCATCGGCGCTGCTCGCCACCAACACCTCCTCCCTCAGCATCGACGCGATCGCGGAGGTGCTGGCCGACCCGGGCCGCTTCCTGGGGCTGCACTTCTTCAACCCGGTGCACCTGATGGCGCTGGTGGAGGTCGTTCGCGGCAATCGCACCGGCGACGCCACCCTGGATGCCGGCGTCGCATTCGCGCGCGGGCTGGGCAAGGAGCCCATCGTCGTTCGCGACGCCCCGGGCTTCGCCTCCTCCCGGCTCGGGGTAGCCCTGGGGCTGGAAGCGATGCGCATGGTGGAGGAGGGCGTGGCCGATCCCGCCGCGATCGACAAGGCCATGGAGCTGGGTTACCGCCACCCGATGGGTCCGCTCCGGCTCACCGACCTGGTGGGGCTCGACGTCCGGCTGGCCATCGCCGAGTATCTGCACGAGAAGCTGGGCGGCGAGCGCTACCGGCCTCCCGCCATCTTGCGGCGCATGGTGGAAGAGGGGAAGCTCGGGAGGAAGACGGGACAGGGCTTCTACCGCTGGGACAAGGGGGGCGATTGAACGACCGGCACTACGAGACCATCGTGGTCGAGCGCGACGGCTCCGTCGCGACCGTGCGCATCAACCGGCCCGACAAGCTGAACGCCCTCAACGCGGTGGTGCGGCGCGAGATCGCGCAGGCGATGGACCGGCTTGCCGATGACGACGCGGTGCGGGTCGCCATCCTGTGCGGGACCGGCGAGAAGGCATTCGCGGCGGGCGCCGATGTCTCCGAGTTCGCGGGGCGCACCGCCGGCGAGCAGCGGGAGGTCTACCGGCGCCGGCGCGTGTACGACGCCGTTGCCGCCTTCCCGAAGCCCCTCATCGCCGCCATCCACGGCTTCTGCCTGGGGGGCGGGGTCGAGCTGGCGCTCGCCTGCGACGTCCGCGTGGCCGACCAGAGCGCCCGCTTCGGCCAGTTCGAGATCCGCCTGGGGCTGATTCCGGGGGCCGGCGGCACCCAGCGCCTGGCGCGGCTGGTGGGGCCCGGACAGGCCGCCCGCGTCGCCCTGAGCGGCGACGTGGTCGACGCCGCCGAGGCCCACCGCATCGGCCTGGTGGAGATCCTCGCCGGCGAGGGCGAGCACCTCGAGCGGGCCCGGGAACTGGCGGGACGCATGGCGCGCTGGAGCCCGTTCGCGCTCGGGCTGGTCAAGGAGTCGCTCCGGGCCGCCGCCGAGACCTCCCTGGCCGAGGGACTGGCACTGGAGAAGGAGCTCTTCCTCGCCGCCTTCGCGAGCCACGACGGGCGCGAGGGGGTGCGCGCCTTCGTCGAGAAGCGCCGTCCGGAGTTCCGCGGGCGATGAACCGGGTGAAGCTGGTGCGCGCCGCGACCACGATCTACTTCGTGCTCTTCCTGGTCTTCGTCACATGGCCGGGCTTCGTCCCCTTCAACCGTCCCCTTCCCCTGGTGCTGGGCCTCCCCTTCAACATGGCCGCCATCGGACTCTGGGTGGGGCTCGGGGCGGTGGTGCTCTTCGTGCTGGACCGCTCGGAGGAACGGAACCGCGCCGGCAGGCCCGCGGAGGACGCCCGAGGCCGGCCGGGACGGGACTCGCGGGCCGGAGGTGCCGGGTAGATGGAGCGCTGGCAGCTGATCGCGGCCCTGATCCTGGTCTACCTGGCGGTGACGCTTGGCATCGGGCTGATGGCGGGCCGGCGCGCCTCCCGGAGCGTGACCGGATATGTGGCCGGAGACCGCCGCTTCGGGCTGCTCGTGATGTATTTCGTCACCGGGGCGACCGTGTTCTCCGCCTTCGCCTTCCTGGGCGGGCCGGGCTGGGCCTACTCCCGCGGCGCCGCGGCCTTCTACATCCTATCCTACGGCGCCCTCGGGATCGCTCCCTGGTACTTCATAGGGCCGCACGCGGCCGCGCTCGGGCGGCGCTTCGGCTACGTCACCCAGGCGCAGCTGCTGGTCGGGCGTTTCCCTTCCCGCTTCCTGTCCGCGCTGATGGCGGCGCTCTCGGTGGCGGCATTCGTGCCCTACGTCACCCTGCAGATGCAGGGGGCGGGGATCGTCATCGAGGCGGTAACCGACGGCCATGTGCCGCTGGCCGTGGGCGCGGCGATCGCCTACGGCATCGTGGCCCTGTACGTGCTGACCAGCGGGGTGGCCGCGGTGGGTTGGACCAACACCTTCCAGGGCATCTTCATGGTCGCGATCGCCTGGTCGCTCGGCATCTACCTGCCCTTCCGGCTGTACGGGGGAGTGGGAGAGATGTTCGAGCGCATCCTGGCCGAGCGTCCGGAGATGCTCTCCGTTCCGGGCCTGACCGCCGCGGGCGATCCCTGGAGCTGGGGCGGCTACTCGAGCGCCATTCTGGTGAGCGCGATCGGGCTCATGATGTGGCCCCACCTCTTCATGAAGGCCTTCACCGCGCGGGACGACCGCACGCTGCGCCGCACCGTGGTCCTTTTCCCCACCTTCCAGCTCTTCCTGATCCCGGTGTTCCTGATCGGCTTCGCCGGCGTGCTGCTGCCGGAGTCCCCCCCCAACGCCGACTTCATCCTCCCCTTCCTCATCCTGCGCTCCGAGCTGCCGGTGCTGGTCGTGGGCCTCTTCTGCGCGGGCGCCCTCTCGGCGTCGATGTCGACCGGAGACGCGCTCCTGCACGCCGCGGCATCCGTGACGGTGGAGGACGGCATCGGCCCCTTCCGCCGGCTAAGCGATGCCGGCCAGCGCCGTCTGATGCAGGTGCTGGTCCTGGTGGTGGGGGTGGTCGCGTACTGGTTCGCGCTGGACGAGGACTCCTCGCTGGTGGTGCTGCTTTTGACCGCCTACGGCATCATATGCCAGTTCGCGCCTCCCATCTGCGCGGCGCTCTTCTGGCGACGCGCCACGACCCCGGGTATCGTGGCCGGTCTGGTCGCGGGCTCGGCGACCGCGGTCTTCTTCTTCACCACGGGGTATCTGGGGATGGAACTGCGCCCCCTGGACCTGCACGAGGGCATACTGGGGCTCATGGTCCACATTCCGGTGCTGGTGGGGGTAAGCCTCGCCACCCGGCCGCAGGACCGGGATCACACCGAGGCATTCCTCAACCCGCGAGGTTCATCGGGAACCCATGACTGACCCCACGGGAGCGGCGGGTGCGCCGGAGGAGCGGCTGGTTCGCCTGCGGGAAGTGATGAGCGAGGTGACCGACCGGCTTATCGAGCTGATGGGGGAACGCCGCAACCTCGCCATCGAGATCGGGCGGGTGAAGAAGGAACTGGGCCTTCCGGTCCTCGACCCGGCGCGCGAAGCCCGGATGGTGCGTCAGGCCGCCGTGCGGGCGCGCGAACTGGGCGTGGACCCGGAGATGGCGCGCGACATCATCTGGCGCATCATCGCCTCGGCGCGTGCGGCTCAGGGAGGACGCCGGCCGGGCTGGCCGGACCCACCTCGCGATCCGGCGCGCTAGCCTAGTTCGGGCTTACCGAAACGAACTGGCGATTCCGGCGCCGCTCGAACTTCACCACGCCGTCGACCAGGGCGAACAGGGTGTCGTCGCCCCCCCTGCCGACGTTGGTGCCGGGATGGAAGCGGGTGCCCCGCTGGCGCACGAGGATGCTGCCCGCGGTCACGGGCTGTCCGCCGTAGCGCTTGACGCCCAGGAACTTCGGCTTCGAGTCGCGTCCGTTTCGGCTTGAGCCGACGCCTTTCTTGTGTGCCATCTCAGGTTCCTTCCCGGCTCGGACTGCTACGTGACGATCTCGTCGATGCGCACTTCGGTGAACTTCTGGCGGTGACCCTGCTTCTTGCGGTATCCCTTCCGGCGCTTGCGCTTGAAGATGATGAGCTTCCGGTCCTTGCCGTGCGCCAGCACCTCGGCCCGCACCGCGGCGCCCTCGACCGTGGGCGTCCCGACCTCCGGTTCGCCATCCGCTCCACCCGTGATCAGCACGCGGTCGAAGGTGACCGTCGAGCCCTCCTCGGCGGCTAGCGCGGGAATCCGCAGCCGGAGACCCGGCTCGGCCCTGAACTGCTTTCCGCCGCTCTCGAACACCGCGTACATGCCTGCCTCTTCACGTAGATGGAGATCCCGGACACGGGGACTGCGGCACAAGGCTCGGCAGCCCGAAAAAGCTACAGAGTCGCCCGGCGAGGTCAAGGGCACCGGGCACGCGGCTAGACCGTCGCGTACTTCCCGGTCACATCCACCTGGGCCCGGCCCGAGAGCAGGCGGAACTCGTCTTCGCCCAGCAGAGGATCGTCGCGCAGGCTGATCTCCAGGCCGGTGGCGCTCGACACCCGGTTGCGAAAGTCCGGCTCCGAGTCGAGCACGTGCAGCGCCACCTCGGGATGGATGCGCACCGTGAGACTGCGCTCGCTCTTCGCCGCGGCAGCGCGCTTGAGGCTGCGCTCCACCCTGCGCATCACGGTGTCGGGCGCGAAGACGCGGCCCAGTCCTCCGCAATGGGTGCACGCCTCCGTGATCGAGGTGAAGATCGACGGCCGCACGCGCTGGCGGGTCATCTCGATGAGCCCGAGCTCGGAGACGGCGAACGCGCGCGTGCGGGCACGGTCGCGGCCCAGGTGGGTGCGGAGTTCATGCAACACCTTGTCGCGGTCCTTCTGCGTGTCCATGTCGATGAAGTCCACGACCACGATTCCACCGACGTCACGCAGCCGGAGCTGGCGGGCGATCTCGCGCGCCGCCTCCAGGTTGGTCCTCAGGATGAGCGACGCGGGATCGTTCTTCTTCCTGCCGGCGAAGCGCCCGGTGTTCACGTCGATCGATACCAGCGCCTCGGTCGGCTCGATCACCAGATGGCCGCCGGACTTGAGCCCCACCTTGCGCCGGAACGAGCGGTGAATCTCCTCCTCGATGCCGTGAACGTCGAACAGGGGCTCCTCTCCCCGGTACAGCTTCAGCCGGTCCAGCAGGTCGGGAGCCACGCCCTGCACGTAACCCTCGATCTCGCGAAAGATGACGGGCGAATCCACCGTCAGCGAGTCGAACTTGTCGCTGAACAGATCCCGGATGACGCCGCTGATCAGACGCGCTTCGCGGCGCACGACCCCGGGCTCGGCAGCGGCCTTCGCCGTCCGCTGGATCTCCAGCCAGCTCCCCCGGAGCGTCTCGAACTCGCGCGCGAACCGCTTCTCGGTCGCCTCCTCCCCCACCGTGCGCACGATCACCCCGCCGGAATCGGCCGGGACCACCCTGCGGGCAAGGGCACGCAGCCGCGACCGCTGCCTGCGGTCCTCGATCTTGCGGCTCACGCCGACGCGCGACGAGAACGGCATGTAGACGAGGAAGCGGCCGGCCAGCGAGACCTGAGCGGTCAGGCGCGGTCCCTTGGTGCCGATGGGCTCCTTGGTGACCTGCACGGTGACCCGGTCGCCCTTGTTGAGCAGCTTCTGGATCGGCGTGTTCTGGCCGTCGCGGCCGTTCTCCGACGGTTCAACGTGCTGGTGAACCACATCCGAGACGTGCAGAAAGCCCGCCTTCTCGACGCCGATGTCGACGAAGGCCGCCTGAATGCCGGGAAGCACCGCCTCTACGCGTCCCAGGAACACGTCGCCCACCAACCGTCCCTGGTCCGGGCGGTCCAGCATCAATTCTACGAGTCGTTTGTCTTCCAGTAGCGCCACCCGCGTCTCGCGCGAGGACGCGCTGATGATGATCTGTCTCCTCAAATCCCTGGTTTCTCCGCGAGTCGCGGGGCCCGGGACCGCCCGAGGGCCTCCCTACCCCGCCTTAAGCTCTGCAGCCATTCCGCCTCCGCCGACCTCGCGCACCAGGTGGCGAGCGATCAGCAAGCGCTGAATCTCGCTCGTGCCTTCTCCGATCTCGCACACTTTCGCGTCGCGAAACATCCGTTCCACCGGGTAGTCGTTCGTGTACCCGGCGCCTCCCAGAAGCTCGACCGCCTCCGTGGTGGCGCGCATCGAAAGTTCCGAGGCGAACAGCTTCGCCATGGAGGCTTCCTTGGAGAAGGGGCGTCCCTGATCCTTGAGCCAGGCCGCGTGATAGGTCAGATGCCTGGCGGCCTGGATCCCCGTGGCCATGTCGGACAAGCCGAATTGGACCGCTTGAAAGTCGTAAATCCTGTGCCCGTAACGTTTCCGTTGCAACGTATACTCCAGGGCGGCGTCAAAAGCTCCCTCGGCGATGCCGAGAGCCAGGGCGGCGATTCCAATGCGCCCGGCATCGAGGGTGCGCATGAAGTTGACGAACCCCTCACCCTCGGCCCCGAGCCGGTTCCCGGCCGGTACGAAGACGTCGTCCAGCACCAGCTCGCGGGTATCCGAAGCCCGCCACCCCATCTTGTCTTCCTTGCTGCCCGCCCGTACGCCCCGGGTGAAGTCGAGTTCCGCCGAGTGCCCCACCCCCAGGCGGCGCGCGGTCTCCAGGTCGCACGTCGGCTTGGTGACGATGAAGCTGGTGATGCCGCGGGTGCCCCGCGCCGGATTGGTAAGCGCGGTGATGGTGAAGATCTCCCCGACGCCGGCGTGCGTGATGAAGATCTTGGAACCGTTGATGCGGTAGCCGCCTCCCTCGCGGACCGCGCGCGTGCGGGTGCCCGCCGAATCCGATCCCGCCGCCGGCTCGGTGAGCCCGAAGCCTCCCAGCACGCGGCCGCTGGCGAGCAGGGGCAGGTATCTTCGCTTCTGCGCCTCGGTCCCGAACGTCAGGATCGGGCTCGCGCCCAGCGTCGTGTGCGCCGACACCGTGATGGCGTGGCTGGCGTCATGCCGCGCCAACTCCTCGACGACGAGGATGTAGCTCAGGTAGTCGCGTCCCATGCCCCCGTATTCCTCGGGAATGGGAACGCCCAGAAGTCCCATCTCGCCCATCGCGCGCACGTTCTCCCAGGGGAAGGTCTGGGTGCGGTCGATCTCGGCCGCGACGGGCGCGATGTGTTCCAGCGCGAAGGATCGAACCGCTTCGCGTAGACGGGTGTGATCAGAACCCAGATAGGGTTCCATCACTCGATCCTGTATCATGTGTTACATCATGTGCAACATGGCAAGACATTTTATATCTTTGTGTTATCAGATTTTTACCAAGAGCATAATGAAGGCCTTCCTGCGGGTGGAAGAGACCGCATGGGCATGTGGAATGGTACACCGCGGACGTCGATAGGGTGCGGGCAAAGGGAAGCGCCGGGTTGGGGAGAAAGACCGGCGCGAGACTGCGGCGGCTGTGGCGCGGAGGTCTGGTCAGGGGGTGAAGCCGATCTCCCAGATGCCGACGCGGAGGTGGCCGGCACCCGCATACTCGCCCGCCCACAGAGCGTCGTCCCCCAGGAAGTCGACGACGATCACTCCCTCCATTCTGGTGCGGGCGATGACCGTCGCCGTGGTCATGTCGATGACGTCGATCTGACCGTCGAACCGATCCATGGTAGCGAGGCCCGGTTTCATTTCGAGAGTGACGCGCCCGTCCGGGCTGCGGCGCTCTTCCATCATGTCGAGCCAGTCGTCCCGGAGCTGCCAGCTCAGGACCCACAGCCGGTCCGCGGCATCGATGCGAAGGGCACGCATGGTATTCGGTGGAGGATCGTCCGGCTGCATCTGGAACCTGTCGAACGATGGACCGTTGAAGGCCGGGTTGGTGAAGCCCGTGATGCGCGCGCCATCTTCGCCCCACACCTCGATCTCCTGGCTGTACCACGGCGACGAGAAGACGCGATGAGCGGAGTCGGCGGTGAAGACTCTCCAGGACTCCATCTCCGCGACGCGGTCATCCGCGAAGTCGAGTGTGCCCCCGAACGACCTGACGACATCCTCGCCTTCCAGAACGTGAAGGGGTTGATAACGCTGTTCAGGAGCCTGGGACCAGGCGTTGACCACCCAGCCTTCTCCATCACCGAGGACGCGGACCTCCCGGCCCAGAGGAAGCCTCTCCTCATCGAGGAGGCTGAAGTCGGGGCCAATCACGCTGTGCCGATAGTTCCCGTTGTCGAAGATGTGGACGCGTCCCTGGCGGTCCGTGTGCACGGGCATCGCTATTTGCCACTCCATCGGACCCTCGCCGGCTCGTCCGACTTCGCCCACGAAGTTGCCGGTAGCGTCGAAGACCTTCACCGCCTCGTACTGTCCGAACCAGTAGTTGCCGGCGCTGTCGCGCACCATGTGCATGGCTTCGCGCAGGTAGCCCTCGCCAATCGTGTCGCCCATGACGAGCACCCGCTCGAGCGTGATGCAGTCCTCGCACAGGGACTCCGACTCGCGGAGGATCCGGACTTCCGTGCTGTCGGTGACGTCGGTCCAGTGGGCGCGGGGCGGCTCGTCGGGTGGAGCGCAGGCGATGAAGAAGCCGTGCGCCAAGAGGATCGCGACGGCGGCGAGGGACCGGGAGGTGCTCATGTGATGGGGATTCCCAGTAGTGGAGGAGGTGACGGAGCGCGTGACCACACTCCACGCCTGTGCAAGGGCGCGGGCGGTGGACCCGCACGCGTCAAAATACGAGACGGCCGCCAGGGTTCGCCACCGGAGTTGGCTCCGTCGTCCCGCGGATGGGCGCGGTCGGTCCTCGTATTACGGCCGTATTACAAGCCTTGCATCGGATCCTGCAGCGATGTGCTTTGCGGGTGCCGGAGACCATCACACCCGCTGGCAATTGTCGCATGTGCCGCAGTTGGCCTTTTCGAGGGCGTCCCCGAAATAGCCGAGAATGCGGGCCCGACGGCAGCCGCGGGTGCGGGCGTAGCGCTCCACGGCCGCCAGCTTGGCCACCTCGGCGTTGCGCCGCTCCCGCAGCCGGCCCAGCGGGAGCCGGCGGACGTGGGGGCGCAGGTCGATGTGCAGGGTGTCGCCGGGCTGCTCGGGCGGGTCCTCGCGCAGGTGCACCACTCGGCAGGCGGCCAGCGCGCGGGCCAGGGCGCCCACGTTGGATGGGGTCAGCGGGGTGCCGCCGCGGGCGCGAAGCTCGTCGACCGGAAGCTTCAGCCGCGTTTGCCCTGCGGCCCGGCGGCGGAGATCGCGCCAAAAACGGCGCACCGCGCGCGGGGGCGGGTAGCTGTGGTCGATGAAGGTCATCTGGCCCGCGCGGTCGCCCTTCGACCAGAGCGCCAGGCAGTGCGCGGTGTCTCCGTCGCGGCCGGCCCGGCCGGCTTCCTGATAGTACGCCTCCATGGTGCGCGGGAGCTCGTGGTGGATGACCAGGCGCACGTCGCTCTTGTCGACCCCCATGCCGAAGGCGTTGGTGGCGGCCACCAGGGGGGCGTCGCCGGCCATGAAGGCGTCCTGCACGCGGGCCCGTTCGGCCGCCGGCAGCCCCGCGTGGTAGGCTTCGGTGGTGTGGCCGAGGGTGGCCAGGTCGTCGCGGACGCGCTCGACCCCCTTGCGGCTGCTCGCGTAGACGAGCGTGACGCCGGGGCGGTTGCGCACCAGGGCCCGCAGCCGCTCCCGTTTCTCCTTCCACGACCGCGCCCGCTCCACCCCCCACACCAGGTTGGGCCGGTCGAAGCCTCCCACCACGGTCACCGGGTCGGCGAGCCGCAGCCGCGTCACGATCTCCCGCCGGGTGCGCGGGGTGGCGGTGGCGGTGAGCGCGATCATGGGGGCCTCGAACATCCCGCGCAGGCGGTCGAGCCGCAGGTAGGCGGGACGGAAGTCGTGGCCCCATTCGGAGATGCAGTGGGCTTCGTCGACGGCGAGCAGGCTCACCCGCAGGCGCGGCAGGAGCTGGCGGAACGAGCGGCTCTCGAAGCGTTCCGGAGCCACGAAGACGACGCGCAGCGCGCCGTCGACCAGTTGCGCCTCCACCTGGTCGCGCTCCTGCGAGGAGAGGGTGGAGTTGAGGAAGGCGGCGGGGATGTCGGCTTCGCGGCAGCGCATCGCCTGGTCGGCCATGAGCGAGACCAGCGGGCTGACCACGATGGTGGCGTGCGGGAGTACGGCGGCAGGGACCTGGTAGCACACGCTCTTCCCTCCCCCGGTCGGGAGGATGCCGAGGGCGTCGTGGCCCTGGAGCACCGCGCGCACCAGCACATCCTGTCCGGGCCTGAACCCCGGGTAGCCAAAATGGCGCTTGAGGGCATCCAGGGCGATTCGGTCCGCATCGTCGCTGTCCGGGACGGGAAACCGTGTCGCCGAGAGTGCTGCCGGGCTCGCCATGGGCCCGAAAGCTCGGGCCGCAGCCGGGGCGTCTCCATGGCGGGAGGGGACGACTTGGCAAATGCGTGTGCGGCAAGACGCCGAAGAAACGCGACTGGAAGGCCGCCGTGAGCCGCCGGTCACGATACCTGGAGCGACCGGACGCGACGCGAACCGCATCGCTCGGGTGGCGGGAAGCGGTGCCTGGTGCCAGGACAGCCTCTATACTGAAGGCCGTTGCGTGTGCCCGGATTCGCTGCCCGGGCCGACCAGTGGACGACGGCTATCGACCGAGGAGAGGCCATGCCGCATCGAACCATCCGTACCCCCATGCTGCTGAGCGCAGGTTTGGCCGCCGCCGCGGGCGTTTTGGCCTGCGGACAGGATTCCGGAGAGGGCGCCAACGGTGACGGCGAAGCGCAGGACATCGCAGGTGCCGCTGAGGCCGCGGACGGGGTCCACTCCTCCGCCCGCCACGACTTCCGCGTGGTCACCGTCGCCGACGGCCTTGACCATCCGTGGTCCATGGCGTGGCTGCCCGGCGGCGAGATGCTGATCGTGGAGCGTCCGGGGCGCCTGCGCGTGGTGCGCGACGGCGTTCTCCAGCCGGAGCCCGTAGCGGGTTGGCCGGAAGTCTACCGCGACGAGGGCCAGGGCGGCTTCATGGACATCCTGCCCCACCCGGACTTCGCCGAAAACCGCTGGCTTTACCTGAGCTACGGCAAGCCCAACGAGGACGGGTCGGAGGGCACCACGACGGTGGTCAGGGGGCGCTGGGACGATGGCCGGGTCACCGACGTCGAGGAGGTTTTCGAGTCGAACGCCTGGCACGACAACAACAACCACTTCTCCGGGCGCATGGCCTTCGGCCTGGACGGGTACCTGTACCTGACGGTCGGCGACCGCATGTTCGACCCCGACATGATGGCCGACCACCCGGCGCTGGACGTGACCAACCACATGGGGACCATCGTGCGCCTGCACGACGACGGCCGCGTGCCCGGCGACAACCCCTTCGTGGGGCGCAGCGACGGGCTACCCGAGATCTGGAGCTACGGGCATCGCAACCTGCAGGGCCTCGCTGTGGATCCGGGCACCGGAGAGGTCTGGTCGAACGAGCACGGGCCCAGGGGCGGCGACGAGCTCAACCTGATTTCGGGCGGGGGCAACTACGGCTGGCCCGTGGTCTCCCACGGCATCAACTACGACGGCACGGTCTACACGACGGACGCATCCGGGGAAGGTGCGGAATCCCCGCGCTTCGTGTGGACGCCCTCCATCGGCATCTCCGGCATGATGATCTACCGCGGGGATGCGTTCCCCTGGTGGAAGGGCAGCGCCTTCGTCGGCGGTATGGTCGGCGAGCAACTCGGCCGCGTCATCCTCGAAGGAACGGATGCGCTCGGCGTCGAGACCCTCCTGCCGGGCGAGCTGGGCCGCATCCGGGACGTGCGCGAGGGTCCCGACGGGCTCATCTAT
This sequence comes from Gammaproteobacteria bacterium, assembly GCA_009840525.1. Taxonomy (GTDB): domain Bacteria; phylum Gemmatimonadota; class Gemmatimonadetes; order Longimicrobiales; family Gaopeijiaceae; genus BD2-11. Next base: position 40,529 of record VXNP01000013.1, read on the forward strand.
CTCGCCCTCGAGCACCAGGAGGACCTCACGGCCGTGGTGCGGCTGGAGCCTGTGCCCAGCGACGTGATGCCTCCGGAGTAACTGACGCGTTACCGGGGAAAGCCTGCCTCGGGCATGTTGGGGATGATGCGCAGCGCGTTCGCGTAGTACACCTTGCGCAGGACATCGTCCGGAAGGCCCATGCCGTAGAGCTTCCAGAAGGCGTGGTAGTTCCGGTAGTAGTCGAAGTACTCGTCCTCGGTCTCGAAGACGCGCCAGTAGTAGGGATACTCGTCGGGCTGGAACGAATCCTTGCCGAAGAGGATGCGGTCCTGGTACCGGACGAAGAAATCGCGCGCGAAGCGGGGCTGCCGGCCCAGGTCGTAGAGCACGGCGCCCACCTCGCCGTGGACGTTGGGAAAGCGGTCGAACAGTTCGCCCAGCCGCCCGAGATCCTGCGTGTGCCATCCCATGTGCGCCAGCACCCAGGTCGTGTTGGGATGCTTCGCCAGCATCCGGTCGCGCTCCGCCATCAGCTCTTCGAAGGACGGGAAGCGCTCGCTGTCGAAGAAGCGTCGGTTCGGGAAGATGGCCAGCTCGAGCCAGCGCTCGTTCTCGTAGTCGAGGGGCTCGAAGAACTCCGCGGGGTCGGCGGTGTGGATGAAGACCGGGATCCCCAGCCGAGCCGCTGTCTCCCAGACGATGTCGAGTTCGGGATCGTCGAGTTGGAGGCGGGCGCCGTCTGCCTTGCGGGTGGTTAGCCCGAACTGCTTGCCGATCTCGCCGATGCCCACCGCTCCGGCGCGCACGTCCTCCTCAAGCTGGGCCGCAATACGGGCGCCCGATCCGGGACCCACGTTGCGCAGGTCGAGCGTGGTGAAGAACACGAAGCGGTCAGCGTGGCCGGCGGCGCGCACCGCATCGATCTGACGGGTGAGGCGGCTGCCGGAGCTGCCGCGGGCCTGCACGATGACCTGGAGGTTCAGCTCGTCCATCGCCGCCACCACCCGCTCGATGGTGGCGGGGTCGGCGAGCGACGGGGGATGCCCGTGCAGGTCCACCACCGGGTATTTTGCCCGTGGCACGGGGTTCTCCGGGACCACGAGGGTGGAGCGCGGCTGGTATTCGGTGATGCTCGGGGGTGGGAGGGTCGGCTGCGCGAAGTTGGGCCGGCGGGCCTGCGCGTCGAGCGCGGCGGGCAGGAGAAGCAGAAGAAGCAGCGCGGCGATCGGTGCGTTTCGGCGCATGGTGGGCGCTCCGGCGTTGCAGTGATCGGGCATTCGGTCCAGGTGCGGATTTGCGCCCCCGGCCCGGATGCCATCGGCCGTGACGCTTGCGGAAACTTGGCGAGAGCCGGCGGTGCCGGCCATGCCCGCCGGAGCAATGACTGGGAACACCATGCCGAGAGCCGGTACGAGGGAACGGGACGAGCCGGATCTGCTGGCCGGGCGGCGCCGGCGCAGGCCGTAGTCGCGGGAGATGCGATGCCCGTGCGGTGGCGACTCCCGGGGATGGCGTGCCATGTTGGCGGGTGTCCGACTTGTGCGTGGCCCGCGTGGGCGCAGTTTCCCGTCCCGGCAGGTCGCGGCAGCCCCCTGGCGCACAGCATGGAGGTAGCCATGTCCCGATCGCCCTCGTCCTCCCGACGCGCCATCGCCGCGTTCGTCACCCTGCTCCTGCTTCCGCTGTTGCTCGCGGTCGCCAAGCCTCTGGCGGCGCAGGAACCGGTGGGCTGGGGGGAGGACCTGGTGTTCCACACCTTCTCGATCGTCGGCATCGACCCGGCTACCGGTGAGTCCGGGGTGGCGGTCACCACGCGCGTGGCCTGCGTGGGCAACGCCGTCCCGTGGGTGCGGCCCGGGGTGGGCGCGGTGGCTACCCAGGGCGGCACCCGGCTCGAGTACGGCCACGATCTGCTCGACTTGCTGGAGCAGGGTGTCGCGCCACAGGAGGCGATGGACCGCGTGGTGGCGGCGGACGATGGGCGGGAGCGGCGGCAAGTGGGCGTGATCGACATGCAGGGCCGGTCGGCCCAGTGGACCGGCTCGAGCCAGTACGGCGCCGAGGACCGGGGCGACTGGGTCTGGGAGCGCATCGGGCTCAACTACGCCGCACAGGGCAACGCGCTGGTGAGCACGGCCGTGGTGGACTCGGTGGCGGTCGCGTTCGAGCGGACGGAGGGGTCCGGGCGGCATCTGGCGGACCGGCTGATCGAGGCCCTCTACGCCGGGCAGGTGCTGGGCGGGGACGGCCGACACGGCCGCACCCAGTCGGCCGCCGTGTTGGTAGCGGACCCGCGTCCCGGCATGTCGCGCCGCCAGGACGGGGTGACCACCGACATCAACGTGTGCGAGCACCCCGAACCGATAAGGGAGGTGCGGCGCATCTACGACACCATCTCGGAGACCCTGGGGTTCCGCAGCCTCCAGCAGTTCGCCGGCCGCGATGTGCTGCAGCTCAAGGTGATGCTGCACGCGCTGGGGTACTACCGGGCGGGCTCGCCGTCGCCTTCCATGGAAACGACGGACGCGCTCCTCTACGACCGCGAGACGGTCGAGGCCGTGGACGCCTTCCGCGCGGCTCAGGCCTGGCAGACCTCCGTGCCCGGCTGGGTGGACGCGAACACCATCGCCCGGCTCTGGAGCCGGCTGGAGGAGGCCGGAGTCGCTGACGAGGTGCGCCAGCGGTTGCGGGAGACGGTGCGGGTGAGGCGGTAGGAACAGCGTCTGGCCCGGAGCGATGGACAGTCCGCCGCAGATCACGCGAGCATCGGGATGCGGTGGTTCGGTCAGGGCTGTTCGCGGCGCAGCACCACGCCGGGTTGCGCTCCCGTCACAGCCCCGTCCTCGTAGACGACCGTTCCCCCGACCCATACGCGCTCGATCCCGGGCGACGTGAGGTGGGGCTCCGCGGTCGTCGCCCGGTCGATGACGGCTGCCGGGTCGAACAGCACAAGGTCGGCCACGGCACCCGGCTCAAGTGTACCCCGGCCGGAGAGCCCCATATGCGCCGCCGCCAGCCCCGTCATTTTGTGGACGGCCTCCTCCAGGGTGAGCCGTCCTTCCTCGCGCACGTATCGCCCGAGCACCCTCGGGTAGGTGCCGAAGCCGCGCGGGTGGGCGCCGCGCAGCCCGCCGTCGGACGCCACGTTGGCGTGTGGCCAGGCCATCAGCGCGGCGATGTCGTCGACGGTCATGCTGGTCGCGACGATGCTCTCGCCTCCGTCTCTGCCTTCCGCGCGCGCCGCCTGCGACTCGGCGATGAGATCGAGGTAGGTGGTGACGGGATCGGTACCTCGCTCCTGTGCTATGTCGGCCAGGGTCTTGCCTTCGAGGGCGGGATCGGGCTCGAAACGCCCGATCAGCATGCCCTCGGGAGCGACCAGCTCTTCCAGGGCAAAACGCGCGGCTTCGCGGTCCGTGAAATCGCGCTCCGGGAACAGGACGGTCATGGTGGACTGCCAGTACTCGTACGGGTAGACGTCCGCCGTGATGTCGAGGCCCGCGGCGCGCGCCGCATCGAGCCGTGCGAGGATCTCTGCCGCCTGTCCCCAGAGGCTCCGAGCGGCCAGCTTGAAGTGCGAGATCTGCACGGGCAGGCGGGCGCGCTCCGCGATCTGGATGGTCTCCTCGATGGCCTCGCGAAGCCCCCGGTCCTCGCTTCGCATGTGCGAGATGTAGCGGCCGCCGCGGGTCGCCGCCGTCCCTGCGAGCGCGACCACCTCGTCCGTGGTCGAGTAGATCCCGGGGTCGTACTCGAGTCCGGTCGAGAGCCCCAGTGCCCCGCTGGCCAGCTCGGTCTCGAGCAGCGCCTGCATGGCCGCGACCTCGTGCGCGGTCGCTTCGCGGCGGAAGTCGCCGCCCATGATCTGACGGCGGAGCGTTCCGTGTCCGGCATACGAGGCCACGTTCACCGCCGCGGGGGTCGCTTCCAGCGCGGCGAAGAAGTCGGCGATCGGGAACGGCGATCCTCCGTCCTGCCCGACGACGATGGTCGTGATGCCCTGGCTCACGGCGGCCAGCGCGGTCGGCTCGATCAGTAGGCCGCCGTCGTGGTGGCTGTGGGTGTCGACGAAGCCCGGCGCGAGCACCAGCCCGGAGGCGTCGTAGATGCGGTCGGCGTCGGGAGAAGACGGAGTTTCGTCGGCACCGTGGGGCGTCACCTCGGCGATCGTGCCTCCAACGACGCGGACCGATCCGGTGAATGCGGCGCGGCGGGTGCCGTCGACGATGGTGGCGTCCTGGATCAGGAACGTGCCCTCGTCGGCGGAGACCGGTGCTCCGCCATCGCCCCTGCAGGCGGCCAGCAGAGGAACCAGGAAGTAGAGCACGCGTCCCGGGGTGGCGCCCAACCGCCGCAAGAGCGGGCGGCCATCGGTCCGGGCCGGTCGCAGGCGGCACCCGCCGCCGCCACCCGTCGCCTGGCACGTCATCGAACGCGCAACTCCCTCTCCTCTCGCGCCGGCGCCCGAGGTTCGGCTCGGCCAAGTGATCAGTGCGTGGAGCGCCACGCGGAACTCCCGCCCCGTGGCCGCGTCAAACATAGGCTCGAACCGGTGCCTGCGATACGCGCCTTTTCCGCGGGGTTATATTTAAGGTTTGCCCTGGGAGCAGGGCCGCCAGGACTCGAACGTGCGAAGCAGAATACCGAAATGACCGAATCACCCTGGGAGAAGGACGCCGGCTCGCGGGTGCTCGACTACCTGCACGCGCGCCGTGACCGGATGCGCGACCTGCTGGAGCGGCTGGTCGAACTCGAGTCGCCCTCCATGCTGGCCGCCTCGCAACATCCCGTGCAGGCGCGCCTGCGCGAGGCGCTGGCCGACATCGGGTACCGCTCCCGCATCCTCGCAGGCAGGATGACGGGGGGAACGCTCTATGCCTCTCCGCGCGAGCGCCGCCATCCCGCCCCCTACCAGCTCATCCTCGGGCACACGGACACCATCTGGCCAGTGGGTACCCTCGAGGAAATGCCCATGCGGATGGACCGCGGGCGCCTTTTCGGACCGGGCACCTTCGATATGAAGGCGGGCCTGGTTCAGGGCGTGTTTGCCGTGGAGGCTCTCAGGCACTGTGTCGGCGACCCCGAGGTCACGCCGGTTTTCATCTACAACTCCGACGAGGAGATCGGCAGCCCCGATTCCCGGGAGCATATCGTGAGGCTGGCGATGCGCGCGGACCGCGCGCTGGTGCTGGAACCGTCCCTGGGCGAGAACGGGAAGCTCAAGACGACCCGCAAGGGGGGTGGGGATTTCACCGTCCATGTTACCGGCGTCGCAGCCCACGCGGGGCTTGAACCGGAGAAGGGGGTGAGCGCGATCCTGGAACTCGCGCACGTGATCCGGAAGCTGCACGCCCTCAACGACCCGGTCCGGGGTGTGAACGTCAACGTCGGGACCGTCGAGGGCGGGATTCGCCCCAACGTGATCGCCCCGGAGGCGAGCGCCGAGGTGGACGTCCGCGTGCCGACCCTGGCCGACGCGCGCAGAGTCGAACGGGCCATCCGCGCCATCGAGGCCACGGCGTCCGGGGCTTCGGTCGAGATCCGGGGGGAGATGGACCGTCCTCCCATGGAGCAGACCCCCGGCAACCGCCGGCTCTGGGAGCTGGCGCGGGAGGCCGGGGCGCAGTTGGGGCTGGAGATCGAGGAGTCGTCCTCCGGCGGAGGGTCGGACGGCAACACCACGAGCCTGTACACACCCACGCTCGACGGTCTGGGCGCGGTGGGAGCGGGAGCGCACGCCAGCCACGAGCACGTGGTACTGGAGCGCATGCCGGAGCGGGCCGCACTGGTGGCCCTGCTGCTTGCCGCGCCTTCGATGCTCCCCTACGGGGCCGAGGCCTGAGGCCCCGGTCTCGGGAGGCCGTCGAACCGACCTCCTCGAGCCACCGGCGGGTATGAGAGGCACCCGGCCGGCGGCGCGTCAGAACGGCTCGGCGCCTTCCTCGTCCGTGCCCTGGTGGCGCGCCCGCAGGTGGCGCAGCGCCAGTCCCGCCAGCAGGGCGGCCAGCGCGATCCAGATCAGCCAGCCGATGTCTAGCAGCATTCCCGCGAGTCCAAGCCCGGCGCCCAAGCACATCAGCGCGACGCGCGCGTTCAGATAGCGGTCCTCCCGGGGACGTGAGCGGCTCGCGAAGATGAACAGCACCGTCAGTCGCGCTTCCTGCGCTCGAGGAATCTGCGCACCCCTTCCCGGCAGGTGTGCGTGAGGCGGGCGGCGACGTTGATCTGGGCAGCCCGCGCGATGCCATCCTTGAAGCCGAGACTGTCGAGATCGTAGAGCAGCGTCTTGGAAAGGGCGACGGAGGAAGGAGCCCGCCCGGCCAGTTCCGTGGCGTAGGCCATTACCGATCCTTCGAAGTCGTTCGCGGGCATCACCCGGGTCGCGATGCCCCATTCCAGGGCATCGGCCGCGGAGAAGCGTTCCCCGAGGGTCGCCAACTCGAACACGCGTCCTTCCGACACCTTGCGCCGGAGCACGGTCATCACCAGGGCGGGCACGAAGCCCAGGTGCACTTCCGGGTAGCCCAATTCCGCATCCTCGCGTACCAGCACGACATCGCAGGCGGTTGCAAGGCCGCATCCGCCGCCGAGCGCCCGGCCGTGAACCGCCGCGACCAGCGGCTTGGTCAGGTCGCGCATCTGGACGAAGAGATCGCCCATTCGCAGCGCATCGGCGTGGATCTTCTCCGGCCCCATGCTGGTGATGCGGTCCATCTCCACCAAGTCCGCGCCGGCGCAGAAGTCGGGTCCGGCCCCCCGCAGAACCACGACACGCACGGCCGAGTCGGTGCGCGCCTGAACGAGCGCCGCCTTCAGCGCCTGCACCGTGTGCGAGTCGAGCGCGTTGCGTTTGTGCGGGCGGTTCAGGGTCAGCGTCAACACCCGGTCCTCGACTCGGTGCAGCAACCGCTCCTCAGCGCTCATCCGTGCGTGTCCTCCCCGTTCGGGTGCGGCGACTGCGGGAGCCTGCCCCGCCCCCGCACGCGTCCCGCGACCTCGTCTGGCACTTCGATGTCCATGCGCAGCAGCGCAGTCGAAAACACCTTGCCCTGGGCGTCCATCATCAGCGACACGGTTCCCCCGCCCCCGAGCGCCCCGGGCAGCACGAAGTTGAGGGCGTGCAGGTTGGGAAGCTCGTAGCGCGCCACCTTCCCCTGGACGATGTCGCCGAAGTGCTCCTGTACCCGCGCGGCCGTCAGCGTCCGGACGAGCAGCGGATAGTGCTCCGGCTCGTAGGCCACCACACCGATGTTGACTACATCGCCTTTGTCGCCCGAGCGCGCATGCGCCAACTCGACCAGTTTGACCGCTGCCATGGTCAGGGCCTCCCGCGGGTTCCGCGCCCGCTGGCTCCGGTCCGGCATGCGAGCGCCCGAGAGAAGATTGCAGCTTCGCGCCCGGAAGGGAAACGGCCAGCGGTCCTCCGGAGTCCGGGCCGCCACTGCCGTTGGACGGATCCCCCGCTGCCTGCCCGGCGAGCGACGATCATGCCTCGCGCGTCTCCACGCGTACGAAGGGTTCCACGGCCTCGCGCGGCACCAGGGCGGGCCAGAAGGCCGCGACCTCGCGCACGCGCGGTCGGCCTTCCCCGAAGCCGGTGACGGAGGGCGGGCCGGTCAGCACCAGTGGCGCGACCTCGCGGGTGAAGCGCTCCACCGGGGCGCGCTCTCCGCTGCGCACGCCGACCCGCAGCTGCACTTCGGGCAGATCCGGCGGCGGCGGGCCCGCCAGCGGCCCGTGCGTAGAGTCCCACCCCACGAGGTCGGTACGCACCTCGTCGAAGCGGAGCCCCAGCCGGTCGAGGCGGGCCCGCAGGACCCGGGCGGCCGCGCGCGCCTTGGCGGCCGCGTCCGGCCAGGCGTACACGAGCGTGCCGACGGCCCGCCACCCGCCCGCGTACACGATGGACGCCTTGAGCCAGCCGGTGGGCGGGCGCCCGCGCGCACCCGTCACCCGCACCAGGTCCTTCCCCGCCCCGCTCAGCCGGACGGTAGTGAAGTCCGCGACCACGTCCGGGGTGGGATAGGCGGCCGGGTCGCCGATCTCGTACACGATCTGCTCGGTGATTGTGGCGGGGCTCACGCGCCCCCCCGACCCCTCGTGCTTGGTGACCACGAAGTCGCCGGAGGGCTCGGCCTCGATGATGGGGAACCCGACCCGGTCGAGGTCGGGGATGCTCCACCACTCCGGCATGGCGTTTCCGCCCGTGCACTGGGCGCCGCATTCGTTGACGTGTCCCGCCACCACCCCGGCGGCCAGGCGGTCGTGGTCGTCCGCGGCCCAGCCGAACTCGTGCAGCAGGGGCGCCAGCGTGAGCGCCGCGTCCACGCAGCGCCCGGTGACCACCACGTCGGCGCCCCGCCCCAGCGCCTCCGCGATCGGGAACGCCCCCAGGTAGACATTCGCCCCCGTCACTCGCTCGCGGATGCTCGCCAGCGGCTCGCCGGTCTCCATGTTGCGCAGCTCGTGGCCGGTGGCGAGCAGCTCGTCCAGCCGGGGCATGAGGTCGTCGCCGGTCACGATCCCCAGCCGCAGGC
>VXNP01000058.1 GCA_009840525.1 Gammaproteobacteria bacterium
ACAGGGTCAGGCCCGCGTCCACGGCCGCGGGGAGGGAGGAAGCGGGGGGCGGGGTCATCACCAGCACCGGGCGCCGCACCCCTAGCGCCCGCACCTCCAACCCCTCCTCCACCGTCGCCACCCCGTAGCCGCCGGGCTCATCGGTCTCCAGGACCGCTACCGTCTCGCGCACGCCCAGTCCGTACGCGTTCGCCTTCACCATCGGGATGACTGCGGCGGAGTCGCCGGCGGCCGCGCGGATGTGCGCCAGGTTTGCGCGCAGCGCCCCGGCATCGACCTCGACCCAGGCGCGCGCCCGGGGATCGTCGGGCCTGACCATGGGCAGGAAGGTGCCGACGCCACGGTCGAGGGGCAACAATTCGCGACGCGGCGGTCCATGATGTCTGGACTTCTCCCCGAGGGTCCGGAATACTACTCCCCGCTGGCATCCCATCCCCGAACGACCACTGCCCGATATCGTGAAAGCAGGCGAACACAGCACCACGCATCCATCCGAAGCGACGGCATCCGACGGCATCGCCCCCTCGGAGGGCGTTCTCGACCGCGCGCTCGCCGTCGTCGAGTTCCTGCGCGCGAACTGTCCCTGGGACCAGGCGCAGACCGCGGAGTCGCTCATCCCCTACCTCATCGAGGAAAGCCGGGAAGTAGTGGATGCGATTCGCTCCGGGGACGCTGGCGAACTGGAGGGGGAACTCGGCGACCTGCTGCTCAACGTGGCCTTTCAGATCGTGCTGGCCGAGGAGGCGGGCGCCTTCGACCGGGAGTCGGTGGTGGATCGGCTGGAGACGAAGATGAAGCGGCGGCACCCCCACCTCTTCGGCGAGGGCGAGCGGGAGGACTGGGAGGCAATCAAGGCAAGGGAGCTTTCCGACGACGAGAGCGTGCTCTCAGGGCTTCCCGGCGGGTTGGAACCGCTCGTGCGCGCACATCGCATTCAGGAGAAGCTGAGCGGCGTCGGCTTCGACTGGGATGATGCCGAGGGAGCCCGCCTCAAGGTGGCCGAGGAACTCGAGGAGATCCGGACGGCGCTCGGCCGGGGAGACCCGCGGGAAGTAATGGATGAGGCCGGCGATCTCCTCTTCACGGCCGTCAACCTTGCGCGCCTCGCCGGCGTGCACGCGACCAACGCGCTCGCGCGCACCAACCGCAAGGTGGAAGCCCGCTTCCGGCGCGTGGAGGAACTCGCCCGCGACGGCGGCAGGCGGGTGGCGGACATGTCGCTGGAAGAACTGGACGCGCTCTGGGACGCGGTGAAGGCGGAGGCGCGGGACGCGGAGGAGGCGCCGGGCGGCTGACGCGCGACGTGTGCCGCTCGCTCGCGGGCGAGGCGGAACCGGCCGTCAGGGCGTCAGACGATTCATCAGGCGCGGGAAGGGGATGAGCTCGCGGATGTGCGGGCGCCCGGTCATCCACGCCGTAAAGCGCTCGATCCCGAGACCGAAGCCCGAGTGCGGGAAGGTGCCGTAGCGGCGCAGGTCCAGATACCAGCCGTAGGCCTCCGCGGGCAGCTTCTCCTCGTCGATGCGCGCCGTCAGCCTGTCGAGGTCGTCCTCGCGCTGGCTGCCGCCGATGATCTCGCCGTAGCCCTCCGGGGCGATGAGGTCGTTGCACAGCACGGTGCGGGGGTCGTCCGGGTTCTCCTTCATGTAGAAGGCCTTCGCCCCCTTCGGATAGTTGTAGACGAAGACCGGGCGGTCGAAGTGCTCCGCGATGCGGGTCTCGTCGGCACCGCCCAGGTCCGCGCCCCACCGGGTGTCGCTGCCGGCCGCGCGCACGATCTCCACGGCCTCCGTGTAGCTCACTCGCGGGAAGGGCGCCTGGATGCGCTTGAGAGCCGAGAGGTCGCGGCCGAGCACCTCCAGGTCGCCGGCGCACCGCTCCAGCGTCCGCCCGACCAGGTAGACCACCAGCTCTTCCTGAAGGCGCATGTTGTCGTCGGAGTCCGCGAAGGCCACCTCGGGCTCGAGCATCCAGAACTCGGTCAGATGGCGCCGGGTCTTGGATTTCTCGGCGCGAAAGGTGGGACCGAAGCAGTACACCTTGCGGAAGGCGGGGCACGCCGCCTCGACGTACAGCTGCCCGGTCTGCGCCAGGAAGGCGCGGTCGCCGAAGTACTCGGTCTCGAACAGGGTGCCCGCGGATTCGCCGATCGCGCCGGTGAGGATGGGGGTGTCGATGCGGACGAAGTCGCGTTCGTACAGGAAGTCGTGGATGCCTTTCTCCACCTCGGCGCGGATGCGCAGGCCGGCGCGCTGGGCGGACGAGCGCAGCCAGAGGTGCCGGTAGTCGAGAAGGAATTCGACGCCGTGCTCCTTGGGCTGGATGGGGAAGTCCACGGACGAGCCCAGCAGGCGGACGTCCTCCACCAGGAGCTCGTAGCCGCCAGGCGAGCGCGGGTCCTCCTGGACCGACCCTGTCACGGCCACGCATGACTCGTGCGTGAGGGCGCAGCCCAGCTCCCAGGCCTCGGGGGCGAGCTGCTTGCGCAGCAGGACGCCCTGCACCAGGCCGGTGCCGTCGCGCACCACCACGAAGGCGACCCGGCCGTGGACGCGCACGTGCTCCACCCAGCCGCGTATCGTGACGCTCCGGCCGACGCTGGCGCCGAGTTCGCGTACGACGGTTTCGCGGGAAGCCATTGCGGTCTCCTGGGTGGGATCGGCTGGAGATGGACGGTCCCCGGGCGCGGACCGTCGGTAGCTAGTCTGCCACGGAGGGTGCGTCAAGTCCAACTACGTGCCGGCGCTACCCCACCGAACGAAGCTGCAGGCGGTCGCCGAACCGGCCGGTCAGCAGCTGACGCCGCGTCGCATTCCCGGGGGTGAGCAGATCCGGGTCGCGGTCGATGGTCGCGCGCGCGCGTGCGCGGGCGACCCGCATGAGGTCCTGGTCGAGCGTGAGGTCGGCGAAGCGCAGAACGGGCTGGCCGTGCTGCTGGGAGCCGAAGAAGTCCCCTTCCCCGCGCATGGCCAGATCGGCCCGCGCGATCGCAAAGCCGTCGTGCGTGCCCCGGAAGACCCTCAGGCGCTCGGCGGCGGCTTCCTCCGCGTCGGCGATGGCGACGCAGTAGCTGCGGTCGGCCCCGCGCCCGACACGGCCGCGGAGCTGGTGCAGCTGCGAGAGGCCGAAGCGCTCGGCGTGCTCGATGAGCATCACGGTGGCGTTGGACACGTCGATGCCCACCTCCACGACCGAGGTGGCCACCAGCACGTCCAGGTCGCCGGCCAGGAAGGCGCGCATTACCGCATCCTTCTGCTCGCCGGGGAGCTGGCCGTGCAGAAGGCCGACCCGGAAGTCCGAAAACTCCTCCGCGCGCAGGCGTTCCCATTCCTCGGTGGCCGAACGCAACTGCAGCTTGTCGGACTCGCCCACCAAGGGGTAGACGACGTAGACCTGGCGCCCGCACGCCAACTCGTCCCGGACCATCCGGTACGCCTCGGCCCGGCGCGACGGCCGCAGCCAGCGCGTTTCCACCGGCTTGCGCCCGGGGGGAAGCTCGTCCAGCACGCTCAGGTCGAGGTCGCCGTAGAGAGCGAGCGCCAGAGAGCGCGGGATCGGAGTCGCCGACATGATGAGGGTGTCGGGGGTTGGGTCGCGCTGGCTCAGGACCATGCGCTGGCGCACCCCGAAGCGGTGCTGTTCGTCCACCACCACCAGTCCAAGGCGCGCGAACTCCACCGTCTCCTGGATGAGCGCGTGGGTGCCGGTCACCACGAGGCCGGTGCCGTCGGCCAGGGCGGCGAGCACGCGGGCGCGCTCGCGGGCGTCGGTGCGTCCGGTGAGCAGCAGGGGCTCGACCCCGAGCGGGCCGAGCAGGCGCTCGAGGCTGCGGGCGTGCTGTTCGGCGAGCAGTTCGGTGGGCGCCATGAGGGCGGCCTGGTGCCCGCCTTCCACCGCGAGCATCATGGCGAAGACGGCGACGATGGTCTTCCCCGCCCCCACATCGCCCTGGAGCATGCGGTTCATGCGGCGGTCCGCGGTCATGTCCGCGTAGATCTCGCGCAGCACCCGGGCCTGGGCATCGGTGAGGCGAAACCCGAGCGACTCGTGCAGGGGACGGATCAGCCGGTTGGTGCGGCCGGAGCGGATGCCATTGACGGCGGTGGTGCTCCGGTAGCGCGCGTGAGCGTGCATGAGCTGCAGGAAGTAGAGCTCGTCCCAGGCAAGACGCCTTCGGCCCCGCTCGGCCGCGTCGAGGCTCTTGGGGGCATGCAGGCTGGAGAGCGCTTCGGCCAGGCCCGGCACGCCGATCTCGCGGCGCTCTTCAGGGGCAAGATACTCCTCTTCCTCCACCTGCCGCAGGAGCACGGACAGATTGCGCTCCAGCAGCTGGCGCAGCACCCACTGCGGCACGGCCTCGGACGCCGGATAGACCACGAAGATGGTGCCGCGGGCTCCGCCCTCCTCTCCCTCGGAGGCCCCGCGGGCACGCCCGGATTCGAGAACGGCGAACTCGCGGGGCTGGATCTGGCGGCCGTGAAAGAAGCGCACGGTCCCGGCGGCGAGCAGGAGATCCCCCTTGCGGATCCTGCGATCGAGCCACGGCTGTCCCGGCCAGGCGCAGGTGATGTGGCCGGTCTCGTCCTCGATCACGGCCTGAAAGATGCGCAGGCCCTTGCGCGTGGGGATGACCCCGGAGCTGCGCACACGCCCGACCACGACGGCGGCGTCCCCCACCTCGAGCCCGGCCACCGGCTGAACAGTGGAGGCGTCCTCGTAGCGCCGGGGCACGTGATAGAGCAGGTCGCGCGCCTTGCGGATGCCCAGTCCTGCAAGATTCTCCGCGCGCCGGGGACCGACGCCCTTGAGGTACTGGACGGGGGAGTCGAGTCTCGAGAAGCTCATGCCGGAGATCCGAAAACGCCCTCCAGAAACGCGTTCGCGTCGAAGGGCTCGAGGTCTCCGGGGCCTTCTCCCACTCCGACCAGCTTGACCGGCAGCCCGAACTCCTGCCTGAGGGCGACGACGATGCCGCCGCGCGCGCTGGAATCCATCTTGGCGAGAAGAATCCCGCTCGGATTCACGGCGTCCCGGAACACCCGCACCTGGGCGAGCGCGTTCTGACCCACGGTTGCGTCGAGCACGATCAGGGTCTCGTGCGGAGCGCCCGGCAGCTTGCGGGCGATGACCCGCCGCACCTTGGCGAGTTCATCCATCAACCCGGTGCGGGTGTGGAGGCGTCCGGCGGTATCGACGACCGCTACGTCAACGCCGCGCGCGCGGGCCGCGTCCATGGCGTCGAAGGCGACCGCGGCAGGATCTCCGCCGGGCTGTCCGGCCACGAAATCCGCGCCGGTGCGGTCCGCCCAGATGCGCAGCTGGGAGATCGCGCCCGCCCGGTAGGTGTCCGCCGCGGCGAGCAGGACCTTCCTGCCCCGGGCCGCGAGCACATGGGCCAGCTTGCCGGCGGAGGTGGTCTTCCCCACCCCGTTGACCCCCACCATCAGATAGACGGCGATCCCCTGCGCGGGTTCGCGGAGGGCGAAGGCGGTTTCCGTCGCCGACGCCGCCGGAGCCCCTTCGGCCGATGCCACGGGAAGCAGGATCTTCGCCACTTCGTCTCGCAGGGCGTTGCGCAGCCCCTCCGGGCCGCGGAGCCGTCCGCGCCGCTGGAGTGCTTCGACGCGGTCCACGAGCCGCAGGGAAGCTTCCACGCCGAAGTCGGCGGCCAGCAGGCGGTCCTCGAGTTCCTCGAGCGTCTCGGTGCCCAGGCCGCGCGCGGACGGCCGGAGATCGGGGAGGGCGAACCCCACGACCCTCCGCCACAGCGGCCCGCGCGTATCGCTCCCCTTGCCGGCCAGTCGGCCCAGCGGCGTCACAAACGCTACCGGAGGCCCCGCCGGCGGCGGCCGATCCACTCGCCGCACAGCACCGCCAGGACGAGGATGAAGGGCACGGGGTGCGTGCGCAGCGGCCGGCCGGCAGCCGCGCGGGCGCCTCCTTCGGCCGCGTCCCCGCCCACCGCGTCGACGACGGGCGGCAACCGGAGTTCGCCGGTGTAGCGCTCGACGTCGAAACGGCCGCTCGCCTCCTCGCCGCCGGCCACTGGAGCCAGCACGAAGTCATAGGCGCCCGGGTCCGGCGGCGCGGTGGTGAAGGCCTCCGTGGAATCCACCGCCACCGTGGACTCGAAGACCGTTTCGCCGGCGCGGATGAGGCGAAGGGCGAGCTCCTGCCCGGCCATTCCGGGTGCCTGCCAGCGAACAGGGCTCCCGCGCCCGATCACCGGCTCGATGGGACCGGGTGGACCGGCGATCGCGAGCCGCTCGCCGGCGAATAGCCAGTTTGCCACTCCAGCCCACAGGGACCTGTAGGCGCGGCGCGGCACACCCTCGCGGGCGGCCCAGCGCCAGTAGCCCTGGGCGAGACCGATGCCCACGCGCCTGCCTTCCTCCGCGATCAGGACGAGGGCGGCCTCTCCGGTGCCGCGCCCGCCCAGATGCACCTGCAGGGCGACCATTCCCGAGGGAGCTGTTGCGGGGTGGAGGGCGGTGAGGGGCGGCAGAGCCCCCAGATCCAGGTCGGCGAACTGCCCGGCCACCGGCGAGGCGGGAAGGTCCGCGGCCACGTACCACTCCCCCTCCACCTCGCCCGCCACCGCCGTCCCGCCCAGCGACGCACCCGCCCGGTCGGCCGGGAAGATGAGCAGACGGGGGGCGCTGCGGGCGGCATCGCGCACCCAGGCCGGTGCGGTCGCGCCGACACCGTGCAACACCACGATATCGGCTTCAGCAAACATCGTGCGCAGCTCACTCTCCGTGGCCTCGTCCGCGATCTCGTCGCCGCGCCCGATCGGCAGATACCGCGACCCCGTGACGCTCAGGTAGCCGCGCGCGGGCAGCCCGGTCACGTCCTCCAGCACGGGGAGCAGGTGCCGGGGCTCCCAGTCCGGACGCAGGGAGAGCAGGACCAGCCCGGCCTGGGGAGGCGCGACGCGCACATGGCGCACACGGCGGTCGTCGTCGGCAAAGCCGTCGTCTTCCAGCACGACGGTGGCCGCGTAGCGCACCAGCCCCTCGGCCGTGGGGGCGGGGAGGTCCACGGGCGTGCGCGCGACCTGGCC
>VXNP01000046.1 GCA_009840525.1 Gammaproteobacteria bacterium
CGGCCCGGCTCCCGACTCTCCCGGGACTGCGCCACGCTCTGCCGAGCGCCCGGTTTCCGGCCTACCCGTACCCCTCCGAGACCCGAGATCGTGCGTTAGAGGCCATCCTGCGGCCCGTAGATCACCCGAAAAAGCCCCCGGATCGACCGGAAACGGCCTCCGAGCCCCGTTCGAGCCTCGTTGCCGCGTCTCAGCCCCCGAGGTACTCGGCCCAGTCCTCCATGAGCCGACGCCTCCGCTCGAACAGATCGGTCCGCATGTACGCGGCCTCGACCTTGTTCTGAACGACATGGGCCAGCGCGGCCTCCACGACCTCCCTCGGGTGATCGGTCTCCTCGGCGGCCCAGTCACGGAAGCTGGACCGGAACCCATGAGGCACCGCCGAGATTCCGCAACTCAGGAGCAACCGGCCCGGCCGCTTCCGGGTCAACGGCTTGCCGCGCTCGTTGACGAAAACAATGGGACTCGCCCCATCGCCCAGCTGCCGCGCCCCGTCAAGGATCTCCATCGCACGGCCGGACAGGGGCACCCGGTGCTCGCGGGCGCTCTTCATCCGGCTTGCCGGAATCGTCCACACGCCCGCATCCTGATCGATCTCGCTCCACACCGCCCCGCGGACCTCGCCGCCCCGTGCCGCCGTCAGGACAAGAAACTCGAACGCCAACGTGTCCACCTTCCCCGGCTTCGCCGCTCGCACCTTCGCGATGGCCGCCGCGACCTCGCCGTGAGGCAGGGCCTTGCGGTGCGTGACGGCATCGTGCTGGGGGCCGAGCACCGGCAGGAGCCGGTCGCACGGGTTGTCCGCCCTGAAGTCCATGGCGATAGACCATTCCAGCACGGCGCGGATGCGCCGACGGACGGCGCGGGCGACCTTCGGCCTCGTGTGCCAGATCGGGGAAAGCGTCTCCAGCACGTCGGCGCTGGTGATCTCCGAGACCGGCAGGCCGCCCAGGCGCGGGAAGACGTACATTTCCAGCTTGCGAATCCACAGTTTCGCGGTCTTCGGGCTGCGCCACCCGGCGCGCTTCTGGTCGATGGCGCGCCCGGCGGCCTCGGCGAAGGTGGGGACACCGAGGGAACGACGCTTCTCGGCCAGAGGATCGCCGCCCGAGCGGGCCAGCTTCCGGTTGGCGAGCGCCTGCTCGCGGGCCTCGGCCAGCGAGACGAGGACGACGCTTCCGAGACCGATCTCGCGCTTTCTGCCCCGGACGACGAGCCGCTGGATCCAGCTTCGCGTTCCGGTCTTCTTGACGTAGAGGTACAGCCCGTTGCCGTCGCAGTGCCGTCCGGGTGGGGCGGAGCGCACGAAGGCGGCGGACAGGCGGTTGTGGGGATGGCGGCCCTTGGGCTTGCCTCGTCGGCGCTGGGAGCGGGTGGTGGTAACATTATTCATTCCCTAATCGTATCGGGGATTACACTGGATCGCAAGGGACGCAACCGGTGGACCAGCGTGGACGAGAGCCCACCTAACGCGTTGAAATACAGTCGATTACAGGACTCTATGGACGCCTATGGACGGTAATGGATTTCAGCAGTCCGCCTCAATGGCCGGATGGGACTTCAGAGATCCCTGCCTTTCCGGGCAGCTTGCCAAGCGCGCGCGTAGACGCCCGCGCGCACATCCAGGTAGCCGGGATACTCCTGACGCGCTCGCGCGAGGACCGACTTCTCCAGCGTGATCGTCGCCACCGGATCCCGGGTCTCGAGCAGCACCTCGCCGGCTGGGCCAGCGACCATTGACGGCCCTCCGATGACTCCCTGCGACCGGGTGCCGGGCCGGTTCACCGAAATCACATAGGCGCAACTGGTGACCGCGTTCGCCCGCAGCACCAGCCGCCAGCGCGGGTAGGTTTCCGCTGGGGTGGCGCGTGGCAGGAGGATGGCCTCCGCGCCCATGGCGGCGAGCGCGCTGCACGCTTGAGGACGGTTGGCGTCCGAGCACACCTGCACCCCGATGCCGAATCCGCCCACGTCGGCCGGCGCCTGCAACTCCCCGCCCGGATCGTAGTGATGCGCCTCCCAGTACCCCTCCTCGTCGGGCAGGTGGATCTTGCGGTAGCGCAGCAACTCTTCGCCGTCGGCGCCGAAGAGCACCGCGGTGTTGTGCCGGCGGCCGTTGGCCTGGTCGCGCACGATCGCACCGCCCAGCACTGCCAGCCCGGTCGCCCGCGCGGCCACGGCCATCGCGCTCTCCCTGGGTCCGTACGGCGGCTCGCCGTCGGCGTCGGACGGGACCTGGCTCACGGGGGCCCACCGATTCAGCGGCAGCTCCGGCAAGACCGCCAGTTGCGCTCCTCGCGCCTTCGCTTTCCGCAGATGGGCCAGCAGCCGCTCCTCTTCGTCCCGGTGGGGGAAGACATCGGTGATGAGGGCGACCGTGAGGGATTGAGCGTTCACTCGGGCGTGCTTCCGGCTGCGGGCAAGGAGGGGACAGTCTCTCTAGAGAGTACGGCGGTACGCCGGAGAGGATCCCGTGACAGGGTGCGGCCGGGCCGGATTGCAGCGTGGGCGGTGGGTTGGCTCCCCTACCGGCCGATCTCCAGTTTACCGATGTCGTACCAGTCGATGGCCCGGTCAGGGTAGCCGTCGGGATCTTCGGGGCCGACGGGCCTGTCTTTCAGGATGACAAGCGTCGAACCCCGCAGATCGAAACCGACTGCTCGGTCCCGCACCTGCACCACGCCGATGAGCCGGGTACCCGCGTAGATGTCCAGATGCGAGAACCCCTCGTGAAATCGACGCGTGAGGACCCAGAGTCGGTCGCGGTCGTCGAAGATCGGGCGTCCGACGTTATAGCGGAGGGGCGTCGTCCGGTATCTCTCAACGGCGGCCTCGGAACCGAACATGCTCGTCCGCTGCATCGTTGCGAACGCCTCGACTTCTGCCTCGGTGCGAAACTCTTCGACGTAAAGGGGGGCCTCAAAAAGCGTGGCGTCATCGCCATCTCGATCCTCCAGGAAGACCATCAGCCCACCGCAAGCCGGAAAGATCATGCCTCCTGTGGGCGTGGGGACACCCCGGGCGAGTTCGCCGACCGTCCCCCAATCGCATCCGGTGTCCACCAGATCGACGGGATAAGCCCTCTCCCAGACAATCGTCTCCGAGGCCAGGTCCAGCTCTGTGTGGAGAACCGGAATCCCGGCTGACAAGTCCCTGGAGCGATTCGCCATTCCGTAGCCGAACAAGAGTGAATCGAAGGGCGCCCTCGCCCTGAAAGGCCAGGAGAATGGAAGCCTGAATTCAGAAACCAGCGCACCTGCCGTTTCGAAGACGGTCATCCGGTCCAATCCCCAGTCGATCGCGCCTATGGTGCCGTTCGGTCCGCCAACAACTTCCATGAGACTGCGGAATTCGCCCGGACCCTCGCCGGGTCGTCCGAAGGCGCCCACTACTTCCCCGTTCCTGCTCAGGCAGTGGATGCGCTCTTCGTAGGACTCGATCACGCATGCAGTGGCCTCGTCCGCCAGGGCGATCGAGTTGATGCCGGTGAGCGGGGCTTCCGAGGTGGCCACCGGGTCCATGAGAATCACGGGCGCCGGCACCGGGGTTGACTCGCACGCGGTGCAAAGGAACACGACTGAAACAAGCGGGACCACGCAATAATCCCTTCTCATCGGGTCTTCCCTCGGAAACAGCGAGCTTTCCTCTGCCAAGGTTTCGACGCGGCCCCTGGGCAATCGGCTTCCGACGCCTACGCCCTCACCCGTCCGCGATAGGCGCATCCCTGACAACGATCTGCGGTAGTTCCGCTTCCTCCAGCCGCCGGTTCAGGCGCGGTAGACGGTCGCTGAGCATCCGCTCGAGGTCTTGCAGATGCAC
This sequence comes from Gammaproteobacteria bacterium, assembly GCA_009840525.1. Lineage (GTDB taxonomy): Bacteria > Gemmatimonadota > Gemmatimonadetes > Longimicrobiales > Gaopeijiaceae > BD2-11. Next base: position 3,820 of record VXNP01000046.1, read on the forward strand.
GTCCAGTTCCGCAGAAAGCTCGTGGAAGACCGCCCGATAGGCGCCGGTGGGTGTGCCGTCGCCCCGTTCCAAGTGGCTGCGCAGGCCGGTCAGGCGATCATTCAGCTTGATCGGGAATGCGATCTTGTCCTTCGGGCTCTGGTTGCGGAGCTGGTAGAGCTCTCCCGCGACCGCCTCGATTCCTGCCGTGAAGCGGGACACCAGGTCCCTCAGGTCGGCGTCGTCGCTCCGGGCGACGATCGCGTCGGCCTGGGCCCGAAGGTCGCGCGCCAGCAGCACGCTCGTGTTGGCCCGGCTTTCGGCGTCGCGGATCGCCATGGCCAGGCGGAACTGATCGGTGAAGGCAGTGGCGGGGATGTTCCCGAGCCTCGGGTCGGGGTGCACGTCGAAGGTCGCCTCGCGGGTCATGCCATCGACGGTGAGCCGCGCCCGGTAGCGACCAGGCGGCGCCCAAGGGCCCACCGCCGGGTTGCCGCCCTCAAGGACGATGCCGTCGAAGGTGACCGCGCCCGGGTAGCGGAGGTTCCAGCGGGCCCGCTGGGTGCCCGAATCCACGATTGCGTCGACCACGGTGCGCACGTGCTCCCCGTCGTCCGTGAGGATGTCGAGCCGCGTCCTCTGCCCCTCCGTCCCCGGCTGGCCTGCCCGGAAGTCGATTACCGCGGGGACCGATCGGCGGATCGCGTCGCCCGGCTGGAAGAGGTGCACGTCGGCGCTGGCGACATCCGCGTCGACCTGCCGGAGCGTCTCAATGTCGTCGAGCACCCAGAAGGAACGGCCATGGGTGCTGATCACCAGGTCGCGCTCCTCGACCGAGAGCCCGGTGACGGGCGTGTCAGGAAGCCCGAAGGACAGGTCGCTCCAGTGCGCGCCCCCATCGAACGACACGACGACGCCGTGCTCGGTGCCCCCGTACAGGAGTCCCGCGCGCTTCGGATCTTCCCGCACCACGCGCACGAAGGCGCCATCGGGAATGCCGTCGCTGATGCGGGTCCAGGTCGTGCCGTAGTCGTCGGTGCGCCACGCGTACGGCGAACGGTCGTCCATTTCGTACCGGATACCGGCCACCATCGCGCTCGCGGGATCGTGCGGGGACACCTCCACGGTCATGACGCGCGTGTGCGCCGGCATGTCAGGAGGGGTCACGTCGCGCCAGGTCCCACCGTCGTCGCGCGAGACGTGCACGAGCCCGTCGTCGGATCCCGTCCAGATCGTGCCCGCTTCATGCGGCGACGGCGTGATCGCGTACAGCGTACCGTAGATCTCGGGCCCGTCCTGGTCCTTCACGATGGGGCCGCCGGAATCGTCGAGCGTCTCGGGTTCGGCGCGCGTCAGATCCGGGCTGATCTTCTCCCATGACTTCCCGTCGTCGAGGGATCTCCACAGGTGCTGCGACCCGACGTAGAGCGCATGGGGCGGCTGCGGCGCCACCACGATGGGGTAGGTCCAGTTCCATCGCTCCGGCATGTCGCGCGCGGGCTCGCCCATGACGATGCGCGGCCAGGGCTGGATGTCGGTGGCCAGGCCGGTCGCGCGGTCGTAGCGGGTGAGGGTGTTGGTCGCTCCCGCGTAGAAGATGTCCGGATCGGCGGGGTGCTGCGCGATGTGGCCCATCTCGCCTCCGCCCACCGCGTACATCCACTCCGGGCTCGGGCTGCGGGGATTACGCAGATGCCCGGGCTCGGACGACACGCACGCAGTCGAGTTGTCCTGCTGTGCGCCGCACACGTGGTAGGGGAAGTCGGAGGTCGTCGTCAGGCGATAGATCTGCGCCGTCGGATACCGCATCGAGGTCCAGGTGCGGCCCCCGTTCACCGTCACCACGCCGCCCCCGTCGTTGCCGTTGATCATGCGTTGCGGGTTGGTCGGATCGATCCACAGGTCGTGATGATCGGCGTGGGTCTCGGGCACGCTCTCGAGCGTCTTCCCCCCGTCGGTCGAGCGCATGAGCCTGAAGTTGAGGATGTAGAGCGTGTTGCGGTCGACCGGGTCCGCCTCCAGGCGCTGGAAGTAGAAGGCGCGCTGCCAGATGTCGCGGTGGCCGTTGACGAACTCCCAGGACCGGCCTCCGTCGTCGGACCGGTAGAGCCCGCCCCGCTCGGCCTCGAGGTTCGCCCACACCCGGTCCGGATCCGCGCCGGACACGGTGATCGTGATCTTGCCGAGGACGCCATCCGGGAGGCCCGGATTGCGCGTGATCTCGGTCCAGGTGCCGCCGCCGTCGGTGGTCTTGAAGATCCCCGACCCCTCGCCGCCGCTCCACAGGCGCCACGGCTTGCGGTACACCTGCCAGAGCGTTGCGTACAGGACGTCCGGATCGCTCGCGTCCATGACAAGGTCGACGGCCCCGGTGCGCTCGTCGCGAAAGAGGATCTTCTCCCAGGTCCTGCCTCCGTCGCTGGTGCGGAAGACGCCGCGCTCGGAGTTGGATCCGAAGGGGTGGCCGAGCGCCGCCACGTAAGCGCGGTCCGGGTCGGTGGGATGGATGCGGATGCGTCCAATGGCGTGGGTGTCGGCGAGGCCGAGATGGCGCCAGGTTTTCCCACCATCGTCCGATCGGTAGACGCCGTCCCCCTGGAGGACGTTAGCGCGCAACTGCACCTCGCCCATGCCGATGTAGACGATGTCGGGGTCGGACGGGGCCATCGCGACCGCGCCCACGGAGGCGCTGCCGACCTGGCCGTCAGTCACCGGGGTCCAGGTGGAGCCTCCGTCGGTGGTCTTGAACAGCCCGCCGCCGGTCGCGCCGAAGTAGTACTCGAAGGGTCGGTCGGCGTGGCCGGCAACCGCGATCGAGCGACCGCCTCGGTCCGGCCCGATCGAGCGCCACTCCATGGGGGGGAGGAGCGAGATGGGGTCCTGGGCGGTGAGCCCGGCCGGCATCGCGGCGAGGGAGATCGCGGCCAGTGACATCGCGGCGAGCAGCGAGATCGCGAGCAGCGGGGCTCGAATGATCGGCGAGGGAATGCTGTCGGTCATGCTGCCTCCGAATCCATGGTCCGGCCCCTCGGTTGTGGGCCGGTTTTTCTACCGTAGGTGGGCGCCTATGGCCCAGCAACCGGGGGCTGGTTGCGGCTAATGGAGGACGGGTGTGGGTAGATGAACGTTTGCGCGCTAAAACCCTGACGTAACGGCGG